>JADHXD010000072.1 GCA_016783145.1 Anaerolineae bacterium
ATGGCTTGACGAAACTCTATTAACTTGGTAAACTGCTTCATGGTAGAAACCTCCTGGGGGATTGGGTCCCATAAGTTTCTACCATCGGGCGGTTTCGCGCAAGTCGCGGGCCGCCCTGATCATTTATCTAAACTCAAGGACGATAGAAGTGCTCAAGATCAAGCGCCTCACGGGTACCCCTGCCTTTGTTCTTGCCGCCCTCAAGACCCTGTTCCTCTACTTTGACGCGCCAATGATCACCGTGCAGGCAGACGACCGGACGCTGACGGGGCGTTTCCTGATGATCTCGATCATGAACGGCAGGCGCCTCGGCGGCGGGTTCTATGTCGCCCCACAGGCACTGCCCGACGACGGCATGTTCGACCTGACCCTTGCTGTGCAGACCACGCGCCTGACCATCCTGCGGCTGATGGCGATGTACATGCGGGGCACCCAACTGGCACACCCCTCCGTGAGTGGCATGCGCGCCCGCCGCATCGTGGTTCGCGCCGAGGGGGGACTGACCAGCCACGCAGATGGCGAGATCTATCTAACCGACGGCCGGTACATCGAGCTGGAGATGCTTCCTCGCCAGCTCCAGGTCGTCTGTGAACCAGAGGGCATATGACCAAACCCAAGAGATACTGGCTTGGAAAGCTCGTGGTGGGCATCCTGCGGCACATCGTCTCGATGCTGCTCAAACTAGAGACCGTGGGTGCAGAGCGCATCCCCGACACAGGGCCCATTGTGCTGATCGGGAACCATGTGAACTTTATGGATCCGGTTCTGGCCTATACGATGAACCGCCGCTACATCAAGGGCATGACAGCGACCGAGACCTACCAGCGGTTCCTCTTTAACTTTATGGCCTGGTCGGTGGACGCCATCGCTGTCGAACGAGGCACACCCGACCTCAGCGCCATCCGGGCCTGTGTGGAAGCCCTGCAGGCCGCCTGGGCTCTCTACATCGCTCCCGAAGGGACACGGAGCGGCAACGGGCGCCTGCAAAAGGGCAACGCTGGCATCACGGTGGTCTTGCTTCACGCGGGAACGCACATCCCCGTCTATCCGGTAGCCTTTATCGGGCTGGAGCACTTTTGGCCGAATCTCAAGCGGCTGCGCCGTACGCCGGTTCGTGTGGTCGTGGGTGCCCCCTTTACCCTCTCGCCACCGGAAGGACGCGTCCGCCAGGCCGTGCGCGAGCAGATCACCACCGAGATGATGGGACAGATCGCTGCCCTCCTACCTGTGGACAACCGTGGCCTCTACGCCGACCAGGTCGAAAAGGCACCGCGCTATCTCTGCCTGCAGGCCGATACCTGATCGGCCGGATCGTCGGGTGACGGTCCGCTATGCGAAGCAGCGCCCCGGCCTCACTACCCTACAGACATAGGCGCCTGCGTGCAGCCACAAAAACTGCCGCCGTGGCGGTTCGCCACGGCGGCAGTTTTACGAATATTGCGTCCCCCGCTCAACGGGCTGAGCTGTCAGTAGGGCATGCGGGATTTGAACCCGCGGTCTTCGCCTTGAGAGGGCGATGTCCTAGGCCGCTAGACGAATGCCCCTTGCCAGATACGTATCACATTATACCGAATCCTGGGTGAATTGTCAAATCAGGCCGGGACCTGCTTGCAGATCGCGGGAGAATAGGGTACAATAGCCTCAAGCACCGTACGCCGTGAGCCGGACAAGCTCTGCCGGGGGCTCTCGGTGCAAGGGCAGCGGGAGGGTAGTGATGCTGGCGTCCAGGAGCTGGGAAAAGCTCGTCCGGACGATCTGGAAAAGCGTGCGCGACTTTGCGCTCACCATCGGGCTCGTCGGCGGTGGGCAGGTTCTGGTATCGCTGCTCGTCTGGCCTCTCTTGTTCAGGTCCGACCCGTTGGGATTCTCGCTGTCCCTCTCTCTCGTGGGGTTCGCGAGTTGGCTCCTGGCATTCGTGCTCTCCTTCGGCGACCGGCGGCGCAGCAGAGGCATGGTTGCACCCGTGGCCGGTCTCTCTGTCCGCAACGCCCCCCCTCGTCCTGTCGCCGGTACGCTGCAGGCTCAGGTGGAGCGGTCTGGATGCGGATTCGTGCTGCTCGTCTCCAGCGTGGTCCCGCTTGGACTGGCCTTTGCCCTGCGCCTGCAAGCTGACCTGCAGTCCGGCAAGACGTGGAGTGACATCTTTCCCCCAATGCCGCTGCCGTGACCACTCGGTGCCGTGCTGTCCGTGATCTGAGCTGAGGGCAAGTCTCTCCTGGCTTGTGATCTGTTCCAGGACACCGCCACCATCCCGGCACCAGGCAAAGGCGCGCTTTCGCACCTGCCCAGGAGCACCCAGGGGGATGGACACACTACCTCACCATGGAGGATCGCGTCAATGACGACACAGATGGATGAGCCCGGTCCCAAGTGCAAGGCGTGGATCGAGCGCGATCGACAGAACCTCACCCCCTCGACTACACGACCCTATCCCTTTGTGATGGATCACGGGCGCGGCGCGGAGGTCTGGGACCTGGACGGAAAACGGTTCCTTGACTTTTGTGCGGGGATTGCCGTCTGCGCGACCGGGCACAGCCATCCCCAGGTAGTCCAAGCCATCCAGGATCAAGCCGCCCGGTTCATACATATGTCCGGCACGGACTTTTACTACCCCCTGCAGATCCAACTGGCCGAAAAGCTGAACGCGCTGGCTCCGATCGAGGAGGAGACCAGGGTCTTCTACGCCAACTCGGGTACGGAGAGCGTGGAAGCCGCGTTCAAAATGGCGCGGTATCACTCTGGTCGTCCCCGAGCGCTGGCTTTCATTGGCGCGTTCCACGGACGCACAATGGGATCGCTCTCCTTGACAGCATCCAAGGTCGTACAGCGCAACCGGTTCGCACCCCTGGTACCGGGCGTCACCCACGTGCCCTATGCATACTGCTACCGATGCCCTTTTCATCTCGACTACCCTCGCTGTGACGTCTACTGTGTGCAGTACATCGAAGACGTGGTCTTGGCGACCGTTTGTCCACCGCAGGAGGTTGCCGCCCTGTTTGTTGAGCCCATCCAGGGGGAAGGCGGGTACATCGTGCCGCCGGCGGCATACTATGGCCGGATCCGCGATCTCTGTCAAAAGCACGGCATTCTGTTTGTCGTGGACGAGGTACAGACCGGCCTGGGTCGCACCGGCAAGATGTTCGCCATCGAGCACTGGGGCGTAGAGCCAGACATCATCGCCCTGGCCAAGGGCATCGCCTCGGGAATGCCCTTGGGAGCAACCATCGCGCGCAAGAGCGTGATGGACTGGGAGCCCGGATCGCACGCCAATACCTTTGGGGGCAATCCCGTCTCCTGTGCCGCGTCGTTGGCCACCATCGACCTCCTGGAGAATGGGCTGGTGGACAACGCAGCGCGGATGGGTGAGCACGTGCTTGATGCCCTTTCCGCCATACAGGCCCGGCACCCCAGCATCGGAGATGTGCGCGGAAAAGGGCTGATGATCGCCGTCGAGTTGGTCGAGGACAAGACCACCAAGGAGTACGCGACCGGGCTGAGAAACGATCTGATGCAAGAGTGCTACTGGCGCGGCTTGCTGACCCTGGGCTGCGGGAAGAGCAGCCTGCGCTTTAGCCCTCCGCTGTTGATCACGAGAGAACAGGCGGACGAGGCGATGGAGGTCTTTGAGAGCGCGCTCACCGCGTGCGAACAGAGAGCGTATGGCCCATAGCAGACCGCGAGATGCGGAGAAAAGACGGACAGCGCTGCCTCTGAGGAACCGTCGATCGAGGCCGAGCCGACCTCCGTACGCCTGGCGCGCCAGCTTCAGGGACTGACCCGACCGGAAGCCCGCGTGACCGCCCTGGGGCATCTGCAGCGCGGCGGTGTGCCGTCGCCGACCGATCGCTTGCTGGCTACCAGGCTGGGCACCCTGTGTGCCGAAGCCATCGACAAAGGCAAGTACGGCGTGATGGTCGCCGTCAGAGGCCAGAAATGCACGCTTGTTCCGCTGGAGAAGGTGGCTGGACGCCGGAAGACCGTGCCCCTCGACCACGCCTGGATCCGCAGCGCGCGGTTGGTCGGCACGTGCTTTGGCGACTGACGTCCCACGGTGTGCACTGCCCTGTTCGTTCGACCGTTGTGGGCCATCCCTGGCAGGGATCCCTTTTCGATCATCCATCTGGAGGAGGAGCTATGTCGCACATCCAGGTACAGATCGGCTTTGCCGATGCAATGCGTAAGTCAACCTGGGATCGGGTAGTGAGCGACCCGATGGCGGGCACGACACCAGAGAGTTTCGTCATCGGCGCGCGCAATCAGGTCGTTGGCCTGCAAATCCGCCTTGGCGCAGAGCAGGACTATGTGCTGGCGGTGGATCGCAGCAACTGGCTGCATCCGCTCGGCTTTCAGCCGCGCGTTCGCCTGTCCGTACGCTTTCCCACGCTGCCTGCCAACGCAGTCGAGACCTTGGTCATCGGATACGCCGAGGGAGATGACCGACGACTGTGGATGGAAACCCTCGACCGGGCCGGCTACGCAGAGGTGCCCGCCTATCGTCCACAGGCTGTCTATGTGCGCATTCGCATCCCCTCAGACCTCGGTTCGGGTATGCACGAGGGACAGGTCACGGCATACACACAGTACGGGTTCGAAGACGAGGAGCTCTGCTGGCAAGGGTGCGTCCATCTGCAGGTCGCCGACGTGACCCTACCCGATGTCGCTGACTGGTCCTATCACCTCGACCTGTGGCAGCACTGCACGTCGATCGCCCGCTACCACCACGTCCCTCTGTGGAGCGACGCCCACTTTGCGCTGATCGACGCGTACTATGCCAGCCTGGCGCAGTTGGGGCAAAAAGCCGTCAGTGTCATCGCTGCCGAGATCCCCTGGTCCGGTCAGCGGTGTTTCCGAGATCGCTCCTATCCCTCCTACCTGTACGAGCACGCGGTCGTGGACGTAGCCCGCGACGAGACCGGGCGGCTGCTCTTTGACTATCGCCTGCTGGATCGTCAACTCGCCCTGGCCGACAAGCATGGAATCGACCGTGAGATCGAGATCTTTGGACTGCTCAACGTCTGGGTGGACGAGGCCTTTGGGTTCGGAAAGGTCGCCCCTGACGCGCCGGACGCAATCCGAGTCCGGTGCTACGACCGGGTGACAGGGACGATCACCTACCTGCGTACTGCTGACGAGCTGAGCACGTTCATCCGCGCTTTGCACGATCACCTGCAGGAGATGGACCTGTTGGAACGAGTGCGAATCATTGCCGACGAACCAAGAGAGCTAGACGCCTTTGCCGAGCGCCTGGCGTTCGTCAAGGCCGCTGCGCCCGGCTTTACCTACAAGGTGGCGATCAACCACTTTGAGTTTATGGAGGACGCGCCGCCCGAGGTCGTGGATGCCGTGCCTGTGCTGCCCCTGGCGTGCCGCGATCCCGATCTGACCGCAGCCCTGGCCGGTAAGCTTCGTGCACAGGGAGGGCGAATGTCGTGGTATGTCTGCTGCTGGCCCCCGATCCCCAACACCTTTCTCCATTCGCCCCTGGTGGAGGGTGTGCTGTACGGCTGGCTCACCCACCGTCTCAAGCTCGATGGCTTCCTGCGCTGGGCCTTCTGCCTCTGGCCGGCCGAGCCCTGGAACCGTGTGAGCTGGCGCGCACCGCATTGGAGCGCGGGGGATATGTTCTTTGTGCTGCCCGGCAAGGACGGCGCACCCGTTGAAACCTTGCGCTACGAAGCGCTCCGGATGGCAGCGCAGGACTATGAGCTGCTCAGGCTCGCAGAACGCGTCCTGCCCGCTAACCAGGCTGGAGAACTGCTGGAAGCTGCCTTTGCCCGCATCTTGCGCGCTGACAAGATCTCGGACTTTGCTGGCGTGGCCTCCGCCAGGGCAGAGGACCTGTACTCCCTGCACCCGGCCGATTACCAGGCTGCGCGTCGTATGGTGCTGGAGGCGATTGCCGGGGCAAGCTAGGACGCATCCCTCGCTGGGCCCCAGCAAAAGTCGCGAGCTGGTTGCTGGTGATTGCCCACAAGTGATCGGCGCCAGCATCGAGGGAGGTCCTTCTCACCACGGAGGCGCTGTCCTTCGCCCCGCTTTGCGAAGGACACATAGGTCTGATGCTCTTTGCTCTCCACTCCGTGTCCGTGCTCTCCGTGGCTCCGCGGTGGGATTCAGGTGATCACCAGGAGCCCGCTGGGCTTGCCAGATCAGAACGGATGTGATAGAATAAAATTGTTGGGGCGTCGCCAAGTGGTAAGGCAGTGGCCTTTGGAGCCATTATCCGCAGGTTCGAATCCTGCCGCCCCAGTTGGTGACCGAGTCGGAGGTGACCCGAGAGACGTCTTGGGGTCACCTCGTTGTGTACTGCCGGCAGAGCGGAGAACAAGCGTGAAGAGACTCTGGGTACTGCTGATGCCGGGGATGCGCATCAAGCGCTGGCTGCTGCTGCTCTTGGTCGGCATCGTCTTCCTGGCCCTCAGCGTAGCATACATCCAGGTTCAGATCTACAGGACAACTCGCGTCCCCGGTTTCTTTCCCTACCTCACCTTGCAGTTCCTTCCTCGCCCGGTGCGCGCGGTCATCGTCGCTGTGATCGGGTTGGCGATCATCGGTGTTTCCCTCGCCAAGTTGAGCGAGCGGCTGTTCTACCCCTTGATGTCAGAGGGGGAAAAGCTCCTCGACGCCGTCTACCGCCACTATGCGCCGGTCAAGCGGCCCAAAGTGGTCATCTTTGCAGGCACCAGTGGACTGTCCATGCTCCTGCGCATGCGCCATCACGTCCCCTGGGACGAGATCGGGGTCGTTCCGCCTGCCAATGCCGGCGCCTCTTTCGCCCGTCTTCATTCCGAGATCGGGATCACGGCCGATGAGGTGCTGATCCCCACGCTGGATACCGTGCAGGTGCGAGCCGAGCTTGAGGATCAGACGATCCTGCGCGGAGAAGCCGAGATCGCCAGGGGCAAAGTGTCGCCCATCCGCCGCGTGTTCCTGGTCTCCGAGTCCTCCGACACGCCCGCTACCGACTTTCGCCCGACCCCAGAGGTGATCAGAGCACTGGAGGAAGCGGATGCCATCGTCATCGGACCTGGATCGCTGTTCACAAACCTCATTCCTGCCCTGCTGATCAAAGAGATCAACGACACGATCCGCCAGAGCAGCGCGCGCAAGATCTTTGTCTGCAACCTGATGACTCAGCCCCACCAGACAGACGGATACTCTGTGGCCGACCACGTGCGCGCCATCCAGATTCACTGCGGCTTTCGCCTGGACTATGTGCTGGCCAACTTGGGCAACGGCATCAGCGAGGCCGTTCTGGAGCGGTACCGGAGCGAAGCCGCTCAACCCGTCGAGCCGGAGTGGGTCGTGACCGATGAGTCACAGGTCGTCCTCTTTGCTGGCACGCCCCAGCAGGTGACCATGATCGAGGGCGCCATCCTGGTGGAGCACAACCTGGCGAACGAGCGTCTTGAGGCGGATGAGCGCAGCGGCGAGCATAAGATCATGGTTCGCCACGACCCTGCCCACCTGTCCGCCGCGATCCTGAGCTTGCTCGAAGACTATGCCCTCCAGCGCCGGCTGTCTGTCAGCCGGTCCATCTTCCGAGAATACGACGTACGCGGCGTGGTCGGCGTGGATCTGACTGCCGGGGCGATGGAGACGATGGGGCAGGCGTTCGGCACATATGTCCAGCGGCGGACGGGCCGGCAGCGAGTGGCGATCGGCCACGACGCCCGAAGCACGTCGGGGCCTCTGCACGCGGCTGCACTGAAGGGCCTGCTCGCGTCTGGCTGCGATGTCATCGACCTCGGGCAAGTGCCCAGTCCGCTGGTTTCCTTTGCTGTCAACCACCTCTTCGTCGACGGTGCGGTGCAGGTCACTGCCAGCCACAATCCTGCCGAGTTCAACGGTCTCAAGCTCCAGGTCGGTGCCGATCCGCTGGCTGGGGAAGGACTTCAGCACGTCGAACGCCTGATCGCTCATCGGGCCTTTACCAGCGGCAAGGGGCGGGTGACGACCGCTGACGTCATCACCCCCTACCGGCACTGCATTCAGCAAAAGGTGCGCCTGGCTCACCCGCTCAAGGTCGTCATCGACGCGGGCAACGGGGTAAACGGGCCGTTGGCTGTGGGTGTGATGCGCGATCTGGGATGCGATGTGATCCCGCTCTACTGCGAACCCGACGGCTCCTTCCCCAACCACCCCTCCGATCCGGCCGACGAAGACAACTTGCGCGACCTGGTGGGAGTGGTTCGGGAGAGCGGCGCCGACGTGGGATTCGCCTTTGATGGAGACGGTGATCGCATCGGCATCGTGGATGAGCGCGGGCAGATCATCCCCACCGACCGTTCCCTGCTCCTCTACGCTCGCGAAGCACTCCGCGAAGGGCCCGCCAAGGTGGTATTCGAAGTCCGCTGTTCAGAAGCCCTGTTTGATGGGGTCGCCAAGTACGGCGGGATTCCGGTGATGTCCAAGTGCGGAAACACGGCTATCCTGCCTCTCATGCGCCAGGAAAGGGCCGTGCTCGGGGGGGAGTTGAGCGGCCACGTCTTTTTCAACGATCCACCGATAGACTTTGATGATGCGCTCTTTGCCGCCTGCCGCATGGCGGAATACATTGCCGCATCCGGTCAGCCGCTGAGCGAACTGATTGAGGACACGTGGGCAGGATTGCCGACGTACGTCAGTTCGCCTGAACTGCGGATTCCGTGTCCCGACTTTCGCAAGGCAGAGATCGTCGAAAAGATCCGGCAAGCGTTCATCGACAAGCACAGAGTGATCGACCTCGACGGAGCGCGCATCTACTTTGACGATCGCTCGTGGGCCTTGGTCCGGGCCTCAAACACACAGCCTTGCCTCTCTCTGCGTTTCGAAGCCGAGTCCGAGAGGCAACTGTCCGCGATCAAGGGTGAGCTGCGGCGCGAGTTGGTCAAGTATCTGCCTCAGGCCGAGATATGATGCATCCCTCATCGCCCACCGCCTCGTCCAGACCTCCGATCTGAAACCAGGTATCCTACCCGTGAACCCTAGCATCTTTCGCGCCTACAGCATTCGTGGGATCGCCGGCGACTCGCTCACCGTCCAGGACATGGCCCTCATCGGCGGGGCGATCGGCACCCTTCTGGGCGAGGCGAACATGCCGGACGTTGTGGTAGGGCGTGACTATCGCCTCAGCTCTCCCCTCCTGGCCGCTGCACTCAGGGAGGGCCTCCTTGCGACCGGCATGGAGGTGATTGACATCGGATCCTGCCCCACACCGCTGCTCAACTTTGCCACCGATCACTATCGTGCCGGCGCAGGGCTGATGGTCACCGCCAGTCACAACCCGCCCAACCACAACGGGCTCAAGATCCGCACCGACCATACTGTGCAGGGTCCCGAACTCCAGCGCATCTACAGGACCGCTGTGAGTGGGCCGCTGCGACAGGGATGTGGCAGGCTTCACTGCGCCCAGCCAACAGCAGCATACCTGGAAGCAATTCGCACCCGGGTCAAGATCGCGCGTTCGCTCAAGGTGGTCGTCGATGCCGGCAACGGGGCCGCGGGCCCAATTGTGCTTCCCTTGCTCGAGATGCTCGGTTGCGATGCGATCCCTCTCTACTGCGACCCCGATGGCCGCTTCCCCAACCGCGTGCCTGATCCGGCCGCTCCAGGTGCGCTCAGTGCACTCTCGACGCGCGTCATCGCTGAGGGAGCCGACGCGGGACTGGCCTATGACGGAGACGGCGATCGACTGGTCATGGTCGACGAGAGAGGAGGACGGATCTTGGGCGATCGGCTGCTCGCGCTCCTCGCCAGGGAGGCACTCGCTACGCGACGCGGGGCCAGGATCGTCTATGAGCTTTCTTGCACCCAGGCTGTGCCGGAGACCGTGAGTTCGATGGGTGGGGAGCCTATCTCCTGCCCCGTTGGCTATGCCTTTGTCCACGAGACGATGCGCAAGGCTGGGGCGATCATGGGCGGCGAGGCAGCCGGACACCTCTTCTTCGACGATCCCGGCTTTGGCTTCGACGATGCCATGCTCGCCACGGCCAAGATGCTATCGCTGCTTTCGCGGTCCGAGCAGCCGCTGTCGTCGATGCTGGACGCCCTGCCCCGGTATTGCTCCTCCCCCGAGCATCGACTCCAGTGCCCAGATGACCTCAAGAGAGCAGTGGTTGCCGCTGTCCGCGAGCAGTTCTCGGGACAGGGATACAAGCTCGAATCCACCGACGGGGTCAAAGCGCATTTCGGTGATGGCTGGGGCTTGTTTCGAGCCTCAAACACACAGCCCGCTGTCACCTTGCACTGCGAGGCCAGGAGCGCGGCACGTGTCGCCGACATCGAGCACATCATGCTCAGCGCGGCGCGCCAGGCGCTGACCAGGGCTGGCGTCCCGCCCACCTGAATGGCGAGCAGTACAAACCACTTGTCGGCAGCGGCAGAATCGAGTACACTGGGTCCATCAATGTGGAGAGAGTGCGATGAGACTGGCAGCCCTGATATTCGCGACGGAGGGGGGAACACGGTTCAGGTCACGGGTGAGCGTGGTCCTGCACCCGCTTGCAGGCATGCCCATGGCCTGGTATGCTCTCCACACGGTCTCTGAGGCAGACGCAGAGGCAGTCGTTCTGATCGTGGGCGAGCACGGCGACCAGGTGCGTCGCACACTGGGCGAGTCTGCGGCTCGGTACGTCTGCCTGGATCAGGGAGAGGACACCGGACACGCTTTGCTCCGGGCACATTCCCTCCTCGGAGAACATCCGGACCTTGTGTTGGCCTGCCGCGCAGACATGCCCCTCCTCACAAGCAGGTCCGTAATCCGCTTGCTGGAAGCCCACTCTTTGAGCCGCCCTGCAGTCACCGTCCTCACCCTGGCGGACGATGACCCGATGGGTCGTGAAAGGGCAAACCACGGCGTCGATGGTGCCCTGGTCGAGATCGCGGAGGGCAGGGAGGATGCTCCCGAGGGACAGGACACCCGAGTCCACTGCGGTGCTTGCTGCTTGGATGGGAATTGGCTTTGGTCGCACATCGACCCATTATCGCGCAGCTCAGTTGGCCGAGAGGACATTCTGGCCGACGTGATTCGGATGGCCCTGTCCGAGGGCCAGCGGGTGCAAACGATCCTGGCGGATGATCCCGACGAGATGCTCCGCATCGAGGACCGCACCCACCTCGCCCGGGCAGAGGCGATCATCCGCAGGCGAGTAAACGAGCAACTGATGCTGAAGGGAGTGACCCTTCAGGACCCGGCATCGACCTACATCGACGCCACGGTGACAATCGGGAGCGACACCGTGATCTTGGCCAACACGCACCTGGCGGGACAGACGTCGATCGGCCAAGAGTGTGTGATCGGCCCGAACTCTATCATCCGTGATAGCCACATCGGCGACCGTTGTCGCGTCACCGCTTCGGTGGTCGAGGAAGCGGTGATGGAAGAGGACTGCAACATCGGACCGTTCGGACACATCAGGCCCAAGGCGCGCATGTGCGCTGGGTCGCACATGGGCAACTTTGGCGAGATCAAGAACGCCACACTCGGTCCGGGCGTCAAGATGGGCCACTTTGGCTATCTGGGCGACGCGACCATCGGTGAGGGGGCGAATATCGGCGCGGGAACGATCACCTGCAACTATGATGGCGAGCGCAAGCACCCCACAACCATCGGCAAGAACGCGTTCCTCGGCGCGGGAAGCATCCTGATCGCACCTATGATCATCGGAGACGAGTCCCGGACAGGCGCGGGGGCGGTGGTCACCCGCGACGTGCCCCCGAACACGCTCGTGTACGGCGTTCCGGCTCGCCCGGCACCTCCGAAAGATGAGGGTAAAGACCCATGACCAACCAAGAATTGATCGCCCTGGCCCTCAAGGCTCGCGCGCACGCTTACGCTCCCTATTCCCGGTACGCCGTGGGCGCGGCACTGCTGGGCAAGTCAGGGAAGGTGTACACCGGCTGCAACGTGGAGAACGCGGCCTATTCGCTGACGATATGTGCCGAACGAACGGCAGTGTCCAAGGCTGTGTCTGAGGGAGAGCGCGAGTTCGAGGCCATCGCCGTGGTCACCGCCAACGGGGGCACACCCTGTGGACCTTGCCGCCAAGTACTGGCAGAGTTCGGACCTGACATACGGGTACTGGTCGCTACCCCGGAAGGATTGGTCTCCATGAAGACTGTGTCGGAGCTTCTTCCCGACCTCTTCGGCGCCCAGGATTTGCCGTGAGGACCTGGAGCATATATAATAGGCCCGCACATTGAGCCCTTGTTTTCAGACGCCAGGGAAGTACGGAGTGTGGCTCGGTACTTCCCTGGTATGCATCTAGGTCAGGAGATGCCTGGTCGATGTCCCAGCGTCGTGAGCGGCTGTACCGTACGGAGGCCGTTGTCCTCCGCCGTCAGGCCGTCGGGGAGGCCGACCGCCTGCTGACCCTGTACACGCCGACCAGAGGCAAGGTGCGGGTGATTGCCAAGGGGGTGCGCAAGCCGACCAGCAGAAAAGCCGGACATCTGGAACTGTTTGCCCACAGCACGCTGCTCGTCGCCCGGGGAAAGACCCTGGACATCGTGACCCAGGCCGAGTCCCTTCATTCGTTCCGCGCCCTGCGCGAGGACCTCGAGCGGGTCACGTACGCGCACTATGCGGTCGAGCTGCTGGATCGCTTCTCATCAGAAGAGCAAGAGAATCAGCTCCTGTTCAACTTGCTGGTCGATACGCTGGTAAGGCTGTGCGAGACCGAGGACCTGATGCTGACCAGCCGTTTCTACGAGCTGCGCCTCCTTGCTCTGGAGGGCTACCAGCCTCAGCTCTTTTACTGCCTGGGATGCAGCGACGAGATTCGGCCAGTGGTCAACTACCTTGACCCTGATCGGGGTGGCGTACTCTGCCCACGCTGCGGAACAAGTCAGCTCTCCTCACCGGGAGGGGGACGGCAGGTGCGCCCCCTGTCTGTCAGTGCACTCAAGGTGTTGCGCTACCTGCAAACGCACGACTATGAGACGTGCTGTCGGCTGCGCATCAAGGTAAACACCCACCGCGACGTGGAGTCTGTGATGCTGCACTACATCACCTACGTCCTGGAGCGGAGTCTGAAATCGGTCGAATTCCTGCGACATCTGCGACGGGAAGAATAGGGTCTGGCATGGAGTTTTCCGAATATCAACTTCAACTGCGTGAACTGGAGCGCGAGCGCGGATGGGATCGCGTCCTCCCCAGCCACACGTTCCTGCACATGAGCGAGGAGCTCGGCGAAATCGGGCGGGTTCTGCAATGCCTGGAAGGATACCGAGGGACCGATCGCAGCCGCAAGGCCCTGTGCGCTGAACTGGCCGGAGAGCTGGCTGACCTGATGGCGTTCGTTTTCAAGCTGGCCAGCCAGCACGACATCGATGTGGACGGTGCGATGCGCGCTCAACTGGCCAAGTTCGTGGCCCGGTACAGAGACATAGAGCAGGGTCGGCGCGAAATGGCCCGCTACACAGCCTACCAGGAGCAGTACCTGTCCTGGGTCAAGGGTGAACGTGATCTACAGGACGTTCAGGAGATCGGAGATGGGTAGAGCATTGAGCTTTCAGCAGGTTATCATGCGCCTGCAGCAGTACTGGGCGGAACAGGGATGCACGATATGGCAGCCGTACAGCGAGAAACTTGGCGCGGGGACGATGAACCCGGCGACCTCGTTGCGTGTGCTCGGTCCCGAGCCGTGGAACGTGGCCTACGTTGAACCCTCTTACCGCCCCGACGACGGCCGCTATGGCGACAATCCCAACCGCATGCAGATGCACTTTCAGTTCCAGGTGATCCTGAAGCCTGATCCGGGCAATCCGCAGGAGCTGTACCTGAGCAGCCTCGAAGCCCTGGGCATCAACCGTCGCCAGCACGACCTGCGCTTCGTAGAGGACAACTGGGAAAGCCCGGTCCTGGGTGCATGGGGACTTGGGTGGGAAGTGTGGATGGACGGGCAGGAGATCAGCCAGTATACCTACTTTCAGCAGGCAGGTGGCTTCCCCGTCGATCCGGTAGCCGTCGAACTGACCTATGGCTTGGAACGCATCGTGATGACCCTGCAGCGGGTTCGCAGTGTATGGGAGATCGACTGGGACGGAACCAACACCTACGGGGACATCCTCCTCCGGTCCGAGGTGGAGCACTGTACCTACGACTTTGAGGTAGCCGATGTGGGGCGGCTGACCACGATGTACGACGTGTTCGAAGCCGAAGCCTTGGCTTGCCTGGAAAAAGGACTGGTCATCCCTGCGCACGACTATGTGCTGCGCTGCTCGCATACGTTCAACCTCCTCGACGCGCGCGGGGCGATCGGGGTGACAGAGCGAGCGAGCTACTTTGCCCGCATGCGCAACCAGTCACGGCTGGTGGCCAGGGCCTACGTCCAGTTGCGCGAGGACCTGGGCTATCCGCTGCTCAAGCACGCACCTCAGGACGAGAGTGCGCCCCCACCACTCGACACGGTGGGCATCAGCCAGCAGCCGGAGACCTTCCTGCTCGAGATCGGCACCGAGGAGCTGCCGGCAGGTGATCTGGCGGACGCTTTGGAGCAGCTCCGCCGGGCCGTTCCCCAGCTCGCGGACGACCTGCGCTTGGAGCACGGCGACATCCACGTGGAGGGCACGCCGCGACGGCTGGCTGTGATCATCGACAAGGTAGCCGCACGCCAGCCGGACCGCGAGCTGATGATCAAGGGCCCTCCTGCGAGCCGTGCCTATGATGCTGACGGCGCGCCCACCCGTGCCGCCGAGGGATTCGCCCGGAGCAGGAACGTTCCGGTGAGCGAACTGCAGGTGCGCGACCTGGAGGGGGGCCAGTACGTGGTCGCCGTCGTTCGCGAGCTGGGACGCCTGGCAGGCAAAGTGCTGTCGGAGGCACTCCCTCAGCTCGTCGCCGGCCTCAGCTTTGGCAAGAGCATGCGCTGGAACGCATCGGGAGTGACGTTCTCCCGCCCCATCCGCTGGTTCGTTGCCCTGTTGGGCAAGACGGTCCTACCCTTTGCCTATGCTGGCGTAGGGAGCGGGCGCGTCACGCGCGGGCTGCGCCTGCGCAACTCACCGCCGATCGAGATCGCCGAGGCCTCGACGTACTGGCAGGTCTTGGCCGATCAGGACATCGTTGTGAGCGTGGCACAGCGACGGCAGATGATCTGGGACCAGGCGCAGGCGCTGGCTGCCCGCGTGAACGGCATCATCCCCCAAGACGACGCACTGCTGGATGAGGTGACCAACCTGGTCGAGCTGCCGACGGCCCTGTGTGGCGATTTCGAGGCCGAGTACCTCAAGCTGCCCACAGACATCCTCGTCTCGGTGATGAAAAAGCACCAGCGGTATTTCCCCGTCGTCGGCGCGCCGGGAAGCGAGCACGCCGGTAAGCTCCTGCCACACTTTATCGCCGTGCGAAACGGCGATAAAGAAAACCTGCCCACTGTCCGACTGGGAAACGAAGACGTGATCCGCGCGCGCTTTGCCGACGCCAGATTCTTCTTCCACAACGATACGCGCAGGCACCTGGCCGACTTTGTCCCCCGGTTGGGCACGCTGACCTTCCAGGAAAAGCTGGGCTCCATGCTCGACAAGGTCAGGCGTCTGGAGCGCCTGGCCCCACGCCTGGGAGAGATGATCCGCCTGTGCCCTGCCGAGCTGATGACTGTACAGCGGGCTGCGAACCTGTGCAAAGCGGACTTGGCCACGCAGATGGTGGTCGAGATGACCAGCTTGCAGGGGATTATGGGTCGCGAGTACGCCCGGCGCAGCGGAGAGCCCGCCGAGGTCGCCGAAGCCATCTACGAACACTGTCTGCCCCGCTTTTCTGGAGATACGCTGCCCGCATCCAAGCCAGGGATCGTCCTCGGCCTGGCAGATCGCCTGGACAGCCTGACCGGGCTCTTTGTCGTCGGGCTCAAGCCGTCAGGCACCCGTGACCCCTTCGCGCTGCGGAGAGCCGCACTGGGCATCGTGCAGATCTTGATCGGCTCCAAGCTGCGCTTCGACCTGCGCGCGGCGCTTGAGCGGACTGCAAAGAAACTCCCCGTGCCCTCATACGCGTCTATCCAGGCCGAAGTCCTCGAGTACATCACTCAGCGACTGCGTGGGGTGCTGCTGGACGAGGGCATTCGTTACGACGTAGCCGACGCCGTGCTGGCAGAGCAGAATCACGATCCCTACCTGGCGATGCAGACTGCGGCGGCATTGAATGAATGGATCCAGAGGGATGGCTGGATGGATCTGCTCAACGCGTACGCACGCTGCGCGCGGATCGTGCGTGATCACCAGACCCGCTATCCGGTCGACCCCGAGCGCTTTACGGAAACTGCATCCAAATCGCTTCACAAGGCCCTTCAGAGAGCCAGCGACACGGTCTCAGAGCAGCCGTCCATCGACGAGGTGCTTGACGCGATTCAGACGCTTGTCCCCGCGATCAACACCTTCTTTGGGGAGGTGCTGGTGATGGCCCCTGATCCCGAGATCCGCGAGAACCGGCTGGGCCTGGTACAAGAGATCGCAGCGCTGACCCAGGGCATCGCCGATTTGAGCCGGCTGGAAGGCTTCTAGAGGTCTCTGCGGGTCCCTGCTCGGGCCTGCCTGCGTCGCTGTCCGTCAGCCCTGCCTGTCGAGCAGTCGCACAGCTTGGCAGCCGGGCTCCAAAAAGAGAGGACAGAGCAGCGCATCGTGCACAGGCGAGAATGGCTCCTAGTGGGCGGGTTGGTCGTCGTGGCCCTGGGACTGCGGCTGGTGTGGCTGGGTCGCGTGCCTCCCGGCGTGCGTTTTGACGAACTGGTCAACGTCAAGATGGCCGATCATATCTACGCCGGTGAGTGGCCGATCTACTTCCAGGAGGCGTGGGGGCACGAGCCGCTCTACCACTACTTTCACGCAGCCGGGATGTCCTTGCTCGGCAAGACGGTGCTCGGCGCTCGCATCACCTCCATCCTCTTTGGCACGCTGGGCGTGCTCACCACGTACCTGGCTGTCCGCGTTCTCTTTGGACATAGCGTTGCCGCTGCTACAGGGCTGTTCCTGGCCACTTCGTTCTGGTCGCTCATGTACAGCCGCGTCGGACTTCGACACATCAGCCTGACCCCGTGGATCGGGCTGACCGTGTACTGCTTCTGGCGTGGCTTGGGTGCGCCCCTCAGCACCCGGTGGCGAGGGCATCCCTGGTTCGCTCTTGGCGGAGTGTGCCTGGGCGTGATGCTCTACACATACTTTGCAAGCCGGGTGGTGCCGGTCATCTTTGCCTTCTTTACCCTCTACCTGCTGGTCTTCCATCGTCCCATGCTCCGAGGTCGTTGGCCGGGTTTGCTCCTCTTCTTTGTCCTGCCGGCCCTGATCGTGACTCCGATGGTCCTCTATCTGCGCCAGCACCCCGAATTGGAGCGGCGTATGGGGCAGGTGGGTGGCGAGCTGTTCGCCGCACTGCGAGCGGGGAACGCACTGCCTCTGCTCCGTGCCGTCACGGATACGCTCAAGATGTTCAGCGTGCAGGGCGACCCGGAGTGGCTGTACAATATCTCTGGACGACCGGTATTCGACCCGCTCACCGCTCTCCTATTCTACGGCGGTGTGGCGTTCTCGTTCTGGCACTGGCGCGATCCCAGGCGAGCGTTCATTCTCCTGTGGTTGTCCATCGGCATCGCTCCCGCGATGCTGAGCTGGCCGCCTGGCAGTCTGGGGCACACCATTGCGGCCCAGCCAGCGGCCTATGTCTTTCCTGCCCTGGCTTTGATCGCCATCTGGCAATGGGCCGCGGGGCAGGCACACCGCTGGATCCAGTGGGGAGGACGCCTGGCAGCCATCTCCGTGACGCTGGTCTTTGTCCTTCAAAGTGGGTATGACTACTTCCTGCAATGGCCCAGGTACCCCGAGGTACGCCACGAATACCAGGCACCGATCACTGCCGCCGCGCGCTACGTGAAAGATCTCGAGGGCTCCACACCGGTCTGCATCTCTGCACCCTACGTGGACTACTGGAATCCGTGGAGCGTGATGAACTTTGACCTCTACTCCCCGGACGTCGCTGTGCGCGTCTGCTGGTTCAATGCCAGCGCCAGTGCACTCTACCCTGGTGCGAGCATGCTCTTTCCTGGCGGTGCAGAGGTCCTTTACATCTTGCCGGATCACATTCTCCTCCCCTCAGTACCAGAGGCAGAGCTTGGCCCCTTGCTGCTCGATGGCACCCGATCTGCCGATCTCGGCTACGTGGCCCCGAACGGCGCGATCCTTGACACCCATCTCTGGCAGGATCGACGCCCGCTCCAAGAGCGCCTTGCCTCGGTCGCCTCCGCGGAACTGTGGGCCAGCCCCGAGGGACCCTACGCAGCCGGGGATTCTGAACAGCAGCGCCAGCGGTTGAGCGTGCCCCTGGACTTTGGCCGGCATCTGTCCTTCCTGGGATATGCCTACGAGCGGGCGGAGGCCGCTGCCGGCGAGCCGTGGCGGATGACCACCTACTGGCGCGTGCTGGACACGTCTTCATCTGGCAGCCACGAACCTCTGGCCATCTTTGTCCACGTGCTCGACGACAGTAACGCGGTCACGGCGGGATGGGATGGATTGTACCTGCCCCCTGGTCGCTGGAGGGCAGGAGACATATTCGCCCACGTGCACGTGCTGACCCTACCCTCTGAGCTGCCCGCCGGCCCTCGACGCGTGGAACTGGGCGTCTATTCACCGGTCTCTCAAGAGAGGCTGCAAATCCTTCTTGGGGAGCAGGGTCAGACAGCGCCTCATAACCGCGTGCTCTTGCGCCCCCTGGATATCCGCCAAGCCGCACGCGTGATGCGCACCAGCGAACGCCCTGTCTGTAACACAACTGTAACGGAAACCAGTACGGAACTGTCACTCCTTTTGGTTGACCTGGAGGAGTGAATATAGTACAATGTAGGCAATCCAACTGATAGGAACGAAATCTGTCCTCCGAGACATAGTCGAGGCGTCCGCATGTCTGTGTTCTTGGACATCGTACATTTGCTCACCGTACCCCCAGGCGGCATGGTCTACTACCTGGTGCTGCTCTTCAGCATCTGGGCGATCGTGGGACTTGCCTTCTCCCGGTGGGCGCGGGGGGAACGCCGCGGGACTGTGCCACGGCTGCTTATCGCCGGCGGGTTGATGTCCTTTGCCCGCCTTGTGCCCTTTGTCATCGCCTTACTCGACCGCCAGGACAGCACAGACCTGCTCCGGTTCACTCCTCCCCTGGAGCGCTTTGTGGACACCCTCTCGGTGCTGCTCTTGTGCTGGGCCTTTGTGCTTCCCCCTGAGCAGCGAGCTTTGAGTAACGCGTTCATCGGCGGGACATCGCTCTTTGCCCTGGGCTTCTATGTGATCGCTGCGATCGGGTGGGCGGGCACATTCCAGGCCGATGAGTTCGCACGCTACAACCTCTCGTGGCAGCGATGGGTGTGGGAACTGGGCCAACTGGCCGTCCTGATCTGTGCGCTGGTCTACCTGCTTTTCCTCTCCGCCAAGAGGCACGGCATCCTGATCGTGGTCCTGGGCACCCTTGCCGCTGGGCATCTGCTGCAGTCCGTGCTTCCACGACCCGATCAGATCTCTCACTATGCGGGTTGGGTTCGCCTTGCCAACCTGGCGGCCTTTCCGATGTTGGCTGTATCCACCTTTCAGATCATCGTGCAGCGTTTCAGCGCTCACTCGATGCACCTCGAGTCCATCAACCAGGAATCCTTATCCCAGATCACCGGATTGATGGACCTGCTGGACATCAGTCGGAAACTGTCTTCCTCGCTCGATGCAGACACCACCATCGAGACCGCGGCGCAGAGCGTATCGCAGGCCCTGCAGGCGGATCTGTGCGCCTTTGCACTGTCCATCCCGAACTCGGACAGCGAGATGATGGAGCTGTCGATTGTTTACAACGCCCCAGACATCACCCAGCCTGGCTTGCGGTTTCGACCAGAGGAGTACCCGGCGATTGACTACGCCGTGACGCGTGGTAAACCTGTCGTGCTGGGGCCAGAGGAGAGCGGACAGGCAGCCGAGATCCATCGCTTGCTGGGCAACGAGCAGGCAGGTCCTTTGATCATTCAGCCGCTGGCTCACGCTTCTACCGTCACCGGCGTCATGCTCATCTGCCGTCCAGGACAGCCCACGCCTTTTGCGCCGATGCAAGCCCGCAAGTGCGAGGCGATGTCCTCACCCATTTCCCTCGCGTTGGGAAACGCGCTCGCATACCGTCAGACGCGAGGGCACGTTGAGCAGCAGGTGGCGGATCTGCGTCTGTTGGAGATGGAGTCTGTGCGTGCCCGGGCGCACCTGGAAAACCAGCTCAAGCAAAGCCAGGCCGAAGTCGCGTTCTACGTCCAGCGGTTGTACGAGACAGAGACCAACGAGCAGCGTGCTCAGGAGGACGCCAACCAGCTCCGTCAGGAGCTCAACACGCTCAAGCGGCAGCCCCAGATCGTCGATTCTGATGGGCAGGGCCTCAAAAAGAGCATGGACCGCATCTCTGTCCTCGCTCAACAGGTCGCCAAACTCGATGCGATGCGCCTGAGCCTGGGACGACGTATACAGGTCCTGGAGCAGGAAAAAGAGGACCTCGCATCCCGGCTTGAGCAGTCTCAGGCCTCTACCTCCACGCTCAAGGCGCGGGCGCAGGACCTGGAATTCCTGCTGTCCGGAAAGCTGCAGACGCTGCTCCGGGATTCAGATCTCCCGCTGCTCAACGCGATCGCCAGCGGCGTGATCCTCTGCGATCCCGTGGGCCGGATCGTACACATCAACACCGTCGCTGCGCACATGCTGGGGATCGAGGGCGACGAGTGGGTTGGTGGGGAAGCGCGCTCTCTCTGGCCAGGCGAAGAGTGGCATACTGCGGTTCGCTCGGCGACCGACCAATACAGGGATGGGGTCTCCCCGCCGGAAACGCTCTTCCTGAAGCACGAGAGGCAAGAGCTCCAGGTCGAGATCACACCTCTGCTCGTCGATGACCGTCACGTTGGAGCAGCCATCACACTCCAGGACGTCAAGGCTGCGGCCGAACGCACGCGGGCCAGAGACGAATTCCTGGCTTCGCTGGCGCAGGAGCTGCGCACCCCGATGACGTCGATCCTGGGATACACCGATCTGCTCATGAGCGACTCTGTGGGTCAGCTAGAAGGGATCCAGCGCAAATTCCTGCAGCGCGTGCAAGCCAACATCGAGCGGATGGTGGGCATGCTCAACGACCTGATCGGCGTGACCGCCATCGATACAGGCAAACTGGTCATCGAGCTCGAGCCAGTCGACGTGGTCCGCGTGATCGAGAGCGCTCTCCGAAAGGCCCAGTTCCGCCTGGAAGAAAAGGAGCTTACCGCCCGACTCGAGATAGGAGATCTGCCTGTCATCTATGCCGACCCCGACCACGTGCAGCAGATCATCGACAACCTGCTCACGAACGCGTGCAAGTCCTCTCTCGTCGAGAGCAGCATCACCGTGCGCGCCTACGTAGAACGCAACGACCAGGACTCCTCCTCCCTGCATGTTGCCGTGTCTGATACAGGCGGAGGCATCGCTCCCGAGGACCGAGCGCGCGCTTTCGAGCGCTTTTACCGCGCCGACACAGCCCTGATCGCTGGATTGGGGGAGACTGGCGTGGGATTGGCGATCGTCAAAGCACTGGTTGAGGCCCACCAGGGACGGGTTTGGATCGAGAGTGAGATGGGAGAGGGGACTACTTTTCATTTCACCCTCCCCTTTGGGCTAAGACAAATGCCAGGGGGCGGTGGGTTGAGGGTGCGCGCGGCCGCTCCACAGCCTGCAGCAGGAGAAGGCGGGCATGGCTAGTCAGCCTCGGAAAGCCGGGGGAGAGGCGCGCGCGTCCAATCTAGCGCGAGAGATCGCCACCGGGCTGGTCATTCTGAGCATCTTGCTGTGCACCATCGTTGGCAGTGGCGTGCTGACCATTCAAGAGGGCGCGTACAAGACTGCGCTCCGCCCAGCCTGGACGCCGACGCTGGTGCCCATCATCCTGCTTACGGCTTCAGCCACGCCTGTGCCGAGCGCGACGCAGAGAGTTCTGCCCACGTGGACATCCACGCCTACGCCTACCAGCAGGCAGGAGACCGGCCAGACGCCGACCAGCGAGGTCACGCCGCAGGACACGGCGACCCATACGCCCACACCCTTCCCGACACCTCCTGCGCTGCCGATGCCAAAGGCCACAACGGCGCCAGTGCTGGTGCCCGTCTGCCGTCCTGCCACCTACTGGCCGATCTACATCGTGCGGCGAGGCGACACCCTATCAGGCCTTGCCGGGCGACTCGGGACAACCATATCTGCCCTTGTGCAAGCCAACTGCCTCCGGACCACAGCTCTCTACGCGGGCCAGCGACTGCATGTGCCCTGGTTGCCGCTGCCGCCAACGCCCGTGCCCGCGACCTGCGTCTCGCGCCCGCCTGCCGGTTGGGTGTCTTATACGGTGCGTCCCGGCGAGACGCTCTACGCGCTGGCGATCCGCCACAGGACAACCCTGATCCAGGTTCAGCAAGCCAACTGCCTGGCCAGCGATGCAATCTATGCCGGGCAGAGCATCTATCTGCCGCCCCTGCCTCCGACTGCCACGCCCACCTGGACCCTGCCTCCGACTGCCACGCCCACCTGGACCCTGCCGCCGACCGCGACGGCCACGCAAATGGCCACGCCCTCGGAGACGCCCGCGTCGACTGTGACCGCGTCGCCGAGCGCAGAGACGCCGACCGCCACAACAGAACCTGATCTCACCTCGACCGTCACCGTAGCACCAACCACGCCGTCGCCCACCGTGCCCGCGACGGCGGAGGCGCCAACAGAGACACCCCTCCCGCCCACGGCCACGCCTGGAGCGGAAGGGACGCCGACCGAGACGCCCATCCCGCCGACGGCCACACCGGTGATCGATCCGCCGACCGACACGCCTATCCCGCCCACAGCCACACCGGTGATAGCTCCGCCGACGGCTACGCCCATCCCGCCCACGGCCACACCGGTGATAGCTCCGCCGACGGCTACGCCCATCCCGCCCACGGCCACGCCACAGGAGATATACGCTCCACCACCCTCGGCCCCGACCCCAACACCTCTGGGGTCGGACAGTAGGTGATCCGCAATTCACCCCTGTCGAGCAATTCACCAGACTGAGACCAAGTGATGTTGAAAGGAATGTATGGCAACCCGTGAGATTTTGCAGATCGGAAACCCGATCCTGAGGCAACGCAGTCACAAAATCACGCGCTTTGACGACGCGTTGTCCAGACTCGTTGAGGATATGTTCGACAGCATGCACGAAGCGAATGGCATCGGCCTCGCCGCACCGCAGATCGGCATCTCCAAACGGTTGATCGTCGTCGAGATGCCGGATGACAAAGACCATCCACATCCCGGAGAGCGATGGGTGATGTGTAATCCCGAGATCGTGCGGGCCAGCCGCGAGACCGTGGTCGGGCAGGAGGGCTGCCTGTCCGTTGTGGGGTACGTGGGCATGGTGGAGCGCGCCGAGAAGGTGACCATCGCCGCCGAGGACTTGAGAGGCCGAGAGTTCAGGGTGAAGGCCGAGGACTACCTGGCACGTGCTTTCCAGCACGAGATCGATCACCTGAACGGTGTTCTGTACGTCGAGATCGCGGAAGAAGGCAGCGTGATAACGCTGGAGGAGCTCGAAAAGCAGGCGCAGGAGGAGGGAAACGAGATCGGCGCAGAGGAGCCCACCATGCTGACATAGCCCTCCGTGCACCGACATGTGGAGGATCAAATCAGGGCATCGCTGAGCGATGCCCTGTGTGCGTGGCGGAAGGGGTGGGATTCGAACCCACGGTGCCTCGCGGCACACACGATTTCCAATCGTGCGCTCTCGGCCAGACTAAGCGACCCTTCCCATTCGAGCGGATTATACTATGAACCAGCCAGAAACTCAAATCCGGCCAAGCAAGCAGAAGAACTAGCCATCGATGCACATCGCCTGAATATAGTCCGGGCACCCCTTTTCCTCCAGGACCTGCTCGAACGTCGCCGCGGCGGACTTGTCCAGGTAAAAGGTGCACCCCTCATGCTCGCAAAGATAGCTCGCCGGTATCCATCCCGAGACAGGGCCCAGCAGCGCAATGGCCACCGCCTGTGCCTTGCTCCGGCCGGTTGCCAGGAGGATGACCTCTTTGCTGTTGTCAAGCACGGTCGAGATCCCCTCTGATTGCCCCTGGGCACGCTGCATCGTCTCGACCACCTGTCTGCTGGCATAGTACCCGACTGAGTCCGGGTCCCGGCAGATGACGACACGGTTCATATCACCGCTCCCCACACCACAAGCTGCTTGTCCTTGCTGCATAGTCTATCACGGACTGTGCGCCCGGTCAACCCGCCTTCAATGCAACGCGCGACGCACCGTCATAGTTGCGACCTTCGGTCGCGAGGTGCGTCGCGCGCAGAGGTATTCTGTTACCCCTTCGTCGTAGTCGCGACCTTCAGTCGCCGGCCCGCGTCGTAGTCGCGACCTTCAGTCGCCGGCCCGCGTCGTAGTCGCGACCTTCAGTCGCCGGCCCGCGTCGTAGTCGCGACCTTCAGTCGCCGGCCCGCGTCGTAGTTGCGACCTTCAGTCGCCGGCCCGCG
>JADHXD010000220.1 GCA_016783145.1 Anaerolineae bacterium
GGAGTAGAATACTTTCGATCCTTCGAGAAGACTCTGTTCGGGAGGACAGCTTGCATAGCAGCAAACGTATGTGGATTGCAGCGATCTTGACGCTTCTCCTGGCACCATACCTCGCCGCCTGTCGTTCTCCTGGCGAGGGGAAGCTGATCTATGGCCTCACTCTGGCTCCCTCCAGCATCGATCCTCACGTAGGGGCATCCTCAGAGTTGGGCATTCCACTCACCAGCGTTTACGATCCTCTGGTCTGGCTTTCCGCTGATGGCACGTTTGTCCCTGGGTTGGCGGAGCGATGGGACATATCGGACGATGGCACGGTCTACGATCTGACGCTTCGCAGGGATGTCAAGTTCCACGATGGGACTCTCTTCAATGCTGAGGCGGTCTGTTTCAACCTGGCGCGCATCGTTGACCCCGACACCAGGTCCGCGAAGGCGATCAGTCTCCTCGGGCCTTTCGACGGCTGCCAGGTCGTGGAGGAGTATGTGGCTCGGGTGACGCTGAAGGAGCCTTATGCGCCTCTGTTGAGCGCCTTTAGCCAAGTATACCTGGCGATGGCTTCGCCCACGGCGGTGAAAACGTGGGGAGACGAGTATCAGTTCCACCAGGTGGGAACAGGGCCTTTTGTGTTCCACGAGTACGTACCCAAGGACCATCTGACCCTGAAACGGAATCCCGACTATGGCTGGGCGCCACCCCTCTTTGCGCATCGGGGACCCGCCTATCTGGACGAGGTCGAGTTCCGTTTCTATGTCGATCCCGCCACCCGCTCGCCTGCCCTGGAATCGGGTCAAGTCCACGTGATGGGAGAGATCTCTCCGGCGGATGCCCCGCGCCTGCAGAGGGATCCCAAGTTTGAGTTGATCGCCGTGCCAGTCCCTGGACAGCCGCTGCAGGTCTTTCTAAACACAGCCAGGCCTCCCACAGACGACCTGCGCGTCCGCCAGGCACTGCTGCACGCGACAGACCCACAAGCCATCGTGGACACGGTGTTCATGGGCTATTCTCCACCTGCGTATGGGCCGCTGAACCGGGTGACCTGGGGCTATGACAGCGGCGTAGAGGGGCTTTACCCGTACGACCTGGAGCGGGCGAAGCAACTGCTGGACGAGTCTGGCTGGCGTGATGCAGATGGCGATGGCATCCGCGAGCAGGGGGGACAGCCACTCGCTTTGGAGGCAGTCCTGATGGGATGGGGGTTCATGCCCGAAGTGGGCCAGATGCTTCAGGACCAGTTTCTCAAGATCGGCGTCCGGCTCAACACCCAGGTGCTCTCCTACCCGGCAGCCCTGCAAGCTGCTGCCGATGGACAGCACCATCTCATTCCCTTTACCCTTTCCAGCAGCGACCCGCACATCCTGCGCTCCTCCTTTCACTCCTCGAACGCGGATGGTGGATTCAACTGGGCGAAAATCCGGGACCGTGAGCTAGATGCACTGCTGGATGCCGGCATGCGGGCAACGGATCCGGAGGAGCGGCTGCGCATCTATGCTGAGGTCCAGCAGCGCATCATGGCCCAGGCGCTGATCATCCCTGTGCGCGACTATGTGAATCTGAACGGGGTCTCGTCTCGGGTCAAGGGGCTGCGTTATGACACGCAAGGATGGTTTCCGCTGCTCTATGACGTAAAGCTCGATTGAGCGCTGGCGGCCCTTGGGATCTCCAGTATCCCAAGGGCCTCTCTCTGATTCCGGGACGGGCCGCGTGCGCTCTGTCCTGGTGAAAGTTATGGCCGAATGCGCGGATATGTCGTTCAGAGGCTGTTGAGCACCTTCCCCATGCTGCTGGGGATGGTCACGCTTGTCTTTCTCGTCCTGCGCGTACTGCCCGGCGATCCGATCGCTGTCCTGGCTGCCCAGAGTGGGGGTTCGGCCGCTGATGTTGCCCGTCTACGTGCGGAATATGGCCTCGATCGTCCACTGGGGGTTCAGTACGTCCTGTACTTGCTCAACCTGGCGCGAGGCAACCTCGGGCGATCTCTGTATACAGGACAGACGGTTTCGCAGCTCATCGCTCAGCAGGTGCCCGCGACGCTGGCTCTGACCGGCGCTGCGATGCTTGTGGCTGTCGGCCTGGGTCTGCCGCTGGGCATCGTCGCCGCTCAACGGCGAGGCACCTGGATCGACTCCCTGTGTATGGATCTCGCGGTGGTCGGCGTCTCGGTACCTATTGTCCTGTCAGGGCTGGTGATGATCCTGGTGTTCGGCCTTGCGCTGCGCTGGTTGCCCGCGACCGGGCAGGGCACGCTGGGGCACCTGGTCATGCCCGCAGCAGTCATGGGACTGTCCTCGGCAGGAAGCATCGCCCGGTTGGTTCGGGCGCATCTGGGCGAGGTGCTGGACGAGCAGTTCATCTCTGTGGGCCGAGCAAAAGGGCTGAGTGAAGGGGTGCTTCTCGTCCGCTATGCCCTCCGCAATGTCCTACCGCCGGTACTGACCTTGATAGGGCTGCAGTTCGGCTTTATGCTGAGCGGTGCCGTGGTCACTGAGAGCATCTTTGCGCGGCAGGGACTGGGCCGCACACTGGTGGATGCCATTCTCTATCAGGACTATCCTGTGGTTCAGGGGGTCGTGCTGGTCAGCGCGGGCATCTATACGGGCATCAACCTGACCGTGGACCTGGCGCACGGCTTTCTGGATCCGCGCATCGTCTACGAATGAGTCGATGGCAAAAACCTCCCGTATCCGTCGCTTCCCCATCCCCACCCGCAAGTACCCTCCTCGCCGCCCGATCCCAGGGCCGGATCGGCGGCCTGCCTCGTGGTGGCGTGCCAAGGTTGCTCTGGGGTCGGTCGTGCTCGTCCTGGTGCTCGGCACGTGTTTCATCCTGCCTTCGATCGTCGAATGCGACGCACTCACCATGGATGTAAACGCCCGGCTGCTGGGCCCATCAGTGGAGCACTGGCTGGGCACCGACCAGTTTGGGCGTGACATCGGCTGCCGAGTCCTACACGGAGGACGCATCTCCCTGCCCGTGGGCGTGGTCGCCATGCTAACGGCTGCTCTGCCCGGCTTGTGCCTGGGGCTGGTGGCAGGCTACTATGGCGGGTGGGTCGATGTGGTCGTGGGACGCCTTGCAGAGGTCTTGTTGGCCTTTCCCGGCATGTTGTTGGCGCTGCTTATCGTGGCCTGGCTGGGACCGAGCCTGGCGAACGCAATCCTCGCCGTGGGCCTGACGGGCATCCCGCGATACCTGCAGATCACGCGGAGCAGCGCGGTGCGGTTGAGGAGAGCGTGGTTCATCCGCGCCGCGCGGGTTGTCGGCTGCACCGACGTGCGCATCCTGGCGCGCCATCTCCTTCCCAATGTGTTGCCCAGCATGGTCGCCCTGGCGACCCTCGACATCGCGTGGGCCATTCTGAATGCGGCCATGCTGGGATACCTCGGCCTGGGCGTGCAGCCGCCTGTGCCCGAATGGGGAGCGATGATCAACGAAGGGCGTGGGTTCTTGCGGCAGGCACCCTGGATCAGCCTGGCGCCCAGCGCGATGATGACGCTGACCGTGCTGGCGATCAATGCCCTGGGCGATGGGCTGCGGGACGCACTGGATCCCCGACGCTGATCGCGTGCGGGTCCAGATGACCCGACACTGTGGACACGGTGGCTGAAGGCCATCCCTTACCCCGGGAGGAACTGCATGATCGTACTCGGAAGCAGCACTGCCGAAGCAGGCATAGTAGCAGCCAGAGATGTCTTGGTGCAGGGAGGGAGCGCACTGGATGCCGTCGAGGCGGGGATCCGCCTGGTGGAGAGCGCGCCAAACGTGCACAGCGTCGGCCAAGATGCCTGGCCAAACCTGCTGGGGCAGGTTGAGCTGGATGCCAGCATCATGGACGGACGTACGCTGGATGCCGGATCGGTGGGAGCTCTGCGAGGATTTCTCCACCCGATCAGCGTGGCGCGCCGGGTGATGGAAGAACTGCCCCACGTGCTGCTCGTCGGCGAGGGTGCGGGGAGGTTTGCCGGTGAGGTGGGCGCGGAACGCGGTGAGCTGTTGAGTGACGAGGTGCGTGAGGGATGGGCAGAGTGGCTCCAGGCGCGCATGTCGCCAGAAGAGTGGGCCAACTGGCCCGCAGACACGCTGGTGCCCTGGGCGAAACGGACCGCGGACCCGGAGACAGCCCACGGGACGGTCTGCCTGCTGGCCAGGGACATGCGGGCTAGCATTGCCGCCGGTGTGAGCACCAGCGGGTGGGCATGGAAGTATCCGGGACGGCTGGGGGACTCGCCGATCATTGGCGCTGGTAACTATGCCGACAATCGCCATGGGGCGGCAGCCTGCACCGGCTTTGGCGAGATGGCGATCCGCTGCGGCACGGCCCGAAGCGTGCTGCTGTACCTAAAGACGGGTCTCTCGATAGAGGACGCCGTGCGCGCCGCGGTCCAAGACCTGGACGATGCCGCCTGGCGCTACAGGGGCAGGGTGACTATCTACTCCTTTGACCGTTCCGAAGAACATCGTGTGGTCAGCTATACCCGGGTCGGCGGCGGGTGCAGCTACTGGCTATGGCAGGGGGATATGGATGCCCCAGAGCGACGGCAAGGGATCACGCACGATGCCCACCGCGGTGCCTGAGGCACGACGACATTGCGGTCGAGCTAGCTCTGCGAGGCAGTCTCCGCAAACAGCTGCCTCGGTGCATCCCGTGGCAGGATCACCCTGAGCGCACCTGGCAAGACGCTCATGGCAACTGGCGTGTGGGTGAAGGGCTCGTCGTCCACGTGGACGGGAAGAGGCTTGGATGACTCGACCACGATCTGTTGGCACTGACAGTACTCGATCTGCGGGTCCTCCAGGTGTTGACGCGAGGCTACGCTGATGACGTGCTGGACGTAGTTGAGCAGGCCCTCTCCCTTAAAGACGCACACATCCAGTAGCCCATCGTCCACGCAGGCCCGAGCGCCGATGGGGAGGAAGCCGCCGTAGATCTGAATGTTGCTGACCACGATCAGGGAGGTTTTCACCTGCCTGACCTGCCCATCCACAGTGAGTCGAACGTCTGTGCTCTTGTAGTCGCGAACCATGTCCAGAGCTGTGCCCACAGTTGCCCATGGTCCAAAGGCTTTCTTGGTCTCGGGAGACACGCTCACAATCACCGCGGCATCCAGGCCGACACCTGCCCACAGCAGGAAGTGGCGATCGTTGGCCTGGCCCACGTCGACGACGTGAGTCGTGCCTTCCACCAACACGCGCGCTGCAGCAAGCAGGACAGATCTGAAGTAGCTGACTGGCAGCGTGTAGTCCATTCGCTCCTCAACATCGGCGACCAGCCGGGCGAACCGAGAACCGGGGGCTATCGGGTTCAGCGCGGGAATGCGCATCTGCAGCGCCCACACGTTGGTCGTGCCGACGGGGATCACGCCCAGGGTGGTGTTCGTGTGGAGCAGCCCGCTTGCCACCTCGTTGACCGTTCCGTCGCCACCCACGGCAATGACGACATCAGCGCCGCGCATCGCAGCCTGACGAGCCAGATCTGTGGCCTCCAGGCGAGCGTCCGTCTCGTGCACGGCAAGCGTCCATCCCTCTCGCCTCAAGTAGTCTGTGACAAAGCTCAACTCGCGGCGGATGACGCTGTGCCCTGCGTGCGCATTGTAGATCAGTTCAGCCTGCATCTCTCTCCTCTGAGAATCCTGCAGGTTCCTGAAGGACTCTGTGTTCGCTGGACCGACAGGGGCACGCTGGGGGAGGATGCCTTGGTGCTGGGCGACGGTGTTGGGGGAGCGTGGACCCGGATCTGTTCCCCATTGTAGCCGCTTTTCCTCGGATTGGCAATTCGCCGCGGGTGAATGGGCATTTCGCTCGATCTGTGCTACAATAGAGCGCACAAGTGGATACCTTGATCCGGCTCAAGCGGCCA
>JADHXD010000073.1 GCA_016783145.1 Anaerolineae bacterium
AGAACTTAACATAACCGCAGGCAAGCAAAACCTGTTGGCATCTGTTCACACTGCTTGTCGCCGATCCGGTGATGGACTCGAATCTATGGAAATGTCAAAGTGCTACTTGACTTTCTACCGCATGTCTTGAGGGTGCGCAGCAGCACAGGTTCTCCCTGGCGCATCATGTGGTGCATGGTGCGATGGCCGTGTACGTGGGTGTACCAACCGCTCATGAACGAGCACCGGCTGGGCGTGCAGACGGTGTTCTGGCAAAAGGCCCAGCGAAAGGACACGCCATCGGTCTCTACCATGCGGTCCAAGTTCGGGGTGACCGCCGCCCGGTTGCCTACGTGCCCCAGCACATCCCCTCGCCACTGATCGGGGTTAAAGATCACGATATGCGGACGCTTGGTCATGTCGGGTCTCCTGGTCATACCGGATAGGCCCGGGGGCCTATCCGGTATGGAACCGAAGCGGGACTAGACTTGGACGGCTGTGGACACTGAGAATTCCCTGACCTCGTCCGCAGTGACCTCTCTCCCGAGCTTGTCCGAGAGGTAGATCCCTTCAGAGACGAGCATGGTGTTCAGGGCGAGTTCGGCGGTGGGCAGCAGTTCGACGCGGCCCTGGAGGGCGGCGATCCAGTGATGCTGCGGGCTGTCGTACACGTCGCCCTGCTCGCGCACATTGTGCAGCCGATAGTCGAACCCGTCGAGGTTGGCCGAACCGTTCACGTCCAGATCACCGATGCTCTGGTAAAAGCCAAAGGGTTCCAGGCGCACGCCGCCCTTGGTGCCCACGACCGATGAGCCCTCGAACCCGTCGAGGTGGATGGCCCAGGCCTCGATGAGGTCCATGGTAATCCCATCCTGCATGCGCACGAACCCGAGGCCCAGTTCCTCGACGTTGTAGCCGCTCTTCTCCTTGCGCATCGGGTCGACGTCCGTCTCCTGGTAGACCTTGCCCGACACACGCAGGATGTCGGGGTTGCCCAGCAGGTAGAGCATGCGCGCAATGTGATAGACGCCCATGTCATACAGCGCGCCGCCGCCCGAGTTTCGCTTCTGTACAAAGGCCGGGCTGCCATACCCATCCACGTATGGCCTTCCGCGGCGGCGGAACCCGGTTGACCGGCCGTGATAGAGCTTGCCCAGCATGCCCCCATCGATGAGCGCCTTGGCGGCCTTGGTTTCCTTGGCATAGAGGGTGCTGAGCTGGATGGCGAGCTTGCGCCCCGTACCCTGCGCTGCCCGGTACATGGTCTCTGCGTCGCAGTACGCACCGGCCATCGGCTTTTCGCAGTACACGTTCTTGCCCGCACGCAGGGCGGCGACTGTCATCGGCATGTGCAGGTTGTTGTGCAGGCAGATGTCGACGGCCTCGATGTCGTCGCGGGCCAGCAGCTCCCGAAAGTCGGCGTACGCGTCGGGAATGTCGAACGCACCAGCGACTCGCTGCAGCTCTGCCTCGTTGATGTCCGCAGCGGCCACGACGTCGGCAGCCTCGATCTCCGCATACCTGCTCAGGTGGTGCTTGCCGATCTGCCCCACCCCGATCACGCCAATTCGCACTTTGTCCGTCATTTGTTCACTCCTTGTCTGATAGTTGTGTAAGCGGTGCCAGCCCGCCGCCCTCAACGAGTACAGTTTGCCACAGAGGACGCAGAGAGCACAGAGGGTCTCTCTCTTTGTGCTCGGTGACCTCTGTGGCAAAGAGATTCACATCACAAAGCGTTTGACGCCATCTACAAGACGCGACCTCCCAAAGTTGATGAGCAGAGCACGTTTGAGGCGGGTTGCCTTGAGATAAGAGAGCACCTGTGCGGTCGCGATCTCCGGCAAGCGGGCAACAGCCTTGAGTTCCACAATAACCTGACCCTCGATCAGAAGGTCGATTCGCTGCCCCTTGATCACGTGGCCCTTGTAGATCACATCCACCTCAACCTGGCGTCGGAAAGCGATGCCACGGAGCCCCATCTCGACAGCGAGGGCTTCCTCATATATGGACTCCAGCAAGCCCGGACCCAGGTGTCTGTGAACTTCGATCGCCGCACCGATGATTTTCTCCGTCAGCGGATCCCGGTCTTCCATCGTTCTCCCTCTTGGGTGGCTACAGAGAGCCTCTGTTTCCTCAGAGATCTCTGTCGCAGAAGATAGGCTGTCGCTCCTTTGTCTAGCCACAGAGGACGCAGAGAGCACAGAGAATCGCTCTCTCTTTGTCCCCGGTGAACTCTGTGGCTCAGAAGAGGGCCCACCATCCCCTCTTTCTACCACAGGAGGCGCCGTGAGCACAGAGGATCCCTCTCTCTGTGTGCTCTGTGAACTCTGTGGCTTTGAAGATGCCTACCTCTCATTCTAGCCAAAGGTCAGGATCACCCTGTTGGCCGTCTTGTCGTGAACCATGTCGAACCCTCGCCGGTAGTCGGTCCAGGGCATCTGATGGCTGATCCAGTCAGAGAGGTCCACCCTGCCTTCGGCGATCCAGCGGACCAGCGTGTCGTGGGCCTCGGCTTCGGCTACTCCTGGGCGGAAGACACGCGGATCCGACATCTGGTCGGGCAGGTACGGCTCCGACTCGGGCGCGACGCCGTAGACGTTCACACGTCCGTCCTGGGAGATGACTTCCAGGCAGCGATCCAGGGCCACCCTCGACCCCACGGCCTCGATCGCGCGGTCGAACCCGCCACGCTCGAGGATCTCCCGCGCCTCGGGCGGCCAATCACTCCCGGCGACATAGCCGTCGGCACCGAGCCGGGCGAACCGCTCCGCCCACTCTGCCCGACGGCCAAAGACGACCAACGGATGAACGTCGGATAGGTTGGCGACAAAGGTCAGCGCCTGGGCCACCGGGCCGGTGCCGACGATCGCCAGGGACCGGCCGGGCTGCACATCGGTGCTGCGGAGACAGTAGATCGCCTCCTTGAGCGGGATCATCACCGGAGCGTGCGCGGGAGCGACGCCCTCGGGCACGATCTGTTGAGGGTGAGGAAAGGCATTGTACCCGGCTCCCTGCTCCGCCCACACGTCGGTCACGATGGCCTTTTCGACAAAGCCGCCCCAGCAACTGCGCCCGCCGGGAAAGGGCACGTGCTCGTCGCGCAGGGCGGAGCGGAGCACCAGGTCGCCCACCTGAAAGCTGCGCACCTCTCTACCTACAGAGATCACGCGCCCGACGGCTTCGTGTCCCAGCAGGATGGGAAACGTGCCGCTGACAAACTCGCCCTCGATAATCTTCCAATCCGTGCTGTTGCAGATGCCGCAGGCCAAGACCTCGACCAGGGCCTCGTACGGGCCCGGCTCGGGCTCAGGCAGCTCCAGGATCGCGGTGCGATTGATGCCAGTGACAAATATGCCTCGCATCTCGTGCGCCTCCTATGCGTGAGCGTGACGCTCCCCCACGTCCTGCCTGAACTCGGCGCACCAAAGCCCGAGTCCCTCTCAGGGCGAGGGCGGCAAATGCCCGTGTACCACTTTCTGAATGGGCGCTCTACTCGTGCAGCCTCTTCAGGAGCCAGGCCATGTTCTGCCCGAGCGTCTTCATCGTCCGCACGCCCTCCTCGTCCGCACTCACTTCGCCTTTTCCCAGGCCAATGCCCATGTTCCAGTAGCTCGATCCGGGGACGATCATCTGTGTGATCAGGAAAAAGTGATTGATCGAATCAAAGACGTGGATGCTCCCCGCCCGGCGCACGGCGACGACCGCCGCGCCCACCTTACGCTTGAGCAGGCCGCCGTTCGCTCCGGAAACAAAGCCCGCGCGGTCGATGAGGGCCTTGGTCTCGGCGGTGAGATCGGCAAAGTAGGTAGGCGACCCGATGACGATGCCGTCCGCCGCGAACATCTTTTCCGCGCACTCGTTCAGCACGTCGTCTTGGACCGCACAGCGCCGGTCTTTGTTCTCACGGCACTTGTAGCAGGCCCTAAATCCCCTGATCTTGCGGCCACCAAGCTGGTAGAGCTCGGTTTCGATCCCCTGCTCCTGCAGCTCGCCCAGCACATAGCTGAGGAGAAGAGCCGTGTTGCCATCCTTTCGTGGACTGCCGTTAAAGGCGATCACTCGCATTTCATCCTCTTCCTTTCTCTATGCGTGGCCCGGCCCCTTGTAGAGCCGGTTGAAGGGAAGGCCAAATGGTTCCTCGAAGGGCCGGAAAGGGACCAAGGCCGCGATGGCCTGGATCTCGTCGAGCACATCCTGGGACAGCGGCCCCTTTTCAATGGAGCGGACGTTCTGCTCAACCTCTGTCACCGACCTCGCCCCCATCAGGGTGGTAGAGATGTGGGGATTCGAGATCACAAAGCGGAGCGCCAGCTCGGGCAGGGTCACTCCCAGGTCCGCGACCAGGGCGTACAGCCGCTTGAACTGAGCTCGACGCGGAGGAGACAGCCAGCGCGCACCCTGCTCGACCTCCTCTGTGTAGCACCGGGCCAGCGCGCCCTGCTGCAAGGGCGAGCCGATGACGATGCCCATCCCCTGCTTCACGGCCTCGGGCAGCACTGCGATGGTCGCTTCCTGCCACAGCAAGCTGTAGTTAAAGGCAGTGAGCACCACGTCATACTCGCCCGTGGCGACGATGTGCGGCAGCGTGTAGGCCGTCGTCCCTCCCAGCCCCGTGAAGCGGATGACCCCTTCCGCTTTCAGCTCGGAAAGCAGCTCACACACCGGGCCGTGAAAGCGCTCCCAGTCGGGGAACCAGTCGTACTGCCCCGGGCGGTCCGGTTCGTGGATGATCAGGACGTCAATGTGGTCGCGCTTGAGCAGGCGCAGACTGTCCTCAATCGACCGTCGCAGGGCACCCTTGTCCTGGGCATCGAAAGGCTGCGGCCGCCCACCGAGCTTGGTGGAGAGGATGTACGGCTGCTCGACCCCGTCCAGGGCGAAACCAAGCACCTCTTCGCTATCGTGGTAGCCCGGCGCGGTATCGACGTAATTCACACCCAGTTCCAGCGCGCGACGGACGGCACGGCGCGCCTCCTGGCGCTCGGCACCAAAGGAAGAGATAAACAGCCCGCCCATTCCCAGCTCACTGACCTGAAGCCCTGTTGTGCCCAAGGTACGGTATCGCATCTGTCCTCCTTGTCAAGGGGAATGCCCAACTTGGCTACACGAAAAGACTCTACTCTCGTCTCAGGGAAGCAATGGCAGACACAAAGTCACCCCAGGCGACATCGCGGGGGACGCGTTCCACCGTCAGGGGCCCACCATACCCCCATCGGTCGCGCATCCCGTCCAGCGCCCGGTAAAAGTCCGTGCGCTGAGCAAGCGCCCAGGCCGGATCCAGGTTCCACCGGCCTCCTTGGATCTCCCCGTGGAGGTGTACGTCGACGATGCGGTCCACGAGTTCCTCGAACCGCTCCCACTCATCGTACAGGGCCGCCCAGCGCCAATCGAGGGTGACCCACTCGAACTCCTTGACCAGGTCCAGCGGCGTGCGCCCGGGGAGATGCGTGGGCACATTCTCCACCGCGGCCTTGACCTCCGGATACTGGGGCCCAATCTCGTCCAGGACGGAACGCAGAAAGCCGACATCGAAAGACTCCGCCCACGTGTCCCAGAGATGAAACACGCACACACCGGCCCCGACCTCAGCAGCCAGAGAGAGCGAACCGTGGATCAGGGTCTTGCCCCTGGCGATGTCCTGCGCCTGACCGGAGCACAGGAGAACCCCCACGTCACGGTTGGCGTGAACGGACAGGACCGGCAGCCCCGTCTCCTTGAGTATGTCTACAATCTGATCGACCCCGTGTTTACGACTGTCCGTCCAATAGGCCAGGCGGCGGTCCTTCTCGTCACGAGGCGGGCCTGCCGCATCCCACTCTGCCGCGTTCTGGAACTCGAACCCGTCCAGCACGGACTCCCGCCAGATGCGCTCCATCACCTCGACGTTGGCAGCAAGGTCGTAGAACGGCTTGCCGATCAGCCGAGCCAGGGGGGCGACGGTCACGGAGATCGGGTTCATCGCCCTACAGCACTTGAGCCCCGCGCCACATCGAGGGATCGTAGCGCACACCCAGGCCGGGCGAGGTCGGGACCGCAACCGCGCCATCCAGGACCTCGAACGATGGCTCCGCCCACCACTGCCCTCTGGGCGGCGCGGCGCTGTATTCCTGGTGCGGACCCAGGTTGGGGACAACGGACGCGAAATGCAGCATGTAAGCCGTGTTGGGGTCTGCCTTGGGACAGTGCGGTGTGACCTGCATGCCCGCGTCTGCCGCCATCTTGGCCACGCGCAGGCAGCGGATGAACCCACCATTGTAGGCGAGGTCGGGCTGCACCAGGTCTACCGCCCGGTTGCGGATCATCCACCGGAAGCGCGGCAGGCTGCTGTCCTGCTCGCCGCCGGCGACCAGCATCTCGAGCGCGTCGGCGACGCTCTGGGTCTGCTCGTACTCTTCCCAGGGGCACGGCTCCTCGAAAAAGCCCACGCCGTGCGCCTGCAGCAACGCGCCCACCTCGATCGCCTGCTCGGCGTCGTACGAGCCATTGGCGTCCACATAGATCGCGATGCCGTCCCCAAAGGTCTTCCGGGCCAGCGGGATCAGCCGGTCGGTGCGGCCGGGGAAGGCGTCCGCGTTGTGACTCATGCGCCCGCCGATCTTGAGCTTGACCGCACGGGCGCCGGTCTCCGCCAGCCGCTCGGCCAGCCAGGCGACCTCCTCCTCTGGCGTGGTGTCACGGCGCCCGCTGGACAGGTAGATTGGGATCTCGCTGCGGATCACCGTGCCCAGCAGGTTCCCTACCGGCTTGCCCGCGATCTGGCCCAGCATGTCGAGCACGCTGAACTCGACGTGACTCACGCAGTTCCAGAAGGCCAGTCCGGCCAACTTGTAGTTGCTGCGGTACGCATAGACCCCATCCACCAGAGACTCGAGGTCGCGCGCGTCCTTCCCGAGAAAGTAAGGTCGGATCAGGTCCTGCAGGACCGGCCACAGATAGGGGCGACCGTTGGTGCTGGCGATGCCTACCGCGCCGTCCACAGAGGTGGTGCGCACAAAGTCGTGCCTACCGGCGCGCAGCACGTTGATCGAGGCGATCTCGACGGGTGAGGGAATGGTCTGATAGAGATCGAACATTGTCTGCACCCTCCGAAGGGCCGCAAGTTGCCTACTGGACGCTCTGCAGCGCCCTGATAGGCGAAAGCAAGGTTTTGGGACCCTAGTCCCCCAGTTCGATCTGCGCCTTGACCGACGTGGGCGGCATGTCGAGCGCAAAGTCAAAGGCCTCGATACCCCGCTCGAAAGGAAACAGATCGGTGATCATGGGCTTGACATCGATCTTGCCACCCCCCATCAACGCGAGGGCGCGAGGATAGACGTGGGCATAGCGAAAGATGTGCTCGACACGCGCCTCGACGATCTGTGCGGCCACGACGTCATAGGCGATCGGCGCGCCGGGCAAGCCGATAAAGACCACGCGCCCACCGGGGCAGAGCAGTTAGAAGACCCCGGCGGCGGCCTGCTCGCTGCCACTGGCCTCAAAGACAATGTCCGCACCCCAACCGCCGGTCACGTCTCGCACGGCATCGGCCAGGTCGTGCTCCGCCACGTTGACCGGCGTCACCGGCCCAAAGGTCGCCGCCAGGTCGAGCTTGGGCTGGATGAGGTCCGAGAGGATGACCTGGCTGCAGCCGCCAGCGAGCGCGGTCAGCGTGGTCATCATCCCGATCGTCCCCGCGCCGATGACAACCGCCACATCTCCAGGGACAATGTGGGCCTTGTTGGCGGCGTGCATGCCCACGGCGAGAGGCTCGATCATCGCCGCTTCGGGGAGGCTGACACTCTCAGGCAGCTTGTACGTATAGTCCGCGGGATGGACAACGCTGGTGCGCAGCACGCCGTGGATGGGAGGCGTGGCCCAAAAGCGCACCGCCGGGTCGAGGTTGTACATGCCCAGGCGCGAGGCTTTGCTGGTCGGATCGGGGATGCCCGGCTCCATGCACACTCGATCGCCGACCTGCAGGGAGGCAACCTCGGCGCCGACCTCGACGATCACACCGGATGCTTCGTGGCCCAGGACCATGGGCTCGCGCACCACAAAGGGGCCGATGAACCCGTGCTGAACGTAGTGCACATCGCTGCCGCAGATGCCCACGTTGCGCACGGCGATGCGCACGTCGCGCGGCCCCAGCGTCTCCTCGATGGCGATGTCCCGGATCGAGATCTCGCCTTTCCGCTCCAGCACGATTGCCTTCATCTCCTCCTCCACGATGCGATCGCGACCACGAGAGCCTCTCTATGCGGCCCCAAGGGGCAAAGGGCGCTTGGGTTATTGTAGGGTTTGCGTCGCAGTTGTCAAGTCCTCGTCAAAGGGTTCGCGGCCGGGCGGGTGGACACTGCGCCCCGCCACCCACCGGCCTGGCGCAGTGCTTCCCGCTCTCTCAGGTTGCCCGCTGCTCCAGGAACATCTTTCGGGTCAGGATGAGGTCGTACTCGTGCACGGCCTTTTCACCAGACGCCTCTCCGATCTTGACGACCTGGTACCCCACCCTTTGAAACGCCTTTCGGCTCCTGACGTTATAGTCTGCGATGCCGGGTTCGTAGATGAGATCGACCCCCTGCTCCAGGAAAGCATAGTCGGTCAGCAGGCGGATGACCTCGGTCCCGACCCCTTGCCCCCAATACTGCTTCTCCCCGATCAGCAGGTCGATCCGTCGGCAGTCCAGGTCTGGGTAGCGGATCAGCACACGCTCCAGGTTCATCTCTTGCAGCCAGCAGTCGCCCACGGGCACCCCGTCGGCTTCAATGATAGAGCAGAGGGCGTTCTGACACACGCTGCAGTATATGTCCCTGACCTGCTCGGGCGTGTAGGAAGCGACGTCATCGCCCTCAGAGTAGTAGAGCACCTCGGGATCGCTGTTCCAACGGTAGAGGAGGCCCCAGTCGTCCTCGGTCATGGGGCGCAGGCGGACGCGCACCCCGCGCGGAGTACAGCCTTTCAGGGTCACACCGTGTGTTCTCAGGGTGATCATGGGTGAGCACCTGCCTGTCCATGACAGCCTGGGCGACCTCGCGCGTTGGGAGTGGTCGCCGCTGGGCAGTGGGAACCTAGCGGAGATGCTGCGAGTCCGGTCATTGGACGAGCTGCCTCCACCAGAGCGATCGGGCAAGGAGAGGTGGCCCAAACGCCGCGCAGCAGAAAGAGGAGAGGGGAGACACCAGCCCAGTCCTCGTGGACCGGCGATCGCGTGGGCCAGGGCACTGTGTTGGGCAGGATTGTATACCGGGTGCTGAGAAAAGGCAACACAGACCTTGACTTCCGGGACGAGATGGGGTATACTATGTACGGTGGCTTAGCCACCGTACAAGCTGGAAAGGACGGGAGCGATGGTGAGACGGCTTGTGAGAGAACCGATCTACCAGCAACTCAACCAGGCCCTGCGCGACCTGATCCGCAGCGGCACGTTCAAGATCGGAGAGCAGTTCCTGACCGAGCGGCAGATCGGCGAGCAGTTTGACGTCAGCCGGGCGACGGCGAACAAGGCGCTGTCCAACCTGGTGGCCGAGGGCGTGCTCGAGTTCCGCAAAGGCGTGGGCACGTTCGTGCGGGGTGGCATCCTGGACTATGACCTGCGAGCACTGGTCAGCTTTACAGAGAAGGCGATCGCCGCAGGAAAGCAGCCGACGACCCGGGTGCTGCGGCTGGAGGCGACGCTGGCCAGGGACGCCGACATCGACGTCAGCGAGAGGCTGCGCGTCCGCCCAGACGAGGTGGTGTATGCCATCGAGCGCCTGCGGCTGGCGGACGGGGTGCCACTGATCCTGGAGCACCGGTGGGTGGTCACCAAGTTCTGCCCCGACCTGTCACAGGCGGACCTGGCAGGTTCGCTGTACGCCACGTGGACGGAAAAGTTCAAGCTGGACATCACGGGGGCGGACCAGACGATCCGCGCGGTGCAGATCCGCGGGGTGGAGGCAAAACTGCTCCAGGTGCGAAGCGGTACGGCAGGGCTCCTGGTCCTATCCACCGGCTACCTGAGCGGCGGAGTGCCCCTGTGGTGGGAGCAGACGGTGTTTCGCGGCGACGCGTACGAGTTTCAGAACCGGCTGGGGCCGGTTCAGACCGCTCGACCGGCAGCGGGGACGCTGCTCGACTTTAGGACAGAAGACAACCAAAGGTAGGACCCGAGGCTAGCGCCTGTGCTCCCAAGAGGGTACGGTTGTTGGGAAGGGAGGCCCTTCCCGGAGAGGAGAGAGCGATGGCAAACGCAAGAGTTCGAGTCGCCGTCAACGGGTACGGCGTGATCGGCAAGCGGGTAGCCGACGCAGTCCGGCTGCAGCCCGATATGGAGTTGGTCGGTGTGGGAGATATTGCCAGCGACTACCGGGTCAAGGCGGCGGTAGTCCGCGGCCTGCCCGTCTATGCCTCGCTGCCGGACAGGGCAGAGGAGATGCGGGCCAGTGGCATCCCGATCGTGGGAACCTTGGACGATCTGTTGGCCCAGGTCGACGTGGTCGTCGACTGCGCGCCCAAGAGCATCGGCGCGCGCAACCTGGAGCGCTACCGGGCAGCGGGCGTCAAAGCCATCTACCAGGGAGGCGAAAAGCACAGCCTGACCGGTCACTCCTTTGTGGCCCAAGAGAACTATGCGACCGCGCTGGGACGCGACGCGACGCGCGTCGTCTCGTGCAATACGACCGGCACCGTGCGCACCCTGACCGCGCTCCGGAATGCCGGGCTGCTGAAGAAGGCACGCGGGGTGTTGGTGCGCCGGGCGACCGACCCCTGGGAGTCAGACCGCGGAGGGATCATGAACACCGTGGTCCCCGAGCCGCACATTCCCAGCCACCAGGGGTCAGACGCGCAGACCGTCGCGCCGGACCTGGACGTAGTCACCATCGCCACCAAGGCTGCGCACACGCAGACGCACAGTCACTACTGGGTGGTGGAGCTGACCCGCGCTGCGAGCCGCGAGGAGGTGCTCGATGCCTTTCGCGCCGCGCCGCGCGTGGCCTTTATCCGGGCAAGCGATGGGATCGTGGCCTTGAACAGCACCATCGAGTTGATGAAAGACCTGGGCCGCCCTCGCGGCGACATGTGGGAAGTGGCCTTGTGGGAGGACATCCTGACGGTCAACGGGAACGAGGCCTACTATACCTACCAGGTGTACAACGAGGCGATCGTCGTGCCGGAGAACATCGACGCCATCCGTGCCCTGACGGGCATCGTGAAGGTGGGGGCAGAGTCGATGCGCATCACCGACGAGACGATGGGCTTGCGCAAAGAGTTCCTTGTGACGGGTGCATAGCACGTAGAAAGGAAAGATTCAGATGAAGTATGACCTGGTTTTCGAGGGCGGCGGGGCCAAGGGCATGGTCTTTGTCGGAGCGATGGGAGAGTTTGAGGGCCGTGGGCACACCTACGAGCGCCTGCTGGGCACCTCAGCCGGGGCGATCACCGCCGCGCTCCTGGCTGCCGGGTACACAACGGACGAAATGCTGGCCGCGCTCAGCGAACAAGAGAGTGGCAAGCCCGTCTTTGCCGGCTTTATGGGCGCGCCGGTCGCGTTCAGCGAGCCAGAGATCGAAGGCAGCGCGACCCGCGCCCTGCTCAGGAACATCGATGTGCCGGGGCTGCCGAGCTTTGTCGAAGACGGCATCGATGATGCGATCGCCCGCGCCCTGCTCAAGACGTCCAGGTATCTCCACTTTTTCTCTTTCATCGAGCGCGGCGGCTGGTTCTCGGCCCACAAGTTCCTGGAATGGATGACGCGCAAGCTCGACGAGGGCACCTTTCAGGGGCAGCCGCGGGGCTTTAGCGGGATGACCCTGAGCGAGTTCCACGCCGCAACGGACCGGGACCTGTCGCTCGTCGCCTCTGATACGACCGGCGGGCGGATGTTGGTCCTGAACCACAAGACCGCGCCCGCACTGCCCCTCGTTTGGGCGGTGCGGATGTCGATGAGCATTCCGATGGTCTGGCCCGAGGTCATCTGGCAGGCTGAATGGGGAACCTATCTCGGCAGAGAGCTCAACGATCACAAGGTGGTGGATGGCGGGCTGCTCTCCAACTTCCCGATCGAGCTTTTCGTATCCAGCGATCCGTTCATCACCTCTATGATGGGCGAGAAGACGGAAAGCGACCCGCTGGGGCTCTTGATCGACGAATCCCAGCCGGTCGAGGGGGCACCCGCTCCGCCCGCTGAGGCCCAGGCGGGGCTGGATTTGGGGCAGCTTCAGATCGTGCAGCGCATCGGACGCCTGGTCAACACGCTGACCGGTGCTCACGACAAGATGGTCATGGAGGCGCTCAGTGAAAACGTAGTGCGCCTGCCGGCCAATGGCTACGGCACCACCGAGTTTGATATGAGCGAGGCGCGTAGAGAGGCGCTGGTTGCCGCCGGGAAGAGGGCGATGAGCACGTTCCTGAACCGGAGGGCGATCATCGAGAGTATGCAGGAGCATACCCCTCCCGGCCTAGAGTCGGGCCCTCGCCCGACGGTGAGCGTCTCCGAGCATGCCGATCGGATCGCAAAGCGGATCCTGGGGTGGTAAGAGCGCCACGGCGACAGGATAGGCCGAGGGCAGGGCGTCCTGCCCCCGGCTAGGAACCGGTCACTCCAGTGCAAACTGCGGGAGCCACTGAGACTGGGCACCCAGCATCTCGGTGACCATAGAGCGGATCTGTGACAGGGTGCAGACGGCGGCGGTGAGCGGATCGAGCGTGACGGCGTGGTGGACGGCCTCGGTGTCTCCGGTCAGGGACGCTTCGACGACCAGCTCCTGCACGTTGACGCAAGCCCGGTTGAGGGCAGCCAGCTGGGTAGGCAGCTCGCCGACCACGGTGGGCTGGATGCCGTTGCCGTCCACCAGGCAGGGCACCTCCACGGAGCAGCCCTGGGGCAGGTTGAGGATCAGCCCCAGGTTGGGCACGTTGCCATTGACCCGCGCGGGCCGGTTCGTCTCTATGGCCTCGATGATGTACGAGCCATATTCGTGCGTGCGCTCGGTGGGCAGGTCGCGGACGCCCTCCAGCAGCTCCTGATACTCCTGGCGTGACTCGGCAGCCCGGCTGATGCAGTGACGCAGGTATCCACCGGTGCGGCCATAGTCGAACCAGCCGTCACGATCGTTGGCAAAGCGGGGCACAAGCTCCTCGTTCACCATCTGGGCGTTCTTGCGCAGGTAGGGGACGTATTCGCTGGCGTGGCCGCTGGATTCGGTCACAAAGTACCCAAAGTGCACCATCAGCTCGATCCGCACCGGCTCCAGGGCATCGATCTCGGGACGCGTGATGGCCTCCCAGATCAGGGGATAGAGGTCCTCATCGCCCCGGCGGAACTCCAGGAACCAGGCCTGGTGATTGATCCCCGCGCAGTAGTAAGAGACCTCATCGTACGGCACATCGATCCAACGGGCGAGCATCTCGCCGGTCCCCTGCACGCTGTGGCAGAGTCCGACGTGAGGCCGTCCCGTCGCCAGGTCAACGGCCCAGCAGTTCGGGGACATGGGATTGACATAGTTGATCAGCAGGGCGTCCGGCGCGACGTTGTCCATATCCTGGCAGAGGTCCAAGAGCACGGGGATGGTGCGCAGCCCCCGGAACACGCCGCCCGGCCCCAGCGTATCGCCGACGCACTGCTCCACCCCGTAGCGCTGCGGGATCTCGATGTCCAGCTTGTAGGCATCCAGTCCCCCCTGCTGAAAGGTGGTAATCACGTAATCGGCATCGCGTACGGCCTCCAGGCGATCGGTCGTGGCCTCTACCTTTGCCGCCAGCCCACGCCGCTCGACGATCGCACCGACCAGAGCGTGGGCCTGAGCCAGGCGGTCGGGGTCGACGTCCATCAAGGCGATCGTGCTCCCCTGGAGCGCGGGCGTGAGCAGGATGTCGCTGCACAGGTTGCGGGTAAAGACGACGCTCCCGGCACCAATGAGGGTGATCTTTTGCATTCAGGCCTCCTCTGACGTGATTTGCGGATATTGTACACCACTCACCCCCTTTCGACAAAGGCCAGCGCCCCGCTTTCCAGACATTTTCCAGGGAATCAAACTGTAGTATAATGAACCAAGTCGTCCTTTTTCCTAATCTGCGCCATCTGCGCAATCTGTGGATCGTTTCGCACCTGCGGAGGCACACGTATGACCTCGTTTCGCATCGCTCTCGCCCAGATCAACACCACGGTCGGCGATCTGCGGGGAAACAAGAGCAAGATCGTGGCCCACATCCACCGCGCGCGAGAATTGGGCGCGGACGTGGTCGCCTTTCCCGAACTGGCGGTGCCGGGCTATCCTCCCGAAGACCTGCTTCTCAAGCCGAGCTTTGTCGGTGACAACGTGCAGGCCCTGGAGGGCATCGCCGCCGAGACGCGGGGCATCACCGCCGTGACCGGGTTCGTGGACCGCGGCGATGACATCTATAATGCCGCCGCCGTCCTGCACGACGGGCGGGTAGCGGCGGTCTACCACAAGACCTACCTGCCCAACTACGGCGTGTTCGACGAAGACCGTTACTTTCGAAGCGGCGATCGCCCGCTCGTCTTTGGGATAGGCGAGAACGTCATCGGGGTAAACATCTGCGAGGACATCTGGTATCCAGCCGGGCCGACCAAGACCCAGGCCCTCGCGGGCGCGCAACTGGCGATCAACATCTCGGCCTCGCCGTACCACGCGGGCAAGGGAGCGTCACGAGAGCGCATGCTGGCCACGCGGGCCGCCGACAACGTGCTCTATGTCGCATTCTGCAACCTGGTCGGCGGGCAGGACGAGCTGGTCTTTGATGGGGGCAGCGTGGTCTTGAACGAGCGGGGAGAGGTGCTCGCGCGTGGCAAGCAGTTCGAAGAAGACCTGGTGGTCGTCGATCTGGACCTGAGCGCCGTGTTCCGGCAGCGGCTCCACGACCCACGACGACGCAAGGAGCGGGCACTGCAGACCGCAGAGGCCGTGCGGCGTGTCGCACTCTCACCGCCTGCGCCGCGGATCAAACCGCCTGCCCCGGTGCACCCCCAGATCACCGCGCCGCTGGACCCCGTCGCCGAGCTATACCAGGCCCTGGTGCTGGGCACGGGCGACTACATGCACAAGAACGGCTTTCGCCAGGCGGTCATCGGCCTGTCGGGTGGCGTGGACTCGGCACTGACCGCGGCGATCGCCGCCGACGCCCTGGGGCCAGAGAACGTGACCTGCGTGTTCATGCCCTCCCGCTATTCATCGGCCGACAGCCGGGAGGATGCCTCGCAGCTCGAAGAGAACCTGGGCGTACGCTATCTGACCGTGCCCATCGACGACACGTTCCAGGCCTACCTGGATATGCTGGCCGAACCGTTCGCAGGGTGCGAGCCGAACGTGGCCGAGGAAAACATCCAGGCGCGCGTCCGCGGCAACATCCTGATGGCCCTGTCGAACAAGTTCGGCTGGCTGGTGCTGACCACGGGGAACAAGAGCGAGATGAGCGTGGGTTATGCGACCCTGTACGGCGACATGGCCGGGGGCTATGCGGTGATCAAGGACGTGCCCAAGGACCTGGTGTACAGGCTGTCGGCCTACGTCAACGAGCGGGCAGGCCGGACGATCGTCCCGCAGCGGATCTTTGACAAGGCGCCCACCGCCGAGCTGCGGCCTAACCAGACCGATCAGGACACCCTGCCCCCCTACCCCGTCCTCGACGGTATCCTGCACGCCTACGTGGAGGAGGATCGTGGCCTGGAAGAGATCGTGGCCCTGGGCTATGACCGGGCGACCGTGGTCGAGGTGATCCGCATGGTGGACCGGGCCGAGTACAAGCGCCGCCAGGCCCCGCCAGGGGTCAAGATCACGTCGCGCGCCTTTGGCCGGGACCGGCGGCTGCCGATCACGAACCGGTACCGGGAAGAGTAGGGAGGGGGACGTGGGAGGTTCACGGTGAGGGAAGAGGTGCCCGCCGTCGGAAAGAGCTGGCGCGAGGCCGTGCGGGAAGCGGCGCACAAAGCGGCCATCCACGAGGAGGAGACGTGGCGAGGCGGGACCGGCCTAGCCTTCAACTACCGCTGGGAGCACGTGCGCGCGGTGGTCCGGCTGGCGGTTCGCCTGGCAGAGCGGACAGGGGCAGACAGGGAGGTGGTCGAGGCGGCGGCCTGGCTGCACGACGTGGCCAAGGGAGAGAGCAGAGATCACGGGCGAGATGGCGCGGTCCTGGCCCGGCGCATCCTGGCGGAGACCGACTATCCCCCGGACAAGGTAGACGCGGTCGCTGAGGCGATCGCCAAGCACGCCGGGACGACCACGCCCGAGCCGGTGGAGCCGCTGGAGGCGGCTGTCGTATGGGACGCGGACAAGCTGAGCAAGCTCGGCGCGACGGTCGCGATACACGGCATCGGATATCGGCTCCAGGATGGGGAAGGGACCACGGAAGGGCTGATCGAGCGTTCAGCGGGCTTAGAGTGGCAGGAGCAGATCGTACGCAGCCTAAACACTGCGCCTGCTCGGGCCGCGGGCTGGAAGCGGCTGGAAGCGGCCCGAGCCTTCTACCGGCAGGCGAAGGCCGAGTTCAACGGCGAGGATCTGTAGGGAAAGTAGGACCGCCAGGTGTCCTCGCCTGGACGTTCGCACGGGCCAGGGTCTGTTGGACCCGGGGTGACGGTTCCCAACTCCAACAAACCCTAGTCTCCGATCGAAGGACTGAGCCCTCGCACCTCGCTCAGGCGTCCACGCGGTACAAAGGGTTCGCGGGCGCCCGCGAACACCTCGGCATAGGCAGGCCAAATACCCCGTAAATTCTGCAGATCAGCCCTCCGGGGGAATGACCGCGCCGACGATCAGGCTAAAGACGATCAGCACGACCGACCCCAACCACGGCTGGTAGAAACCCAACCCGGCAAAGGGCCCACCAAGGGCAAAGACCCAGACGACAAACGCGCAGGCCGAGATCACGATCTGCGTGGTCGCCACCGGCTTGCCCGTCTCTGAGGTCTGTCGCCACAGGTATAGCGGCGTCAGGATCGCACCGATGACAAACACGACCCACAGCGCAATCGTCGTTGGCCCCGCCGCCGCGCTGGCAATGATCCCCGTCAGGGCGATCCAGGCCCCAACGATCTCGGACGGGATGTACTTGACGATCCTATCCAGGTACTTGTCGGCTGGCGGCCCACCGGCGGCCTCCAGGCCTTGCGTTCGAATCCGACGAGACATGTCTTTTCCCCTTTCCGATAAGGAACCAATCCAGGATTTGGGCTCACACTGAGACGTGTGGCCGAGCAAAGGCGCGCGACCAAGGGGCCTCTTTTCTCATCCTGCCATAGATACTCCCTCTCTTCCTCACGGTTTGCCGGTGGCCTCCCCCGCCCCCCTGCCGCTACCGATGGCCAGCGTCACAGGAACTGCACGATCTCGCCGTGGATCGACTTGAACAGGATGCCCTCTCCCCTGCTCCCAAATGGCTTGGATCGCCGCGCGTGGTGCAGGGCAACGAGCTGCAGGCTGTCGTTGAAACAGGGCGAGCCGCTCGATCCGCCCGCTGACCGGGTCCAGTACTGGAGTTTGCCCTCTGCCTCGCTCACCCAGGTGATGCCGCTGCCACTCTGGGCGAGCATCATGGGCACCCCCTCCTCCGCCTCGGCGGAGCCGATCACCGGATGGCCAATGATGTGCAAGCCTTCTCTCTCGTCCGGCAGCTCCAGGGTGTAAGGAGCAGGCCGGATGCCCTGCCACCCCGTTTGCGCGTCAATCGGCTCGACGCGGAGCAGGGCATAGTCCAGCTCCTTCACCGGGCTCGAGGCCAGCACCGCTCCCGCGCCGCCGACCGGCTCGAACTCGCGCCCCCGGGTCACCTCTCCTCCCTCCACGGTCACCTGCCCGAAATACAGCCGCGCGTGCGGGACGTTCTCCAGGAGCACGTCGCCTGGGAACCTCGGGTCCTGGAGGACGTGATAGTTGGTCAGGACCAGCCCCTCTCCGACCAGGAAACCCGTTGCCGACGGTCGCTCCTGCCCCTGCGGCGTGCGGTACTGGATCAAGCACACCGACTCGGCGCGTTGGATGGCCTGTCGCAGCCAACCGACGTCCTGAAGGTTGGGCTCGGGGCGCAGGTAGCCTTCGAGCACCAGGTCGTCGGTTGGGCCCTGCCACTCGAGATCGGGCCCCACGTCGGGGCCGGAACCGCCCGCCCATTGCGGGACCGGGACGTCCAGCTCGCCGAGGACGCTGCCCTCGACCAGTCCCCGAGTAGCTATCAGGGCGGCGAGGTACTCCCTGTCCTCCAGCCCCACGCGCTTCATCAGGGCAACCAACAGGTCGCCGAGATATGTGTAGCGCTCGTCCTCCGGGTTCGTCTTGCGCGAGAGACAAAAGCTCACCAACTGCATCGCATCGTACTCGCTGATCCCCGTCAGCCCTTGCACACGCTCCACCTGATCGCGCCGGGGCCAGCCCGTACTGTCTATGAGCATCGACAGATAGCCCTTGAGACCCAGAGGCAGCGGGGCCTGAGCCGCCCAGCGGTCCAGCATGCCCTGCACCGCCCTTTTCTCGTCCCTGGACAGGGTGACCTCGCCCGACACGCCCCGCGCTGGGAACACCCGCATTGGCTCCGCGGGGACGCGAGAGGACCGTTCCGGGGCCGGAGAGACAGGGCGTTCGTCCCCGATCAGGTCGTTCTCGATCAGGTAGGCCAGCCCTGGAGGCAGGCGGTAGTACCTGCTCGGCGAGCCGTGTCTGCCCGCCATCCCGCGGTCGATGAGCGTCTCCAGGTTGTATCGCAGCTTTGACTTGGGCTGCCCAAAGATCCGCTCCAGGTCTGCCACCGTGTATCCCTCGTGATCGTCTGGGTCTTGCAGGGCCTTCAGGAGGTCTACGCACAAGTCGGAGAGCGCGTGAACGAGCGGCGCGACCCGAACGATGCCATACCGGGCAACGAGCTCAGCCACATAGGCAGGATCCGCGACCAGGCGGTATTTGACGATGAGCGTAGCCACGAACGCAGCATCGACCACAGGAAGGTCTTCCAGCGAGATCAAGTAGCTGAGCAGGGTACCCAGGGCGTGATAGCCCGGCCGGTCGGGCAGTGGACCATAGTTCTCCAGCGTGCTGACCAGGAGCCCGGCGACGGTCCGCGGAGGGCCGGAAAGCTCAAGGGTTGGGAGAAAGCGTTCCAGGCCGGCCATAGCCAGGACTACACTTCGTCCACGGGCTGCCCCCCCCGAAAACGCGGGGTAGCGGGCGATGACCTTGACGAGCTCTTGCCTATGCTCGACCGTCATTTGGCTAGACTGGTGCGTGGGCACATCGACCGGCCGGAGGGGAGGCTGCGTAGACGCATCAAAGCGCGCTGTGATCTGAGCGATGTCCTCAGGGACACCGTTCCCTGCCAGGGGACGGTACTCGCTCCAATATCCCTCGATATGCGCCCACTGCTGATCGATCGACCGCTGGGCGCGCATCTTGACTTCGGGGCGATCCTCAAACTGGATCTGGCGCTCATACTCGTGGATGATGCCGTACGAGTCTCGGATGAACCCCTCAAGGTCGGTCTTGCGGGACACTCTTTTGTCCTCCTCCGCCACCCGAGCGCCAGACACCACGCACGCGGGAGGCTATCGGCTGACTGGCTCCCTGCAGTGGGTATCCGTGGACGCCTTGCCGCGCTCTCTACGTCCGCGGCAGGTAGCGCATCGCCCCCTGGGCCTGCAGATCGGCGAGGATCGCCTTCATGGGGATCCCCTCGTTGACCCGGAGCCGTCCCTTCCAGGCCTTCTTCATCGACTCTGTCACCGCCTCGGGAGGGTAGGGCTTGCCGCTGTGGTGCAGCGCGACGACCTCCCATTTCTGGTTCAGGACGGGAGAGCCCGACGATCCGCCCATCGTGTCGGCGACGTACTGCAGCCTCTTCTCGCTCATGTCGCCGGCGACGTAATTCTGCGTCATGACCACCTTCATCGGGTCGCAGTCCGGGTGCTGGACAATGTTGACGCGCTCGCGATCGATGATGAACCGGGGGGCGAGTGCCAGATACCCGCGGTGCTTTCCCAGGCGGACCATCTCGACCATCGACAGTTCGTCGGTGGTAGCCGAGCCCTTCAACGGCGCGTCTTCCAGGCGCACCAGCGCATAGTCGAGCGCTTCTGGCGGGCTGGAATAGTAGAACCCAGGCTGGAAGCGGTGGACCCGTCCCGGCTGGGCCACGCCCGTGGCATCCTCCATGTAACCGAAGCGGGCCACGGCGCTCTCGAGATAGTTCACGTTCTGGAGCACGTGCTGGTTGGTCAGCACCAGGTCGGGCCCGATCAGGAATCCCGTCCCCACCTTGATCCCCTCCGGCACCTCGATCAGGCACACGGCCTGGGCGCTGTAGATGGCCCCGTACAGAGAATGGATGTCGAGAAAGTTGCTCTCGTCGTGGATGACCTGCTCCAGCCCGTCCACGTCCGTCGCGTCCGTGAGCGCGACCTCAAAGTCGGGCTCCGCGGCAACCGTCAGGGGAGCTTTCGGGATGGCGGCGACCATAGGGCGGATCGGGACCTCGGTGAGTCCGTACTCCTCGTACAGGCGGTCGATGTAGGCCGGGTCATCGACGAGGGAGTACTTGGCAATCAGCCCGGCGATAAAGGAGGCCTGCTCCCTGGGGAGCTCGCCCAGCGTGAGCAGGTAGCTGAGCAGGGCGCCCAGCGCGTGGTACCCGGGACGGTCTGGCAGCTCGCCATAGTCCTCCAACCTACCGACCAGGTCGCCGGCGACGACCCGGGGAGTGCCCGTCAGGTCGATCCCGGACACAAAGCGCGCCAACCCCGCCTGCCGGAGGAGCTCGCGACGGCCTCGCGGGCCGAGGTCGGTGAAATCGTACAACCCGGCGACGATGCCGGTCAGTCTCTGGCGTTCTTCTACCTTCAAGGAGACCCCATTCGGATCAGGCACGGAACACCTCCTCCCAGTCTATGTCGTCGCGCAGATCTTTCCCGACCACCAAGAGCTTTGGGAAGCAGCGTCGCTGGTGCACGTATTGCACCAGGGACAGGACCTTGGCCCTTTTCCCTGAACCCCCCAGGTCGTCATAGTCCGCTCCCAGATCCATGCACAAGGTACGAACGTCCACCTCGCTCAACCGTTCGAGGATCAGCTCGCGCAGCGCGGTCAGGTACTTGGTCTGGTACATATTGGCAGGCAGGGAGCGTTCGACCCGCTCCTCTTTCGGCCCGACAACCTCCACCCCGGCGAGGCCGTACCTGGCACGGAGGTCGCTCACAGAGTCCGGGTCATCCACCAGGGCGTACTGAACGATCATCTTGGCACAGACCTTGGCGTCGGCGACGGGGAGGTCTCCCAATCCCAGCAGGTAGCTCAACAGCGCGCCCAGCGCGTGATAGCCCGGTCGAGCAGGCAGTTGGCCATAGTCCTCCAGTCTGAGAAGCACGCTCCCGGCCACGGTTCGGGGAACTCCGGAGAGATCGACGCCGGAAACGACGTCCGCTACGCCGGATATCCTCATCAGTACAACCCGCCCTTGCGCTTGGACGAAATCGGGGTACTGGGAGAGGATCCGCTGCAGTTGGACACGCTCGTCTGGCTGTAGCATAGGGGTCATAGGCTCACGTCCTTTCTGCGTCGATGCGATCTGTTTCCCGATGCTGAGCGAACGGCGAGGGTGGATCAGCGCGGCATGAGGCGGTACTTACGGATCACGCCGTCCATGAACTCCTTGTCGTTCCGGGGCATGTCCTCCAAACCCCTCAAGTAGTGAAGGAGCATCCCCAGCGTATGCTGTCCGTCCTCCACCTCGCCGTACTGCAGGAGCCTCATGATCAGCTTTCCGGCAAAGACCCGCCGACCACCCGTGTAGTCGAACCCAGACAGAACCTCTCGTAGGCCTGCTAGAAAGGCTGCCACGGAGCGGCCATTCGGTTCCAAAAAGTCAGGCCACCCGGAGACGATCTTGACGAGTCTCTGTATCTCCTCGCTTGTGATGTCGTCCGCCGAACTCTCGGAAGGAGCAGGCTGCGTCACCTCGAGCTCCAGTATCTCCTTCAGGTCCTGCTGCGCGCGGGTGCCCTGCAGGCTCTTGATGTCCACCCAGGGCACAAACGTCGTCATCACGCGCTGCCTGCGCGGCCACTGCTCCAGGATCATGCGCCTGTAGGCCCGGGAGGGGATGATGTCCAGCCCCTGGGAGAGGATGAACAGTCGCGTGCCCTCCTCAAATGCCGAGGGTAAGGAGGTGAGCGCCATGAACTTGAGCTCGTTGGGACCGTCCAGGATCCAGCTCTTGATGTGGAGCACGATGCGCTGCTGTTCGTCTTTGCCGATCACGCTGTAGTGGCGCTCCACGCCTTCGGAGACCCGGATGATCCCCGGCCAAATCTCTAGCCCCAGGTCTCCCAGAGGGCCGTCCAGATATTCCCGTGCCTTGGGCGGCAGGCACATATCCCGGATGGCCTCGATGGGGGTCTCCTGCCGAGGACCCAACACATTGGCGACCGCGTGAGCGCCTTGTTCGACGGCCGGTGGTTCGCGGACAGGTGGAGCCATCAGCGCTGCCCTCCCGGCCCGTCGGGGCCGTCGTCCGGCGACTGGGCGTGCTCGCCGGCAGCGAGAGCGCCCAGGTACTGCCGCGCCAATTCTCGCAGATCCCCTTCATCCTCGGTCAAGATGACCTGGTCGATCACCCCCTTGTCCGGCACTTCCACGAGCCAGAATCCCCCCTCCGCAGAGAACTCTCTGAGACGCTTGTCCGGCTCGATGCCCACGAGCACCATGCACGGCTCGACCTCTTGCGAGGTCAGGCCAAAGTCCGGGCCGACGTCGTCCAGCGCCCAGGCCGCGTTCTGCAAGGCTGACGCCGCCGTCCAGTCCGGAGGGGCAGAGGAACCGCCCTCAGTCCTCACTTGCACGGCGAACGCGTGCTCTCCATCGTACGCGAGCAGGTCCACGTTGATCAGCAGCGGATCGAATGCCTCGTCTCCCGTTCTGGGCGATTCCGTGATCTGGTAGTCCATCCCTTTGAGCAGCTTTGCCACGGCGCGAACGGCACGAGGAGAGGTAGAGGTGAGTTCTCCCGCGATCCAGAGCGGGGCACTGACGACGGTGAGAAAGAGCTGCAGCAGCACATAGATCCACGTGTCCACGACCTGCCTGAGGATCCCGGTCGTGCCTACGATGCCAAGGACGATCACCGCCACCGTGCCACACCCGATCAACCATCTGCGCTGGCGCGCGATCAGGTCGTAAAAGTCCGACTTTGTGCCTGCGACCTCCTTGTAGAGCTTGTCGCGCAGTTCATCGGTCCGCACCCCGGAGATAAGGGCGACCCCAGCCGCCAGAACCGCGGAGGGATAGGTTGCCACCAGGCCAGGGGAGACCTGGATCCCTAACCCGAGCCAGGAAAAAAGGGCACCCAACAGCCACGCCACCCCGTACACAGCACAGTAGAGGATCAGCGAGAGGATGCCGCCAAACGCGGGCACATAGATCATCGCCAGCCCGCCGATCAGGAACTCCAGGAAGCCTGGCGAATTCGCTGCGTGGGTTTTGCCTTTCCCCGACCGGGTCCGGAAGACTGTGGCAAAGGCCAGCAGCGCGCATCCGCCCAGGGCGTACCACAGCAGCCGAGGACGTCCCAAGAACAGGGCCAGGGGCGCGAGCCCAAGCGTGGCAGCCCCCACGGTCAAGAGAACGAGGAGCCATCGATTGATCTTGATCCGTTCGGCAGCGGTCATCCTGTCCATCTCTCCATTCTGCGATCGACAGGTCACGCGGATGCAACGCGCCGTTCAGCGGTGGCGGAGGAGGAAGTTCGCGCGTGCCTCCAGATCCCTGGAGACTCGGGGGATCCGCAGAGCCTATGCCCAATCCCGGACGTGCCGGGGAGCGGTGACCGTCACAAAGCTGTCTCTAGTTGCCTGCCGTACATTCATTATAGTACAAGGCCGTTCTAGACGCAACCCATACTGATCATAGCTCGACGGTACAGCCCAAGCCGGGCACGTCGCGGGCAATCAACCACCCCTCCTCAAACTGGAATCCGGGAACGGTCGGGTCGTCCACCAGGTCAAAGGACCCGTCGAGGTCTCCGTAGCGGACGTTGGCGCTGCTCAGGGCAAACCCCAAGCCGGCGGCGATGAGCAGCGCCGGTTCGTGAACGCAGCCCACCATGGTCGTCATCCGGGCCGCGCGGGCGATGGCGTCCATCTGCCGGGCGCAGCGCACACCCCCACAG
>JADHXD010000221.1 GCA_016783145.1 Anaerolineae bacterium
TGCGGATGGCCTTCATAAAGACTTGGTTCTCAAAGTATGCAGTCTTGAGGCCGGCTTCGCGTGCCAGGGCCACCATCCGCCGTGCTTCGCGCACGTTGCGCGCGAGCGGCTTTTCGCAGATCACCCCCTTGAGAGCCGCACCGTGCTCCACGGCATCCACGATCTGTTCGACGATCTCGACCCTGGCGTAGTTTGGCGCGTACACTGCGATCGCGTCGACGTGAGGCGCCATCTCTGAAACGCTGGGGTATACGCTCCCCTCTCCCAGCCCGTGCTGGGTGACGAACCTGGAGAGTGCCTGCGCGCTGGAGGTCGTCCGCGAAGTGATGCCGGCAACGGTCACAGACCGGACCTGCGCGAGTGCGCGCGCGTGGAACTTGGCTACGAATCCAGCCCCAACGATCCCAAGTCTCAGCATCTGCATTTGGTCTGCTCCTCTCCTGCCTGCGGTAGCGGTCGCGAGGCAGGGCACCTCGCCTCAGGGAGATGGCAAGCTACTCGTCGAGGTAGTTCATCTCTGGTTTCAGTGGCCAGCGGAACTGGTCAGGGGGGCAGGTACTACGTGCCCAGGCGCGCAGTGCCCCGTTGTCTGCTCGCTTGGCGGCCATCTTGAGCGCGATCTCGTCGGGGTCCCAACCGTCCAACAGCAGGTCCATCAGTTCATCCCTGACATCCCGGCACTCCCGATCGGAGGCTCGATTTCTCCTCTCGCCGGGGTCATCCGACAGGTCGTAGAGCTGCGGCGCCTGCCCGTGATAGTAGACCAGTTTCCAGTCCCCTTGACGGATCATACGCTGATAGCAGCCGCCAGGAGGTGCGAACTCGTCAGAGCAGTACTCTGAGAAGGCGCGATCCGGCCACTCTGCATCCTCGCCCGAGATCAGAGGCAAGAAGCTCTGGCCTGAGGCGTTGGGCAGGGCCGGGGCACCCACAGCATCCAGCACCGTGGCGGTCACGTCCAGCGCGCTCACGATCCGGTCGCATCGCCCTCCCGCCGGGATGACGCCCGGCCAGGCAAGGATGAGCGGCACCTTGGCCGACTCCTCGTAGAAGGTGTGCTTCCACCATAGGCCGTGTTCGCCCAGCATATCGCCGTGGTCTGACGTGTAGAGGATCAGCAAGTTGTCTGCCAGGTCGTTGTCGTGCACGGCCGAGAGGATCTGGCCGATCAACCGGTCCATCTCGGTCACCAAAGCCCAGTAGGCTGCGCGCGCCCGCAGGACTTCCTCGGCAGGGACCTCTGTGATGCCCGTGTGCTGCCGCCACCACTGAAGGTGCGGGTGGAGCTCGCCTGGAAGCGGCTCTGGCTTTTCTGGCATCGTGATCTGGCTCCGGTAGAGGTCATAGGTCTCCCGGCGCGCCACATAGGGTGGGTGGGGCAGCATGAAACCCGCGGTCAGGCAAAAGGGTCCCCGGAGCTGGCCTGACCGCTTCTCGATGCCCAGGCGGTCCAAATAGTCCACGGCGGCTGCAGTCACGTACTCGTCGTGCACCTGGTAGGCACTTTGGCCTGCCCCAGACTTGACCAGGCTCACACGGTCGGGGCCGGCGGTGCCGCTCAGCTCGCCACGATCCACGGCGCTGCCGCCCAGATGATTGGGTCCGTGGTCACCGACCAGGCGCTCAGCGTAGCCGTGGAGCTGGTCCGGGCCCAGGGCGTGCATCCGTCCGATCAGGGTCGGGCGGTATCCCGCCGCGCCCATCGCGTGGGCGTGCGTTGGGATGCTGGCGTCCAGGATGTGCTGGTTTGTCCACACCTCATTCTCGTGTGGGTGCCGGCCCGTCAGCATCGACATCCGCGAGGGCACGCAGATCGGGGAGGTACAGTAGGCATTCCCAAAGAGCACTCCAGTGCTCGCCAACCGGTCGAGGTGAGGTGTCTGCACCAGGGGATCGCCATAGCATCCGGTGACAAAGGGGCTGTGCTGGTCCGAATGGATGTAGAGAAGACTGGGAGGCTCACCGTGTTTCATGCGCCGCTCCTCGCCTGCGGTTCATCTTGCCAGGACCTAGAGTCGGGGACGTCCATCCACGAGGCGCCATTCGCGATCGATGCCTGACTGACCAAACCGGGCAGGGCCATATCCATCGCCTCGTGGATACCGATCGGGCAGGGCGTGCCGTCGATGATGCTGCGTACAAAGTCGAGCACCTGAAAGTAGTCGCCTCCGCCGTGTCCTGCTCGCAGTGCAGCATCGGGAGGGTTCCGCCACATCTCGGGCATGAACGGCTCCTCAAGGTCCGCCAGGTCCATCCACTGGTTCGCGTCCTCGCAGAGCTCAGCAAGCCAGATCCTGTGCTTTTCTCCCGCACTGCGTGCGGACTCGTAGCACCCCTTCGTTCCCTGCAAGCAGTAGTTTGTCATCGCGTGGGGCCTCTGCGAGAGCATATCCACGCGGATCTTGATCAAGGCACCAAGCGCAGTCTTGGCGAGCATCACGCAGCTATCCTGGTTCCCGTAGCGCTCTCCCCGGGGATCGACGTAGTGATGTCCGCTGCCCTCGCAGCAGACGCGGACGACGCGGTCTCCTGGCATCCACTGCAGGATCGGTCCCAGGCTGTGCGTCCCGTAGGTGATACCATCGATGCCGGTCTGCCAGTGACGCCGCCAACTGGTGATCTCGTTCAGTTCCTTGAGCTCGTGAAGGTACTCCCCCTCGGCATAGTAGACCTCGCCGAACAACCCTCTGCCCACGAGTTCCCTGACCAGGACGTTGGGGCGGATGTATGTGATATTCTCGGCCATCATATAGACCGCACTGGAGGCGCTTGCCGCCGCGACCAGGGCACGACACTCCTTCACGGACACAGCCGCTGGCACCTCGCTCAGCACGTGGATGTCGCGCTGCAGCGCCTGGACCGCCTGCGGCACGTGATAGTGCATCGGCGTGGCAATCACCACCGCATCCAGTTCTGACCGGTCCAGCATCTCCTGGTAGTCTGCGTACATCTCTGACGCGCCCAGACGGTCTGCCGTCTCCGCCAGCAGGTCCTCCCGGATGTCGCACACTGCGTGAATGCGTGTCTTGGGATGAGCCTCAAGCGCCGCGCGGAAGCTTGCTCCCCGCCCAGCCGCGCCCACAACACCGATGTTCAGTCTCTCAAGCACAGCCACGATGCCTCCCCTGTCCCAAGCATGCACTCTCCCGATCAGTGTACCATGGAATGAACGCCCTGCCAACTTGACAGATTCCCGATTTCCGCATACCTTTGTCACACAGAAAGGCGGTGGATATGCACAAGAGACGCTACGGGCAACTGCGCAGGCGTGCTCCAAGGGCTCTCATTCCCCCTATTAGGCCCAACGCAGACCCCAGACTGGGCCCAGTGTTCGCCTCGATCGGCGTACCCGATCAGAGGCCCTTTCAGCCCGATCCCTTTCAGCTCAAAGCTGTGGCGGCAATCGAGCGTGCGGACTGCCTGGTCACCGCTCCCACTGGTTCCGGGAAGACCTGGATCGCAGAACGTGCCATCGCCAAGCTGCTCCACGACGGCAAACGATCCTGGTATGCTTCCCCGCTGAAGGCGCTGAGCAACTCCAAGTATGGGGAGTTTGCGCGTGTATTCGGGGCACAGAACGTGGGCATCCTGACAGGGGACAGAAAGGAGAATGCGGACGCGCCGATCGTGGTCGGCACGACAGAGATACTGCGCAACCAGTTGTACGATGCGATGTACGCAGGACAGGACCTGCCTGTGGGCCTGGTGGTGCTTGATGAGGCGCACTTTTTGGGGGATAGGGACCGGGGCGTCGTGTGGGAAGAGGTCATGATCTATCTACCACGGCGCATTCCACTGCTGATGCTCTCGGCTACCATCGGGAACGCAGACCAGATCGCCAAGTGGCTGTCCTCGATTCGCCAGAAGGACTGTGTGGTTGTCGAGGAGGCCAAGAGACCGGTGGATCTGAGCCTGCTGTTCCTGCATCCCTCGGGAACGCTCTGCCCGCTTCTTTCACCCGATCGGCCGGAGCGTCGGCCGGGGATCGACCGGCGGGTCAAGGCGTACGTGCAGAGCAAGAATCCCCCGATGCTCGCCAGGCCGCGCGAACTGCCGCCCTTTGGGGAGATCCTTCGGGTTCTGAGGACCTATCACCTTCTGCCAGCGATCTTTTTCCTCAAGTCTCGCTCAGAGTGCGATCGGGCGCTCAGTCTATGTGAGGCGCGTGACTCTCGTGAGAACGCCCGCCTCTCCCGGAGGATCGGGGAGTTGATTGCGGCACATCCCTACATCGCGGATCACCCTCAACTCGCGTATCTGGCGCACAGGGGGGTCGGGGCTCACCACGCCGGGCAGCTTGCCCTGTGGAAGCTGGCACTGGAGGCACTGATGACGGAAGGGCTGCTGGATGCCATTTTTGCCACCTCGACGGTAGCAGCAGGGGTCAACTTTCCCGCAAGGACGGTGGTCTTTGTGAACTCGGACCGGTTTGACGGGCATGGCTTTGTCCCCCTAACGCCCACCGAGTTCCATCAGATGGTCGGGAGGGCAGGGAGACGAGGGATGGACCGCGTTGGCTTTGCGGTCGTTGTCCCAGGCACGTATATGGACATTCCTGCGATCGCGCGCCTGGCGACCAGCCCTCCTTCGGACGTGCTCAGCCAGATCAAGCTGAGCTTCTCGATGGTCTTGAACCTGCTGCTCTCTCACACACCCCGCGAGGTGGAAGGTCTCTTTGAGCGATCGCTAGGGGCACGCGTCCAGGCCCAGGAAAGGACCACCAGGGCCCTTGTGGGCGAGCTCAGACGCTACCTGGACTTTCTGAGAGAGACCGGGTATGTGACTCCAGATGGACGCCTGACAGACGCCGGCAGGTGGGCCTCACAGCTCAGAGTCGATCAGCCTCTTGTGATCGCGGAGGGGCTCAGGCTGGGGATCCTGCCGCGTTCGCATCCCGCGCTGCTCGCTGCACTCGTGGCGGCCTTTGCTCACGAGCGGGGTGCGGAGGATGAAGTGGATGAGAGGATGCTCACGAGAGACCTGGAGCGCGCTTTCATCACGGTGAAGCGAGGCCTGGGGCCGTACATGAGGCGATTGGCCCACTGGGAATTCGGCGTCCGCCCCCTGTCCCTGCGCGGCGCGGCTGCGGTGCACGCGTGGGCCCGCGGATGGTCCTGGGATCAGGTCGTCTCCAGATCCGGGATGACGGAGGGCGATCTGGCCATGTTGGTCGCCAGGACGGCAGACAACCTGCGTCACATCCGCACCCTGACCTCAGTGTTTCCCCAGGCCGCCAGCAGCGCGGGCCAGGCAGTCGAGCTGATCATGCGAGAACCGGTGGTCGAAGTGGACTGAGTTTGCTCACGGCCCTGAGGGGTGCTATAATGAACGGATGGCCTCCTCCTAGAAAGCGCTGCGAACACACGAAACGTAGAAGGGCTCTCCATGGACGCTCACCCCACACGGTCTCTCTTCCTGGTCTCCCTGGGGCACATGTCCGTTGAGCTGTGCAGTCAGTTCCTGCCGGTCCTCTACCCCGTGCTGGTCACTGCACTGGGACTGAACTATACCCAGGTGGGCCTGATCGCGATGGCCGCTGGCGTGGGCACCTCGCTTGCGCAACCTCTATTTGGCTACTTGAGCGACCTGTGGTACCCAAGATGGATTGTGGTCCTGGGTATCGTCTGGGTGGGGCTGATTATGAGCATCGTCGGGCTGCTAGATGACTATGCCTCGGTGGTGCTTGTCGTAGGGCTTGGCGTCCTCGGTTCGGCCGCATTTCACCCAGCCGCAGCTTCGATCGCGTCTTCGGGTGGAGGGACGCGCCGAGGGATCGCGACCTCGATCTTTTCGGTCGGGGGAAGCCTGGGTACGGTTCTGAGCC
>JADHXD010000074.1 GCA_016783145.1 Anaerolineae bacterium
CAATCGGATGCCCCAACGCGCGGACTGGAGAGGGATGCACGGCGACCAAGCCCAGTTCATGACCCGTGCGACCTTTGAACGGATCGGGGGTTTCCCCGAGCTCCCGTTGATGGAGGACGTGGCGCTGTCTCGCGCGCTCGACCGGGAGGGCAAGCTGGTTCGCCTCCTGCCCCGCGTGGTCACGTCTAGCCGCCGCTACTCGGAACGCGGCTCGCTGCGCCAGGCGCTGTTGAACCGGTGGAACCTGTTTCGCTACGTCTATCTGGGCGCGACGGCAGAAGAGATCGCGCGAACCTACCGCTCCAGCCGCGAGGAGGGGCAGTGAAGAGGCATCTCATCGTGTATGCCAAACGGCCGCTACCCGGCTACGCCAAGACGCGCCTGGGCGTTGTCATCGGGGCAGAGCATGCGGCGGGGGTCTATGCCCGGCTGCTCTACGGCTACCTGCTGGACCTGCTGCGCGCGGACTTGAGAAACACATGCGTTGAGCTGTCGCTGGCCTCGCCTGCCGACGTGCCCTTTTTCGCCGCGGCGTTTCCCGAACTGCGGGTGCGTCCCCAAATCGCGGGCGACCTGGGCCAGCGGATGGCGGCCTCGTTCGCGCAGGCATTCACAGAGGGCGCTGAGGCCGTCGTTCTGACCGGCAGCGACATCCCCGGACTGGACAGCCAACTGGTGTGCGCCGCTTTCGACGCGCTGACCGAGGCGCAAGCGGTCATCGGTCCTGCCCGCGACGGCGGGTACTACCTAGTCGGGATGCGTGCGCCGGGCGTTTCTCTGTTCGATGGCATCGAGTGGAGCACCGAGCGCGTGCTGGCGCAGACCGAGGCGCTGGCGCGCTCGCGTGGCATACGGCTGGCCTATCTGCCAGAGCTGGAGGACGTGGATACCGAGGAGGAGTACGATCGTTGGCGGAGCGCTGTCGAGAATGGATAAGCCGCGTCCTTGTGGGGTGAGAATGGCCCGATGAGCAAAAGGAAAACGCAGATCATTTCTGCCTGGGGGGTGATGGCCGCCCTGGCGCTGCTCTATCTCCTCTCCCCAGCCTTTCGTGGCGCGGTTCAACGGGCCCTGGCCCTGCTGTCGGGGGCGGATGTCGAGGCGATGAGGGACTACTTGCTGAGTTTCGGTGCCTGGGCGCCTGTCATCTCTGCGTGCCTGATGGTGCTCCAGGCGCTCGTGCTGCCGGTGCCGTCCTTTGTGCTCACCCTGGCCAACGGGCTGCTCTTTGGGACAGTCTGGGGGGCGTTGTTATCCTGGAGCAGCGCCATGGTGGCGGCCGTGCTGTGCTACTACATCTCGCGGCTCTTTGGGCGGCCGCTGGTGGTGAAACTGGTCGGAGAAAGGCCCCTGGACCTCACCGACCGCTTTTTTCAGCGCTACGGCAAACACGCCGTGTTGATCGCCCGGCTGATCCCGGGCATCTCTTTCGACGTGGTGAGCTATGCCGCCGGGCTGAGCTCGATCGGGCTGTGGGGATTTGTCCTGGCCACCGGGATTGGACAGATGCCGGGCACGATAGTATTCTCGTTCTTGGGGGAGACCGTGCCACAGGCTGCCAGGGTAGGTCTCTGGATTCTCGTAGGGGTGATGGTGTTGGTGACACTCGGCCTGGCTCTCAGATCCCGTCTTGAGGAGGGCCTCTTATCCGAATGACCAAGAGAGTGTGAGGAGTTTGCGCTATGAAGTGGGACGGAAGTGAGTTTGAAATCAGCCTCAGGCAGATTTCCGAGTTTGGCCTGAAGAGCTGTATCGGGGCAAACGCCTGCATGGAAGTATGCCCCGTCAACCGGCTACACGTTAACCAGAACGAACTGGACTCGCTGATGGTCTCGGGAGTGTGGACGGAGCGCGTCCAGACGTTCGTGGCCGAGTGCGTGCAGTGCGGTGACTGTACCATAGCCTGCCCGGCCGGCGTCCACCGCGACCACATGATGTTGTATCTCAAGACACTGCTACCCGACCTGCCCAAGTCCTGGCAACAGTACTATGCCATCAAGGGCCGCCGCGACAAGAGTTGGCTCATCTCACTGCTGGATCTGAGGACGCGGATCGGCCTGGGAGAGTTGGGAAAGCACGTGGACAAAGCGCACCTGGAGCAAAAGCCCCTCCTGTTCTACTTTGGCTGTTACATCGCTTCTCCTTCAGGCGCTCCCGCGGCCACGCTCACGCTGGCCGATCGGTTGGGGCTCGACTATGAGGTACTGGGGGGTGTGCGCTCCTGCTGCGGCTGGCCGCAGTACCTCAGCGGGCGGATGGGCTACGGCCAGCAGATGCTCATCCATCTTGGGACACTGATCGACCCCGTTCGGCCTGAGGTGATCGTCTCTGGCTGTGCCGAATGCTACACCGCCCTGCTGCGCCTCAAGAAAAAGACGGGCGCCAAATGGACGGCCCTCACCACGCCAGAGTGGCTGCTCCAACACGCCGGCCGCCTGACCTGGAGCGGATTCGAAGCTCCTATCGCCATCCACGACTCGTGCCACGTGACCAAGAAGGTGGGCCGACCCCAACCCGCCCGCGAACTGCTGGCCCTGATGGCCGACGTGGTCGAGATCGCCGAGGTGCCGCACAAGTGCGTCTGCTGCGGGTACTATAACCTCCACGCCAACCACGAACTGAATCACCATCTGCACGAGGAAAAGCTGGCCACCGTGCGGCAAGCAGGCGCAGAGGGGATGGCAGTGGAGTGTGTCACCTGTTGGGAGTCGTTTGACCCGGCATTCCGGGAGGCTGGCGTGCCCCTGTGGGAACTCATGGTGGCCGCAGAGCAAGCGACGCGCCTGCCGGAACAGGTCGCGGGGCAATCGGAGGCGAGCGATGGCAAATAGAACCAATTACGCGATCATTGGCAACGGCATGGCCGGGATCAGCGCTGCACAAGAACTACGACAGCTCGACGGCGACGCACACGTCGTGCTCATTGGCGACGAAGGTGAGCCCTACTACTATCGCGCCTCCCTCTCTGAATGGGTCTCTGGTGAAACGACCGACGAGATGCTGCCGGGGCGCACGCCCGAGTTTTACGATCAGATGAGGTTCGAGCAGATCGATGGACACGTGACGCACGTAGACTCTGCGGCAAAGCGCATCCACCTGGCCGGCGGTGAAACGATCGGCTATGGCAAGACGCTCATCGCCACCGGTGGGACGGCCAACACTTTCCCGGTCGAGGGATTGGACGAGGTCCAGGTCTTTCGCACACTGGCGGACGCGCGAACGATCAAGGAGCGGTTAGGCGATTGTGGCCAGGCACTGATCATGGGTGGCGGCATCCTGGGCCTGGAACTCGCCGGTGCGCTGTTCAAGATGGGACAGCGTTCGGACATGGTCTCGCCAAAGATCGGCATCGTCCAGCGATCCGGCTTTGTGGGCAAGCCATTTGTTGACGCCCCGGCAGCCGAGTGGCTTCAAGAAGGTCTACGGGCCGACGGCATAGAGCTGTTCCTGGAAGACACCGTCGAGCGTGTCGAGAGGCAGACCGCTCACCTGACCAGCGGCCGAACGTGGGACTTTGACCTGTTTGTCCAGGCCGTAGGCACCCGGCCTGTCTTTCCCGAGGTGCCGGGATTGACCGTGGGCCGGGGCATCCAGATCGACGCCTACAGCCGCACCAACCTGCCCGACATCTTTGCCGCCGGTGACTGTACAGAGACCCGGAAACCTGGCAGCGACCGCTGGATGACGACGCGCATCTGGCTGGACTGCGCCCGCCAGGCCAGGGTCGCCGCTTGCCGCATGACCGGCGGCCCAATCGCCATGGAGAGGGCGGAAGCGATCCTGAAACTGCCCTTTCTGAATTGCTCCATCATCTACACCATGTTCTATTCACTCATTGGCGAGCCACACGGCGAGGACGGCGATGTGTACCTTTGGCAAGAGGGTGATGGGTATCGCAAGTTCCGCGTGGTGGACGGGCGGTTGGCCGGAGCGATGCTGCTGGGCCAGCGGCATGGCACGATGGCCATATTCAAGGCTGTCGGCCAACCGGTGAGCCAGTTTGGCGCCGACATTGCCCGCCCTGATTTTCCCTGGAATGAGCTTGCCGGGCAGGACTGGGACTATATGTTCTACTGATCACAGAACCTCTGCCGGTGTCGGGCACTGCCAGCGCCAGACGTCACGGCAATACGGGGCCGCTGGAAGGGGCAAAGCATAGATGCAGGGCACAGCCAAAGTTGGGACAAGGAGCACGATCCAATGAAGGGATTGCAGGGCAAGAACGTACTGGTCACGGGTGGCACCTCGGGCATCGGACAGGCGATTGCCGTACGCTTTGCAGAAGAAGGCGCGCACGTAGCGATCAACTACCGGCGGGACCTCGCCAGCGTGAGTGAAACCGACGAGAGGATCCATCAGGCGCTGGAAAGGTGCTGCGACCGGATTGCCGAGCACGGCGTGGATCACATCGTGGTACAGGCTGACGTCTCCAAGGAAGAGGACGTCGTGCGCATGGTCGGGGAGACGATCGAAAAGCTCGGTGGCGTGGACATCCTGATCAACAACGCGGGCATTCAGATCCCCGGCGATTCGCACGAAGTCGAGGTGGAGGCCTTTGACCGTGTGCTGAGGGTCAACCTGCGCGGGGCCTATCTCTGCGCGCGCGAGGTGATCCGGCACCTGCTCGGCGAGGGCAAGCCGGGGGCGATCATCAACGTCTCCAGCGTGCACCAGATCATCCCCAAACCTCGCTTTGTGGGGTACTCGGTCAGCAAGGGCGGCATGCAGAACCTGACCCGGACGCTGGCGCTCGAGTACGCCAGTCGCGGCATCCGTGTGAACGCCATCGGCCCTGGGGCCACGATCACCCCCATCAACCGTTCCTGGGTGGACGACCCGGCCAAGAAGGCAGAGGTGGAGGCCCACATTCCGATGGGGAGAGCCGGCACCGCTGAAGAGATGGCGGCGATCACCGCGTTCCTCGCTTCGGACGAGGGGGCGTACATCACCGGGCAGACCGTGTACGTGGACGGGGGCCTGACGCTCTACCCTGACTTTCGCACAGCCTGGTCCTCGGAGTAGACCCATGTCAGAGATCCCCTTCAGGGGGCTGGATTTCGGACGTGACCTCTGCAACGACCTGCCGGGTGCAGAACGACGCGAGTGGCTGGTCACCAATGGTATCGGTGGCTATGCAATGGGCACGGTCGCCGGACTCTTGACGCGCTGTTATCACGGCCTCCTCATCGCCGCTCTCGAGCCGCCGCTGGGGCGCACGCTGTTGGTCTCCAAGCTGGAAGAGACCGCCCACCACTGTGGGGACGATCCGTATCCGCTGTTCGCCAACCGCTGGGCGGATGGCACGATCGACCCTCGCGGCTTTGAGCACATCGACCGTTTCCGCCTGGAAGGCACGACGCCGGTATGGACCTTTGCCTGCGCCGACGCGCTGTTGGAGAAACGCATCTGGATGCAGGTTGGCGCCAATACCTCGTATGTCCGCTATGACCTGACGCGATCCTCAGCGCCGCTGAGGCTGCGGATCAAGGCGCTCGTGGACTACCGTGACCACCACGGTCGCACTCGCGCTGACGGCTGGCCTATGCAGGTGTCGCAAGTGCCATACGGCCTGCGCGTGGAGGCGTTCGACGGCGCGGCGCCCTACTTCCTGTTCAGCGGAGGCGCTGCGATCTCGCCCCAGCACCAGTGGTACCGGGGGCATTTCCTCGCCGTGGAGCACTATCGCGGGCTGGACCCATTGGACGACCACCTCTATGCAGGCTGCCTGGAGGCCGCACTGCAGCCTGGCGACTCGTTGACCGTGGTGATCAGCACCGATGCGACGCCCAACCTGGACGGGGCATCGGCCTACAGCGAAAGGCAAGCCTACGAGCGCGGCCTACTGGACAAGGGACGGCTGGCGCTCGATGTAGAGGGTGAGGATCCCGATCTGCAGGACGTGCAGAGCCTGGTCCTGGCAGCCGACCAGTTCGTGGTGCGGCGGCCCATCCCCGACGATCCCAAGGGCCAAAGCGTGATCGCCGGCTACCCCTGGTTCGGCGATTGGGGGCGCGACACCATGATCAGCCTGCCCGGCCTCACCCTCGCGACCGGACGGCCAGAGATCGCTGCGCGCATCCTGCGCACCTTTGGCCACTTTGTGGACCAGGGCATGCTGCCCAACCGCTTCCCGGACGAGGGAGAGAGGCCAGAATACAACACAGTGGACGCCACGCTGTGGTATTTCGAGGCTATTCGTGCCTATCGCGCAGAGACGGGCGATGATGACCTGCCCCGAGCCCTCTACCCCGTCCTGGAAGAGATCATTGCCTGGCACCTTCGGGGCACTCGGTACGGCATCCGCCAGGACCCCAAAGACGGCTTGCTCTATGCCGGCGAGCCGGGGGTGCAGTTGACCTGGATGGACGCCAAGGTCGGCGACTGGGTCGTGACCCCGCGCATCGGCAAGCCCGTCGAGATCAACGCTCTGTGGTACAACGCACTGCGGACTATGGGCGACCTGGCGCGGGACCTGGGCCGGCCCGGGGATCCGTACGACGACCTGGCAGAGCGCGCGCACAGCGGATTCGCTCGCTTCTGGAACGAGGCCGCGGGCTACTGCTATGACGTGATCGACGGTCCCGATGGGGACGACCCGGCGCTGCGACCGAATCAGCTCTTTGCCGTCTCGCTGCCCTACAGCCCCCTTTCAGAAGGGCAGCGGCGTGCCGTGGTGGACGTTTGTGCGCGCTATCTCTACACCCCGCACGGGCTGCGCAGCCTCTCGCCGCACCATCCAGCCTACGTGGGGCGGTACGGCGGCGGCCCACGCCAGCGGGACGGTGCCTATCACCAGGGCACGGCGTGGAGCTGGCTGATCGGTCCGTTCGTTCGCGCCCATCTGCGGGTCTACCGCGATCCACGCCTGGCGCGATCCTACGTGATGCCGCTGATCCGGCAACTGGCCGACCACGGCGTGGGCAGCATCAGCGAGATCTATGATGGGGATCCGCCCTTTACCCCGCGGGGCTGCGTCGCTCAGGCCTGGAGCGTGGCCGAGATACTGCGCGCCTGGCAGGAGACAACAGAGGCCAAGACGAGACCGTAGGCCAGCAGTATGTCGTCAGCACGTAAGAATGGAGCGGCGAACGACATCAAAATAGCAGTAAAGAGAACGGGCTCTTGCACCCGGCCTGCTAGACCCAGTGCGACAAGGCAGTTTCACGTGCCGGTCCGCCAAATCGGGGGATCGGCACGTTCTATATCGGTGACGGTGAACGCTGACGAGAGGAGGCCAGAATGGCCGAACACAAGCACAGTGTGACGTGCCCGGCGTGCGGTGGGACGATTGGCGCCGCAACCCGGGCCGATCTGTTCCTCTTGATTAGCCTACAGGGAGGGTTGGAGACAGGCGTGTCCAATCTGGCACGTCTACTGCCGATCGGGTTTGCGATCGCAGCCTGAGTCGAGGACCGTGGGGGCGCGCTGCTAGACATGGTGGCGGACGTGCGCCGCAAGCTGTTGGGCGTCGAGCTGGCTGCCAAGCTGGGCAAGGTCGAACTGGGCGGTCTCGACCTGGACGAGGGCAAACGCCTGGTCCGGCGCGCTGCCGAGCTGATCGAAAGGGGCAGAGTAGGCTATACGCTGATCACAGCCAGGAAGGAGTAGGAAATGTTCGACCTCAAGATGACAGGCATGACGCCTTTCGTGCTCGCGTTGGTCGGCGCGCTGCTCATCGCCTGCCAGCCGGCCGCCACGCCAACGTCCGCGCCATATGACATTCGCCCCCTTGATCAAGTCAGCGATGGTGAGCTACCTCAGATCGTGGACATCACCGATACCGACGCCGTCCTGATCTTTGAGTCCAGCATCCCGCTGGCCTGTTCCGTCGTCTATGGCAAAACAACAGCCTACGGTCTGATCTCTGTGGATCAGGATATGGCTGGAGGTGCGCATAGCGGTCACCACCCACTGCTGCTGGGCCTGGAACCGGACAGCGAATACCACTATCGCGTCCAGGGGACAGCTCCCGATGGCACGCTGTACGTTGGCGAGGATGGGACCTTTCGTACTCTCCCTGCACAGGAACAGGTCGATGTCAACCTGGCTTCGCTCGAGGCCGGGGCGCGGGTCGCAGCCGTCAGCAGCAATTTTGGCGGCGCAGCCAACGATCAGTCGTGGGGCGCAGACAGTGCGATTGACGGCAGTCGTGGCACGGCCTGGTCGTCTGCAGGGGATGGCAACGCGGCCTATATCGAGATCGAGTTGGCCGAGACGGCTCAATTGCACGCCGTGGAGGTCTGGACACGTTCCATGAGCGATGGGACGGCACAGATTTTCGCTTTCACCCTCACTACCGACGGAGGCGAGGTTCTGGGACCCTTCACGCTCCACGACGCCGCGCAAGCCCATCGCTTTGAGGTCAATGTGACAGCCCGTTCGCTGCGCCTGGACGTGGTGGACAGCAGCGGAGGCAACACGGGACTGGTTGAATTCGCCGCCTATGGCATGCCGATTGCGGACTAGCCCGGATCGCGTGGGCTGTTTCCCTTGGACAGGCTCGCTCCTCATCGTCCATCCGCGAGGGGGCACCACTTGCGAAACGCGGATGGTGCCGCCAAGCGGCAGTTTCCTCCCCATGCTGCTTTGAGGTATAATGAGGAGGTACGGGCAAAGAGCCTCCTGTTGTACAGACCGCTGGACAGTCAGCCGTGGATAGGCTCCCCAGCTAGCCTACGGGACCCAGGATCGACCTGATGTCAGATCTAGAACTGCACAGACAGATCGCCGAACTGGTCCGAAGAATCGATCGCCACGGCAAGTTATTGCGAACGTGGCCATTGGACGGCGGGGTCTCCGCGCAGATGACGGCATTCGAGATCGCCCTGCCTGATGGCCAGACGAGGAAAATGGTCGTACGTCGGCACGGCGGCGTGGATCTCGAACAGAACCCGAACATCGCAGCAGATGAATTCAAGCTCTTGCGCATCCTGCGATCCGCAGGATTGGCCGTGCCGACGCCCTATCTCCTCGATCAATCCGGCGAGATCTCTGCAACGCCAACCTTGGTCCTTGAGTACATCGAGGGAAAGCCGGAATTCGAACCTGCGAGAAGGACACAGATGGTTCGTCGCACAAGCGTTTGAGAAGCTGTCTGCCACGAGACGGGTGTGAAGCAGCCCGGCAGACTTCCCTTGAGGGTAATCCCATCGCCGCCGTAGCCTGGGCGGGCGACATAGGTCTGAAGGGAACACGATGATCCACACTTTTATTCTGCCCCTTGATTCGCAGGCTTCCCTGGATGCAGTGGGTGGCAAAGGAATGAACCTGTCACGCCTGCTTCGGGCCGGGTTCCCGGTGCCGCCAGGGTTCATCGTCAGCACGGCTGCCTACCGGACCTTTGTGCAGAGCCATGGCCTGTCTGGCAGGATCTTGCGCGTTGTCGAGGATGTCCCCTCCGGTGACTTGACCTCCTTGGGAGCCGCGGCGCAGACCATCCGGGCCTGGTTCTCATCCAGGCCACTGCCTGCCAATCTGGTGGACGCAGTCACGGACGCCTATGCTGCCTTGGGCCGCCCGCCGGTCGCCGTGCGCTCCTCAGCCACGGCCGAGGACCTGCCCGGACTCTCCTTTGCCGGGCAGCAAGACACCTACCTCAACGTGATGGGCGAGGATGGACTGCAGCAAGCCGTGATCGACTGTTGGAGCAGCTTGTGGACGGCACGCGCCATCGGCTACCGGGCGCGCAACGGCATCGACCACGCCGCGGTGTCGCTGGCGGTGGTGGTGCAAGAGATGGTGCCCAGTGAGACCTCCGGCGTGCTGTTCACCGCTAACCCGCTCACTGGCAAGCGGGCAGAGATGGTCATCGAGGCGACGTTCGGCCTGGGAGAAGCGTTGGTCTCCGGTCAAGTCGAGCCGGATCACTACGTGGTCGATGCGGACGGGCACATCCTCAGCAAGACGCTGGGAACCAAATCCCTGGCTATACACGGACAGGTGGGAGGGGGTACGACTACGACGTGCCTCGATGCGTCTGCACGGCAGGCTCTCTCTGACGCGGCGATCCTCGATCTGGCTCGGATGGGACGGCGTGTTGCCGCTCTGTTCGATGCGCCGCAGGACATCGAGTGGGCGGGGGTGGACGGCCGGCTGTTCTTGCTGCAAGCGCGGCCTATCACCACCCTCTATCCCCTGCCGGACGGGATGCCTGCCGAGCCGCTGCGGGTGATGATCTCTCTTGGCTCCATCCAGGGCATGCTCGATCCGATCACGCCGCTCGGACGCGACGCGCTCAGCGCCACGTTGATTGGCGCGGGAAGAATCTTTGGCGCTCGTCTCACGCTGGAGACGCAGTCGGTGCTGTGGGAGGCCGGAGGTCGGCTGTGGGTCAATATCACCGGGCTGGTGGGCAGCCGGGTGGGGCGGCGGCTGGCTCTGGGCACGCTGCCCTGGGTCGATCCCGTCGCGGGCAAGGCCCTCCAAGGGCTGATCGATCAGGGTCGTTTTCCCTCGCCCGGACCTCTGCGCGTGCGCACGGCCTTGCGCGTGCTGAGGGTGCTGATCCCGATGATCGGGCGCGCGCTGCGCACGCTGCTCAGGCCTGACGCTGAACGTGAGCGCCTGTTGCGGCAGCTCGAGACGATGCTGGCCGGCATTGAGGCGCGCCTCGGGCGGTCGACGAGCCTGTCCGAGCGGCTGGCGTTGATCCGACAGATGGCTGACCAGGCCTTCGGTTTCGTGATCCCCCAATTCGTGCCGCGTTTTGGCGTGAGTATGGGGGCGTATAATCTGCTGACCCACCTTGCTGCCGCTCTCCCAGACGAGGCCGTCGACACGCGGGTGATGATGCGCGGCGTGCCGCACAACGTGACCACCGAGATGGATTTCGTCCTCTGGGAGACGGCACAGGCGATCCGTGCCGACCCCGAGTCGCTGGCCCATTTCCGGGCCCGTGAGGCGGCGGCACTGGCCGACGAATACCTACGAGGCTGCTTGCCTCTTGCGGCACAGTCAGCGATAGCGCAGTTTATGCAGCGTTACGGGATGCGCGGCCTGGCCGAGATCGATCTGGGGCGACCGCGCTGGCGTGAAGAACCCCTGCCCATCCTCTACTCCCTGCGCAGCTACCTCGACATCGGAGAGGGCGAGCAAGCCCCGGATGTCGTGTACCAGCGGGGCAAGCAGTCTGCCGAGGACGAGGTCGACAGACTGGCAGCGGCACTGCGCGGCACGCGCGGCGGGTGGCTCAAAGCCGGTTTGGCGCGCCGGGCCGCCCGTCGCATGCGCGCGCTGATCGGACTGCGTGAAGCCCCCAAGTTCACGGTGGTTCGTATCTTGAGCATCATGCGCCAGGCGTTGCTGGCCGACGGTGTGCGGCTCGTCGCCGATGGCTTGTTGACCCGCCCCGATGACGTGTTCTGCCTTCACCTGCGAGAACTGCGGGCCCTTGCTGCGGGCGAAGGGCATGACTGGGCTGCCCTTGCCCAGGCGCGGCGACAGAGTCTCGAACAGGAGAGGGGACGGCGGCAGGTCCCGCGCTTGCTGTTGAGCGATGGGCAGGCGTTCTACGAGAGCGTGGCTGCGCCAGATGAGAGGGATCAGTCTGTCCTCCGTGGCGACCCGGTGTCCCCTGGCGTGGTTGAGGGGGTCGTGCGGGTCGTCACCGATCCTCGCGCTGCCCAGCTTGTGCCCGGAGAAATCCTCGTCTGCCCAGGTACCGATCCCTCCTGGACGCCGCTGTTTCTAGCCGCGGGTGGATTGGTGATGGAGGTGGGCGGGATGATGACCCACGGCGCGGTGGTAGCGCGCGAGTACGGCCTCCCGGCAGTGGTGGGCGTACACGAGGCCACGCAGCGGCTGCGCACGGGCCAGCGTGTGCGGGTGGATGGCTCCAGCGGGCAGGTAGTGCTGCTGGAGGGCTGATTGCAGGTCCCTGAGCGAGGGCCGCAGTAGGTGATGGACTGAGGACGGTGTTCGTGCATAGACTCGGCCAACAAGGCTTTGGGTCCTTGTCCCAAGGCCAAGGGTGCGTTCTATGATAGGGTCTGCGGCGGACCGGTACCGAGATGCGGCCAGCATTGCCAGATGCGCTCGTATCGCTGCCCGCGTTTTCGAGCGACACAGCGTTGACTTTGCGACAGCCCACAGGGAGGGTGGGTGGTCAAACGCAACCTGGTCGGCGGGAGGGCTGGTGCTGCGCATCGCGGTCGAAGCCGGCGCCAAAGACATCCTGCGGGAGGTAGGGCTTGCGTCGGTCCTCCCACCTGAGGTCGGCTATCCGTCGATCGTGGAGACCGGCGTGACCGAAGGTCATGAGTGGATGTTGTCCAAGCAGGTCTCCGGGCGCAACCTGGGTGAGATCTGGCCTGTGCTGGACTGGGAGGCGAGGACCAGCGCTCTCTGCCAGATGTGGGACAGGGCGCGCGCAGTACACTCGGTCGATGTTGCGCTGGCAGCAGCGCATACCAGGCAAGAGTCACCGTTCTATGCGTCCAGTGCGGCGGAAGCGGCCGGGCAGCTTGCCCGGCTGCAGGAGGCTGGCGTGCTGGAGCCAGGCCAGGTCACGGTCCTGTCGCATACGCTGGACCGCTTCTGGCCGGCCCTGGCGTCGGCTCCGCATGTCCTGAATCACGGAGACCTATGCACAGAGAACGTCCTCTGGCGCGACGGCAAAGTGGTCGCGCTGTTGGACTTGGAGTTTGCAGTGCTGGCTCCCGTCGAGCTGGACCTAAACGAGCTGCTCAAGGCTGTCTACGCACCGTATGAAAGGCCGGATCCACTGCCGGACCCGGATGGATCCGGTCTAGAAGGAATGCGGAGGGCGGTGACCGAGATAGCCGCAGCCACCGCGTCCTCGCCTGGCGGAGAGGATCGAGTGCTTGGCTATGCGCTTCTCCTCGATCTGTGGTCGATGGAGAACTGGCTGTCAAAGTGGGACGGTAGGGAGCCCTACGTGGATTGGGCCCCCTACCGAGCACTCACCTCGCTCACCGATGGCGCAGGCGGCTACCTCGCGCCTGCCCTGGCACGTCTTGGCGCTGCATAGGAGGGAAACGTTCCAAGCGTGTTCTGTCTGGACCCCCGAATGGGTGGCAACCCGGAAAGGAGTGCTCTGCATGCCGACGCGCGGCAGTTCAGTCGTCGTGTTCAACCCAAACCGTGAGGTGCTGCTGATCCTCCGCGAGGACGCCCACATCTGGGCCTTGCCTGCCGGACGGCTCGAGCCGGGGGAGACCTACGAGCAGGCTGCCGTTCGTGAGGTGCGCGAGGAGACGGGATACGAGGTTGAACTGGAGCGGTTGGTGGGCAAGTACTGGCGTCCTCAATACCCGAACGGCGGCAACGAGATGTGGGTGTACGTCGGGCGAGTGACCGGAGGGGATCCGTCTGACCACGACTGGGAATCGCTGGAGGTGAGGTGGTTCCCGGTGGACGCACTGCCCAGGAGGATGTACAAGCTCGCCCGTGAGCACATCGAGGATGCCTGTGCCAGCTCGGCGGTGCTCCTTGAGAAGGAACAGCGGTTTTCGAGGGCCGGAGCCGCGCTGCTTACGTGTTTTCTGGCATTGCGTCGAGTGCGCAACTGGATCATGCGCCGCCCGTGACGGGGCGGTGAGTGCGCGAAGGGCATATGGCACCATCGCCGTCAAGCGACCTGTGTGCACACGGATAGGGAGGGATTTGGTGCAGCAATCGGACAAGATGTGCGTGATCTGGGGCGCGGGGCGCATTGGGCGCGGGTTCGTCGCCGACCTCCTTGCCGACGCCGGATACCGGATCCTCTTTGTCGACCAGGCTCAGGCCGTGGTCGACAGCCTGCGCGAGCGCGGGCAATATACCGTGGTGCGTGCTACCGGCACCGAGCGACAGGACCGTGTCATCGACGGCTTTGAGGTCCTTTCGACGGACGAGACGGCGCAGGTCGCCGCTGCCCTGGTCGCTGCCGACCTGGCTGCCGTGGCCGTGTTCCCCCGGGACCTCCCCACCGTCGCCCGGCAGATGGTCCCCGGCCTGCTCCGCAGGCGCGCGGAGCGGCCAGACGAATCTCTGGACATCCTCCTCTGCACCAACCTGGCTCACGCCGGCCCGGCGTTCCGCGAGCCGCTGCTCGCCGCTCTGCCGCCAGAGGCGCGCGCCTGGGCGCGTTCGAGGATCGGCGTGGTGGAGAGCCTGGTGATCCGCATGGTCGCTGAGCCCCCGGCAGAGGAGCGAGAGCGCAGCCCGCTGCTGGTGTGGACCAACGGCTATGCCACCTTCCCGGTCGAGCGCTGCGCCTTCCGGGGCGAGGTCCCCGCGGTGCCTGCACTGCGCCTGGTGGATGATATGCGTGCCGAGGAGAGGCGCAAGCTCTACACCTACAACACCTTTCACGCTGCGCTGGCTTACCTGGGCGCTCTGCGCGGGCACGTCCGCGTGGTGGACGCCCTGGCAGACGCCTGGGTGCGTGTTGGGGCCGAGGGCGCGCTGCGCGAGTCGGCGGCGGCGCTGCAGGCCGAGTACGAGTTCGCGCCCGAAGAGATGGCGCGCTGGATCGAGGGTGTGATCGCTCAGACGGATAACCCCGCCCTGGGCGACACGGTGGCTCGCTACGGCGCCGATCCGCGGCGCAAGCTCCGTCACGATGACCGGCTGGCCGGCCCGCTGCGGTTGGCGCGGGGGCACGGCATCGAGTCGCCGCACCTGACCCGCGCCATCGCCGCCGCTCTGCTCTATCGCGACCCGAACGACGCCGGCGCCGCGTACGTTGAGGGCCAGGTGGACGCCCTGGGGCCGGGGAAAGCCGTGCGCGCGCTGTGCGGTTGGCCCGACCCCGAGCCCGAGTGGGTCGAGGGAATCGTTCGCGCGTACGGTCGCCTGCCCGTTGAGGTGCAGTGGGCCGGGTACGCGGAGCAGGCCTACCACCTCGGATTCGGGTACGAGCGTACCTACAAGGGCTGCGGGCAGTGCATCCTGGCTGCGGTGCAGGATGCGACCGGGCTGTTCGATCGCGCCCTTTTCAACGGCGCTTTCGAGGCGGCGACTGGGCTGGCAGGGGGCATCGGTTTGTGCGGAGACGGCACTTGCTCGGCCTTCACCGGGGGCGCGCTGGCTTTGGGTCTCTACTCGCCACGCCGCCGCACCCACTTTGACGCCGACCGCGAGTCCAAGTACCGTGCCTACGACCTGATCCAGCGGCTGCACGCGCGCTACCTTGCCTACTATGGCGGCATCCGCTGCTGCGAGATCCACAACCACGAGTTCGGCCGTGCCTACGACCTGCGCGACCCATCCGAGCGAGAGGCGTTCGAGGCCGCCGGCGCGCACAGGGACAAGTGCACCGGCGTGGTGGCCCGCGCCGCGCGGTGGGTGGTCGAGATCATCGGCGAGGAGCAGGTCAAGGGCCAGGCGTAGACGACGGGCTTGACAAGGGAGCCGGTCCCTGTAGAATAAGGCCATACTCGCTTTCTCGAGTTCCTGCCTCAGAGGAGGGTGACCCATGAACACGCTTGTGCATGGCGCGTTTGACCAGGGCAAGGGTATCCTGCGGCTTGCGCCGAACTGGGTGCCCCGGTCGTTCTGTGTGCCGGGGCGTCGGATCAAGCTCCACCCCGATGACTACTATGCTCTAGGAGGAGAGCGCGGCGGCATTGACGAGCGGTGGTTTTCGTCGACCACGCCGGCCGACAACGGACCGCTCACCGCGCCGCACGAGGGCCTGAGTTGGGTCGTCTACAAGGATGGAGCGCGCACGGAGCGGCTGCTCCTGCGGGACGCCGTCGAGGAGCTCAAGGGGCAGCTCATCGGCGACCGCCTGTGGGACGAGTACGGCGGCTGGCCGGTCTACTCCAAGTTCTTTGACAACCAAAACCCGCTGCCCCACCACGTCCATCATCGCCAGGAGCATGCCTCGCAGGTTGGGCAGCGGGGCAAGGCCGAGGCGTACTACTTTCCGCCGCAGGTCAACAACCACGGCGGCACCTTTCCCTACACCTTCTTTGGGTTTGAGCCCGGAACAACCAGGGAGCAGGTGCTCGAGTGTCTGAGGAACTTTGCCAGGGGGGACAACCGGATCACGGCACTGTCGCGGGCGTACCGGCTGGTCCCGGGGACCGGCTGGGACGTGCCAGCCGGCGTCATCCACGCTCCCGGAAGCCTGTGCACCTATGAGCCGCAGGAGGCATCGGACGTGTTCTCGATGTTCCAGTCGCTCGTCGCCGACCAGGTCGTCCCGGCCGAGCTGTTCTGGAAAGACATCCCGCCGGACAAGGTCGGGGACCATGACCATATGTTCGAGCTGCTCGACTGGGAAGCCAACGTCGATCCGCACTTTGTGGCCAACCGCTTCATGGCCCCGCGCCCGGTGAGGCCGGTCGCAGAGATGGAAGGGGAGGGATACGTCGAGAACTGGGTCTGCTACCGTTCGAGTGCGTTCAGCGCCAAGGAACTGACGGTCATGCCGGGGAGGACGGCCGTCATTCGCGACGGGGCGGCCTATGGCACGATCGTGATGCAGGGACACGGACGGATGGGTGCCTGGGGGATTGAGGCGCCGGCCCTGATCCGCTTTGGGCAGCTCACGCACGACGAGTTCTACGTCAGCGAGGCTGCCGCGCGCGAGGGCGTGACCATCGTGAACGATTCGCATAGTGACCCGTTGGTGATGCTCAAGCACTTTGGGCCTGACAACCCAGACCTCCAACTGGGGACGTGAGCGGACGGTGCTCTCCTGTCTGTAGCGGCTCTGTCTCTTGCGCGCTCTGCTGGTGTGCTAGCGACTCAAGACGGATGCGCCAAGCCCGTGCGGACAGCTCGGAGGATGGCGCGCTTGTGTCGCTATCACTCCTCGTCATCCCAGTTTGGGTACTGCTCCGGCGCGTCTCCTCGCCCGTCGATCACCGCCGGACCGGGCAGCGCTTTTGCCTTCGGATCGATCTGCTCTAGCACCACCTCAAACTGCCACCAGTCTCCAAAGTCAAACACGAAGGTCATCGAATGCCCCACGGCCAGCGGCACATCGCCGACCCGCACCTCATCTGTCCACGGACCTGCATCAACGAATGGATGGTGCACGCTTTCGTTGATGCCGAAACGGTTGCGGTAGGAGAACTCGTACAGGTGGTCATGATCGAACTCGTAGGCATCGAGGATGGCGCCGGCCAGCGCGGCCAGCGGCTCCCCGGCGTCAATGGCAATCCGCCGCCACAGGCCCCGTCCCAGCGCAGCCTTGAACACGTACCTGCCCTCGCGAAATGCCCACGGCGACAGCTCCAGACTGTGCTCCCACTGCCGCACATAGGGTGCCAGGATAGGCTGCAGCACGCCGAAGGATGGCTGTGGTGTGTCGTCCAGTCCGGCTATGGTGGCGATATCACTGAACACCTTCTCCTGCAACAAGGCCAACACTGCCTCGCCCAGCGGCGTGGCGTACGCAGCCTCGACGATCCAGCCTTCCCCTTCCTGCGGTGGGCGGACCGCCACGGTCAGGAATCCGAACAGTTCCATCAGGGCGATGCCCATCCGTCCCGGAGAGTAGAGCCAATACCAGGCCACTTGTGGATCGTCAGCCAGAAGCAGACCGCTCCCTCTGGCCTGGCTTATCAGCTGGGCACAGCCCTGCAAGATCTCGCCAGTGAACCGTCTAGAGTGCTCGCCGACGATCTCGGGCTCCCCGCGCAGCAGCCATGCTTCCAGCAAGGTGAAGTACTGTTCGGTTGGGTTTAGCGCCGACCAGGCATCGTGGACCTGGGGATCGATAGCCAGCACTGGCTTGGCAGGGGTTCCGACGATCTGCCCCAACCCTGTTGCGCGGAGCAGCAGATAGAGTCCCTGCAGGTGTGGGTACGACTTTAACTGGGGACGCTTGAGCCGCACCTCGATGGGCTGGCTCAACAGGGCGTTGATCTGCGGTAGGGCTGTGAGCGGCAGCAGTTGATGCGCTTTGCTCGCCGGCAGGTTTCGCCCGTGCACAAAGTCCAGCAGGGCCTTGAAATCATGCAGGACTGTGCCTGGCCCCTGCTCATCAACCCTCAGCGCGCGCAGCGTGCCTCTGTGAGCTTCTGTCAGTTCGAGTGTGTGTCGATTCCACATAGTTTCCTATCCGTCCTCGAGCCCGGCGGCCCGCACTATTTCGCCGGGCCAAGCGCCATGTCGCCCTTGGCCCTGGCAGTCAGCTCATGGAAGGGGTTCCGCTCGCAGCATTTCCACGGGTCCGTCGTCCCGCGGTGGTGGACAGCGAACAGCAACCACCGACCTCGTGACCCTATCCTACGACAATCTGCCCTGTAGCGCAAATCGGGGCATCTGACGGCCAATCGCTGCAGATGAGAGACGATGGTATCCTCCTTCACCCCATGCCCCGTGATGGATGTACGCGGACCGGGCTTCACAAGATGGGTTGCCTGCGCGGCAGGCCTCTGCGATCACGCAGGCCCCCATTTCACCTTCTCTCCCCTTTTGGGTATAATACGGAGGACTCTACGTGCGCACGAGATGCGTGGGCGACCTTGATCCGCGTCAGAGAGAAACGGTCGAGGCCGTCGAAGTGCTTCACAAAACCATCTGCGGGATGGGCGGGTTTGTCGTTCGGGGCATCAGCGGATTCGAGGTGGTATCCAGAAGGAGGACTCAACCAGAGCCGATTGAGTTAGTACCGAGGGTGAAGAAAAGGGAGGCACAGCCATGGCGTCATCGAAATCGGAGACGTTCGTCCGCGAGCTGCTCGACTTGGCGGGCATCGAGGCAAACGGGGGTCGTCCCTGGGACATCCAGGTACACGAGCCGCGGCTGTACGACCGCGTGCTGCGGGATTCGACCCTGGGCCTGGGGGAAGCGTACATGGACGGCTGGTGGGATTGCGAGGCGATCGACCAGTTCATCGACCGCGCCCTTCGGGCCGACCTGGAGGTCAAGATCAGGCGCAACTGGCGTCTCCTGCTCTACGTCCTGCGCTCCAGGCTGCTGAACCTGCAGGCCCCCGCCCTGGCCTACGAGGTCGGCGAGCGTCACTATGACCTGGGCAACGACCTGTACCGAGCCATGCTCGATCGGCGCCTGAACTACACCTGCGGGTACTGGCGGGATGCGGCCACGCTGGACGAGGCACAGGAGGCCAAGCTCGAGCTGGTCTGCAAAAAGATCGGCCTCAAGCCGGGAATGCGCGTGCTCGAGCTGGGGTGCGGCTGGGGCAGCTTTGCCCAGTACGCGGCCGAGAGATACGGCGCGCAGGTGCTGGGGGTGACCGTGTCCAGGGAGCAGGTCGCGCTGGGCATGGAGCTGTGCCGGGGCCTGCCGGTCGAGCTGCGCCTGCAGGACTATCGCCAGGTAGAAGGCGTCTATGATGCCGTGATCTCGATCGGCGTGATGGAGCACGTCGGCTACAAGAACTATCGCACCTACATGCAGGTCGTCGATCGCTGTCTCAAGGAGGGGGGCATCGCCTTTGTGCACACCATCGGCGGCAACCGGAGCGTGACGGCCAGCGAGCCGTGGACGAACAAGTACATCTTTCCCAACAGCATGCTGCCCTCCATCGCTCAGCTCGGGGCGTCGATGGAAGGGCGGTTCGTCGTGGAGGACTGGCACAATTTCGGGCCGCACTATGACCGGACGCTGATGGCCTGGCACGCCAATTTCGAGGCTGCCTGGCCTGATCTCAAGGGCAGATACGACGAGCGTTTCTACCGCATGTGGCGCTACTATCTGCTGAGCTGTGCCGGCGGGTTCCGCGCGCGGAACTTGCAGTTGTGGCAGATCGTCATGACCCGCCCCGGCACCCCACAGCCGGACTGCCGGTTCAGCTAGGCGATGGCCGTGCGCCACACGGACGTCCTCATCGTCGGCGGCGGGCCAGCCGGCGCGGCCTGCGCCTGGCGGCTGCGGCAGCGCGGCGTGGACTGCCTGATCCTCGACCGGCAGCGCTTCCCACGTGCCAAGCCCTGCGCCGGCTGGATCACCCCCCAGGTGGTGCGCGACCTGGACCTCGTCCCGGGGGACTATTCCGGCGGATTCACCACCTTTCCGGCGCTGGTCGTGTCGGTGCGAGGCTTCCGGTTCCGGCTGCCGGGCCGGCAGCACGCCATTCGCCGCGGGGAGTTTGACCCCTGGCTGCTGCGCCGGGCCGGCGTCCCTGTCCACCTCCACAAGGTGCGCACGGTCGCCCGAGTCGGGGGTGCCTACGTTGTGGATGGGACCTTTGCCGGGAACTACTTGGTCGGCGCCGGTGGGACGCACTGTCCGGTGTACCGGACCTTGTTCCGAGAGGGCAGCCCGCGGGACCGTGGGTCGCTGATCGTCACCCTGGAAGAAGAGTTCTCCTACCCGCACACCGATCCGAGCTGCCGGCTGTGGTTCCTGGAGCACGGCCTGTCCGGCTATGCCTGGTACGTTCCCAAGACGGGCGGAATCGTCAACGTGGGCATCGGTGGGAAGGCTGACTCTTTGCGCGCCAGCGGTGACCGCCTCAAGCGCCACTGGGTGCTGCTCGTGGACAAGCTGGACCGGCTGGGGCTGGTGCGCGGGCACACCTTCCGGCCGCGCGGCTATGCCTACTACACGAGGCAGGACCGGCCCGATGTTCGCCGGGACAATGCCCTCATCGTCGGCGATGCGGTGGGCCTGGCGACGCTGGATATGGGCGAGGGGATCGGCCCGGCGATCCGCAGCGGTCTGCTGGCGGCAGAGGCCATCCTCAACGACAGCGACTATGACCTGCGCACGATCCCCAGGGTCTCGCTGCTGCCGAGCCGGCAACGGTTCCTGGCCGGTCTTCGCCGCCCGTAGGTAGTGCCTGAGAGAAGACGCCGGCGGTAACGACAGCGAGTGCCGGCTAGCCGCTTTCTATCCACCGCAACCAGCCACGATCCACGGCATTGCGCAGGCGGCGATCGGCCGTCCACAGCTCGCACTGCAGCGCCTCGGTGAGTGCCAGGTAGAAGCTGTCATAGGCTGCAGTGCGGTTCAGGCGCAAGGTCCACTCAAAGGCCGAGTGTGCCAGGGCATCATCGGGGGGAATCAAACGCACCCCTAAACTCTGAGCCAGGGCCAGGGCCTGCCTTCCTTCGGCGGGCGTGAGTTCCCCGAGGCGGACCACCTTGCACAGCGCAGAGGTTGTCTCGTAGAGCCAGAGCGTAGGCGCACACAGCTCGATCCTATCCGTTCTCCACTGTCTGACCCGCTCGTGGAAAGAAGCCTGCATCGGGCCAGGCAGGATCAGCCGGAGGGTAAAGCTCGCATCAACGACCAAGCAGCTCGCCATCGTGTGCCTCCTGGTCTGCCTGCGCCTGTTCCCACAGCGCGTTCACGTCCAGCAGCTCGCCGTTCCGCCGCTTGAGGATGTCGGCACTCAGTTTTTCGGATCGTGCCAGCCACGCTTGCCATCGCGCTTGACTAGAATGCGCGCCTTCCAGCTCCAGCCGCTCATAGTCCTCTATGCTGACCAGAGCTGCCTTGGGTCTGCCACGGGACGTGAGCACGATTCGCTCCCCACCGTACGCGACGCGGTTGACCAGTTCAGAGATGTCTCGCTTGACCTGGCCAATGCTTACATATGTCTCGCTCATCTCGCTTCTCCTGCTCGGGAGTTGTATAATCCTGATAAGGAGTATAATGCAACAACAGCGAGAAGTCAAATGGCTTTGTCACTCGGACGTCGGGATGGTCATCATCATCTCGATGCTGGGGTTCTCGAGGATGTTTTGTTGTGGCGTGCGGCATAGCTGAGCAGGGGGAGGTCCACGTGGCGACGCTGCCCTCATTTGGCCCTAACCTTCGGGGCGCGCTCACAGCCTGGACAAGTGCCCGTCTCCAGAGACCTCCCAGATACAGCTACGGCTGTTGCATTGTCGCTTGACTTGACTGAGGAGTGCCGTATCGGATGCGGCACGGTGCGCCAGTAAGCAGGGCGCATCGGGGGATGCGCCCTCCTCGGACTATGCAACAGCCGCAAAGATACAGCGAGATTCTATGGACAGCGCGGCCGCTTTGTGGTAATATAGACCCGATGGCGCGTGACGCAGCGCTCCATCATACGGTCCTCAGCGGGATCGCCGTGTCCGGCTTGGCGCAGCAGTAGACCTCCGGTACTCCGAGCCGATTGGTCATCAGGACGTCATATTGGCCGCTCGGGTACATCGATGAGCAGTCTGATGCGGCGGGGTATGTCTCCACCGCGAGAAGGTTCTCGCCGCAGGGCGGGGGTGTGTTCAAAGCAAGGTTCAACCCGATTGGAGGGATGTGACGATGAAAGCCTTGGTGGTTTACGATTCGTTCTTTGGCAACACCGAGCAGGTAGCCCATGCGATAGGCCGTGCGCTGGGTCCCCAGGAAGAGGTCACGGTACTCCGGGTAGGGGATGTCGAGCCGCAGCATCTGGCGGGCCTGGACGTGCTCGTCGTCGGCTCTCCTACCCGGGCGTTCAGCCCGACTCCGGCGACCCGAAAGCTCGTGGGGGGCATTCCCAGGGGCGGTTTGGCGGGTGTCAAGGTCGCCGCCTTTGATACCCGGATGGACATCGATCAGGCGCCCCGCATATTGCGCGCTCTGGTCAAGGTATTCGGCTATGCGGCGGAGCCCCTCGCAAGCAGGCTCAAGAAGAAGGGTGGAGAGCAGGCGGTCCCTCCTGGCGGGTTCATCGTCGAGGGGACGGAAGGGCCGATGAGGGATGGCGAACTCGAGCGGGCCGCAGAGTGGGCAGGGGGGATCATCGCCTCACAGTGAACTGCCCGAGGGGGAGACCCAGAGGTAGCGTGGTGCGCGAGGCGATGCCGGCTTCACCGAGCACAAGCCGGACGACGGATAGAAGGAGATCGAGAGGTGAACCCCCAAGCGAACACCGGACCGAACGTCAAGCAGGCCGTGCCCTTTTTCGGGGTGTCGGACATTGGTGCGTCCGTCCGCTACTATGTCGACGGGCTTGGTTTTGAGATGACCAAGAAGTGGACGCCCGAGGGCAAGCTCCGCTGGTGCTGGCTCGAACTGGGGGATGCGGCGCTGATGCTGCAAGAGTTCCCGAAAGAGGGGCACGATTCCTGGGTGCCCGAGGGAAAGGTGGGCGAGGGTGTCACGATCTGCTTTATCTGTGAGGACGCCCTGACGATCTACCGGGAGGTCACCGCACGGGGGATCCAGGCCTCGGAACCCTTTGTCGGGAATGCGATGTGGGTCACCTCGCTGTCCGACCCGGACGGCTACCGGATCGATTTCGAGAGCGACACGGACGTACCAGAGGAAACGCGCCTCTCCGAACACGAGTCGGGATGATGTGGCGGCTGTGCGCCACGTGAATCCTAAAGCTCCCATTTTGTCCCGACTGTGCCATCGCTGCGGAACAGAGTCCGTGGGACACTGGGCCTGAGTGGTTGCCGCCCGGTGAGGCTAGTTGCTGCAGTGGGGGAATTCGTCGGATATTGGCTCTTGGGAGCTGCGCGTGATGCGACGTACCTCGTTCGCTGCACGCCGGAGACGAGTGCGTACCGCTGGGTCGAGTGGATCATCTTCCCTTACGTGTACTTGAATGGCTCGGATGTCCTCGACGCTCAGCATCCCCATACCGATGGCGATCTCTTCGTGCGTGGGCTCGCGCCCTAGCTCCTGCAGGAGGGCGCTCCGGATGCCCGAAAGGCGGTCGATCGTCTCTGCCATATCCAGCGCGGTGTGGACCTGCTCGCGCAGCTCGCGGCTGCGGATCGGGTGGCGGAGCTTGCGCAAAGCCTTGGCCTCGATCTGGCGGATGCGCTCGTGGGTCACGCCAAAGGCCTGGCCCACCTCTTCCAGTGTGTGGGACTGCCCATCCTTGAGGCCAAAGCGCATCTCGAGCACCTCGCGCTCGCGGCGGCTCAACTGGTCCAGCGCGTTGTGGACTTGCTCACGCAGCAGCTCTCCCGAGGCCGCCTCCGCCGGTCCGAGGACTGTCTCGTCTTCGATAAAGTCGCCGAGCGAGCTGTTCTCCTCGTCGCCGACGGGCGTCTG
>JADHXD010000222.1 GCA_016783145.1 Anaerolineae bacterium
CAGAATATTCGCTCTGTGGCCACGGCTCCCTGGCTGCTGCTGCCGGGGGTGGCCGTGATCATCGCGGTGCTGGCGCTCAATTTCCTGGGCGATGGGTTGCGGGACGCGGCCGATCCCTACGGTCGCTGACACTGGATAGGACACGGATCAATGAGCAAGTCAGACCTTCTTCTCGAGGTTAGGGATCTCAAGACTCAGTTCTTCACCGACGATGGCATTGTGCGTGCCGTAGATGGCGTCTCGTTTGAGATGAAGCGCGGCGAAACGCTCTGTATCGTTGGCGAAAGCGGCTGCGGCAAAAGCGTCACGGCCCGGTCGATCTTGCAGATTCTTGATTATCCCGGCCGTATTGTGGAGGGGCAGATCCTCTTTCATCGAGTGAGCCAAGTCAACGGGTCGGAAGTCAGAGAGACCGTCGATTTGGTCGCCCTCGGCTCGCGCGGGCCTGAGATCCGAGCTGTTCGGGGCAAGGACATCTCTATGATTTTTCAAGAGCCGATGACCTCGCTTAGCCCGATCCATACCATCGGCAACCAGATCACCGAAGCCATTCGGCTCCATCTACCCGTCTCCAAGTACGAAGCCGAGGAGCGTGCGATTGAGCTGCTGCACAGGGTCGGTATCCCGCAGCCCGCAGACCGCATGGGCACCTACACCTTTCAACTCAGCGGCGGCATGCGCCAACGAGCAATGATCGCCATGGCTCTTAGCTGTGGTCCCAGCCTGCTCATCGCTGATGAGCCGACAACAGCCCTGGATGTCACCACCCAAGCGCAGATCCTGGATATGATGAAAGAGCTAAAGGACGACCTGGGGATGAGCATCATGCTGATTACCCACGATCTGGGCGTTGTGGCCGAGATGGCGGATGACGTGGTGGTGATGTATTTGGGCACGGTGGCTGAGAGAGGCGGGGTGGTCGAGGTCTTTCACGACGCCCAACATCCATACACCCAGGCGCTGCTGAGGTCGATTCCGAAATACGGTTTGCGCGCCAAGGGGGTGCGCCTGGACTCGATCCGGGGTATGGTGCCGGACCCGTACAGTCGGCCCGATGGCTGTCCCTACTATCCGCGCTGCGATCACATGATGCCCGGCAAATGTGATCGGATCTCTCCTCCATCCTTCAAGATCGGCAAAGATAGAGTCGTGCGCTGTCTGCTCTACGAGGGCCACGACGTTGCCGATCAGAAACTGCACAGCAACCCAAGCGGAAATATCTGAGGTACGCTACATGGCCGACCCACAAGAGCGCAATGGTTCTGCGGCGACTGCCGCAGACCAAGTGACCGACAGCCCTATGCGAAGCGATGCCATGCTCGAGGTGCGGGACCTGAGAATGTACTTTCCCGTCCGGGCGGGCTTCCTGCAAAGAGTTGTGAACCACGTTAGGGCTGTGGATGGCGTCAATCTCTTCATCCGCCCCGGCGAAACCTTGGGATTGGTCGGGGAGAGCGGCTGCGGCAAGACGACGACGGGGCGCTGCATCATTCGGGCCTACAAGCCCTTGGGCGGACGGATCCTCTATCGGCGTGAGGACGGGGATGTGGTCGATTTGGCGCCGTTGGATGACCAGAGCCTCAGGGCCTATCACCGACAGATCCGCCTGATTTTCCAGGACCCTTATTCTTCGCTGAACCCTCGAATGCCGGTGGTCGACTTGGTCGGGGAACCGATGAAAGTCAACAAGGTGGCCAGGGGGCAGGAATTGGAAGACCGGGTCGCAGACCTCCTGCGCCGGGTCGGGTTGCGTCCAGAGTACATGAAGCGCTATCCCCATGCCTTTAGCGGCGGCGAACGCCAGCGAATCGGCATCGCCCGCGCGCTTGCTCTGGATCCCCGGCTGGTGATCTGCGACGAAGCGGTCTCTGCACTGGACGTGTCGGTCCGGGCGCAGATCCTCAACCTGCTGGAGGACCTGCAGCAAGAGTTCCACCTGACCTACCTGTTTATCGCCCACGACCTGAGCGTTGTGGAATACATCTGCGACCGGGTGGCGGTGATGTATGTGGGCAAGTTGGTCGAGTTGGCGTCGACCGACGAACTCTTTGCCCAGCCCCAACATCCCTACACCGAAGCGCTGCTCTCAGCCGTGCCCCAGCCAGACCCGCTAATCCGCGATCAGAAGCAGCGTATTGTGCTGGAAGGCGAGGTGCCTGACCCCGCCCACCCGCCCGGCGGCTGCTATTTTCATCCCCGCTGTCAATACAGCGACGGCTCAAGCTGCGTGAACGAAACGCCCGCGTTGCGCGAGACCTCTCCCGTCCACTTTGTCGCCTGTCACTATGCCGAAAAACTGAGCCTGGCCGGCGTGGTGGCGCCGGGTGTCATGGGCTGATAGAGTTCGGGCATTCGATTCGCTTGACCTTATAGTAGCTTGGGCAAATGCTCCTGCTCCGGTGGAATGGCCTCCAGATCCACGAGGCCCGCGACCCTGAACTCTGCCCGCATCCCAATTACCGCCCGACCGCGACCTCGTATCCCTGCCCATCGCTGATCACCTCCACTGTGCCGGCCTCGTCCGTGCGCACGACCGTCGCCCCGTGGCCGTTCAGCCGTTCCAGCACCGCCTCGTCAGGCTGCGCCGCCGGCCCTCCCTCCCCGCAAGAGATCACTGCCAGCGCGGGATAGACCGCCTCCAAGAAGACCGGGCTGGTCGCCTCGCTCCCCCCGTGATCCCCCACCTGGAGCACATCGCATCGCACGCCCTCCCCGCGGGCCAGCATCGCCGCCTCCGCGTCTCGCCCCGCGCTGCCGGCAAAGAGAGAACACGCCCGCCCATAGTCCACGCGCAGGACGAGCGGCTCATCTCCGCCGCTGCCCTTGCCCGCGCCGTCAGGGTGCAGCACGGTGAGCACCGCCCCATTCCCCAGGTCCGCCCGCGTCCCGGCGACCGCCACCAGGACAGGGATCCCCTTTTCGTGCAGAAGCTTCTCCCAACGAATGCACGTCGCCCGCGTGCAGCCGCCGGGCGGGCGCAGCACCTGGCCCACCTCGTACCGCTCCAGGACCGGGATCAGCCCGGCCAGGTGCTCCTCTCGCCAATCGGTGAGCACGACCAGGTCCAGCGTGCGATCCCAGAAGGGCATCCGCCGCCCCAGGTGCGCGGCCATCGCGGACGGCGACGGCCCGCCGTTCACCAGCACCTGCCCCCCGGAAGGCGTCTCGATCCAGGTCGCATCCCCATCCCCCACGTCCAGAAAGGCCACGTGCAGCCGGCCGTCGGGCAGTGAGGCCACGCCCGCCCACACCAGCACGGCGACCAAGCCCAGCCCTCCGACCAGGATGGCCGTCATCTGGCGACCGGCCAGCGCACCCACGATCGTGCGCCAGGCCGCCTTCCGCTTGTCCCCTGTCTGAGCCATCCACCACGCTCCTATCCCCAGGATCGCATACCAGCCCCAGACCAGGGCAGAGCTGACCCGCCCCAACTCTACCGCCGCGTGACGCACGCCAGCCGTCGTTTCGACCACCCACACGGTGTAGGCGAGAAAGAGCCAGGCCACCCAGCCCAGGACACGACCCAGTGGCAGCCAGATCAGGCCGCCCACCGTCGCCAGCGCTCCCCACAGCATCACCTGCGTCTGCGCGGGCAGGATCAGCGCGTTGCTGAGCAAGGTGACCGTCGACAGCACCCGAAAGTTGTACAGGATGATGGGCATGGTGGTCAACTGGGCACACGTCGTCAGCACCAGCGGCTCCTTGAGGGACCTGGAGGTCGGCTCGACCCAGGAGGGTGGAAGCAGGCGTGCCAGGAGCCCCTCGAACGCGCGTTGGAGCGGATCAGTATACAGGATCAGGCCCAGCGTAGCCGCAAAGGAGAGAAGGAAGCCCAGGTCCCACAGGATGTGCGGGTTCCACGCGGTCATCCCCAGCGCGGCGGCAAAGAGCGCGTTGGGAGCCGCGTTCTGCCGCCCCAAGTGCTCGCCCCAGACGGCGATGCAGCCCATCAGCGCCGCACGTACCACCGCCGCCGATCCGCCGACCAAGACCGCGTACAAGGCGATGGCCCCCGTGGCGAACCAGGCCGCGTATCGCCGGCCCACCAGGCGCACGCTCAACGAGGAGAGCACGCCACTGATCACCGCGAAATTGAATCCCGAAATGGCAATGATGTGCGAGGTGCCCGTGGTTCTGAAATCTGCGGTCAGGCCGGCGGGCATGCCGCCGTCATCGCCCAGCAGGATCCCGGTAAGCAGCGCCGCGCACGGTTCGGGGAGAATGTCGGCGATGACTGTTTGCGCGCGCCGCTTGAAAACCAGCATGCGCGCGAACAGGGGGTTGCCCCGCCCGCGCTCCAGCGTGTCGATCCGCGCCCAGCGCACGGTGCTGTAGATGCCCTGGCGCGACAGGTAGTCTCTGTAGGAAAAGCCCTCAAAGACCGGGGGCGTCTCCAGCGTGCCCCGCACCCGCAGCCGGTCCCCGTAGAGAGGTTCGGGATAGCGCGGTGCCCGGACCAGGACCAGTCCACCCACCTCCCTCGGCTCCGAACCATCCCGGATCAACGTCTCGGCCCGCAGCCGCAGGTTGGCATAGGTATCGCGCCGGTCCGGTTCGGCAATGACCGTGCCCACCAACGTCCCCCAGCCCTTGTCGTTGTAGGCCGACACGCTGTCCTCGTCAAAGCGAGGGAGGGAGAGGGCATAGCGCAAGCCGCCCAGGAGGAGGAACAGGCCGCATAGGGCAAACAGGCGCGGGCGAGCCTCGCGCCGCCAGAGCCAGGCGACGCTCAGAGGCAGGAGCGCCGCGAGGCCCAGCAAGGCTGGGGGCAGCGCCCACCGCGAGGCCAGGTAGATGCCGCTCATCCAGGCTGCGGATAGGTAGATGAGAAGCACAGTTCCCTCGCACGTCTATGCAGGAATGTTCAACCGGCAGGACGGGTCGCGAATGTCCCCAAGATGCCTCCTACCAGCCACATAGAGGCCCCGTGATCTCGTAGACCTTCTCGGACGTCCACTGCTTGGTGCCATCGAGGACAACCGCACGTGGATGATCGAACAGCCACCGGTCGTGCAGGTCCTGCAGCCGCAGCAAGTAGTCCAGGGCGATCCCGCTCTCTTCGCCGCGGTCGCGGACCCTGATCCGCTCCATGCACTCCTCTGCCGGCGTGCGCAGGTAGAGGATGCAGTCCGGGTCAACGCAGTAGTTGGAGACCAGGAAATCCCACAGCCCGCAGTACACCTGCCATTCCGTATCGCTCATGGCCCCCAGGTGGTGCATGCTGGTGGCGAACACGTGGCGGTCAGTAAATACCGAGCGCTCCAGGACCACGCGGCTGTGGTTCGTGCGGGCCAGGATCTCTTGCCAGGTCTTGGCGCGCGTGATAAAGGCCAGGATCTGAAACGTAAACGACCAGCGGCTCATATCCCGGTAGAACGCCTCCAGCAGATTCGAAGCGAACCCGCCTCGCCACATGTCGACCGGCTCCTCGATAAAGTCGAACGTCCCCGATGCCTTGAGCATCCTGCCGACCGTGCTCTTTCCCGCGCCGATGTTTCCCTCGAGCAAGATCATCCTTCTGCCCTCCATGCCATCCTCCTCACCCACTCCTGAATTCGCGATGTCCTTGCCCTCGGCCCCACCGTCTCCACGCGGACCAGGTGTTGCGGAGGTAGTTGGGACCCATCCGCAGCAGCCTGGCTGTGCCCCTCGTCCGTCCGCCGTTTAGCTTTCCAGCGCCTCCAGGCGCGCGAGGGCGCGCCGCACGAGGGCCTGCGGGTGAGTCACCGTCGCCGCGTACACCTCGCCGTCGTCCAG
>JADHXD010000075.1 GCA_016783145.1 Anaerolineae bacterium
TGTACGCTCGCTTTCCAGCATTTGTCGGAGTTGAGTTTCACTCCTGATGACCATATTGCCTCCCCGCGCTCCACCCCGTCGTGGGCACGACACAGACCCCGGTACACGGATGAGACCGTCCTTGCCGTCTCTAGCAGGCCCATATTGTAGCGCATTGCAGCCAAAAAGGCAAACCGGAGCGCGGCGCGCCCAACCGCAGAGACTCGAGCATGCACAAAGCCGCTATCTCGACGGCGCGCCCGTCTGATAGCGGCTCTGGCTTCGGGATAGACAAACTTCAAACCCCGGCCCCCCGAACGGGGGCGAGGGTCACTGGTGTCGAACCGCCCTGCTCCAGGGCCTTGATCAGTTGGCGTGCAGATCCGACGTGCACACCTCTTGTGTCGGTGATGCTTCTGGGCAGCCCCTTGGGTCCTGAAAGATAGCGGGCCTCGCTGCGGCGACAGCCGATCGCGTCATCGGCGGACCTTTTCGCTCACTTACACCGGCTGGACAAGCGGCTTGCGAAACTTGTATCCGTACACGATCACGCCATCCTCGCCGAACTCACGGATCTTGCGTGTCACCATCTCCACCGGCATACCGATCTCGACCTCGTCAGGAGAGATATCGGTGAGCTGTGCGGTGACCAGAGGACCTTCCGCCAGCTTGATGAGGGCGACCGCGTACGGAGCATACTCGCTGTACCCCTCGGGTGCGTTATACACCGTAGTAAAAGAGTACACCTCCCCGCGCCCGCTGAGCGCATACGGCTCGTACGCAGGTTCATAGCATTCGGGACACACGTCCCGGGGAGGGAATATCTTGTTGCCGCAGTGCTTGCACACCTCCCCAACCAGCCGATAGTTTTGGCTCTGCAATCTCCAGAACTGTGGAACACCCATCAAACCGTCTCCTTGTCAGATAGCCACGTATCCTACTCTGAAACTTCCAAGATGTGAGTGACGACCGTTGCTCCGCTTCCTCCGATGTTCTGGGTCATACCCAGTCGGGGACCGGGTAGCTGGTTCGCGCCACACACACCCCGCAGTTGCTGTACGGCTTCGACAACCTGATAGACACCCGTTGCGCCAACAGGATGCCCGCGTCCTTTCAGTCCGCCCATGGTCGCGACAGGAATCCGCCCGTTTAGAGCCAGCTCTCCCTCACGCGCCAATTGCGTGCCCTTGCCGGGCTCGGCGAACCCGCTCGCCTCCAAAGAGAGCGCGGCCATGATCGTGAACGCGTCGTGGTACTCGAAAAAGTCGATGTCGTCTGGGCCGACCCCCGCCTGCGCGTAGGCTTTGCGCGCCGATTCCTCGACCGCCCGTAGCCGCAACGGATTCCGGCGGTCGTGCAGCGACAGGCAGTCCGTGGCGACCGCAGATGCTCGGATGCGAACCGAGAGCGCAAAAGCCCGCGCCTGCTCGGTAGGACAGAGCACGACTGCAGCCGCGCCATCTGCGATGGGAGAAGCATCCATCAAGCGGATCGGCTCCGCAACCACCGGCGCACTCGCAAACCGTTCGGGTGTTAGCGCCGAACGGAAGCGAGCGTTCGGGTTGTTCACAGCATTCTGATGGGCCACCACAGCAAAGCCGGCGAAATCCTGGTGCTCGATCCCGTATTCGTACATATACCTCCGCATCAGCATCGCATTGATCGCCACAAAGGTCAGCCCGTGCGGCACCTCATAGTCTCCATCGGCGGCCAACGCCAGGCCGGCTGCGACCGCCTCGCCTGTCTCGTCCGTCATCTTTTCCACGCCGACCACGATAACCACGTCCGCCAGGCCGCCAGCCACGGCCATATACCCCATTCGGATCGCTGCCGCGCCGGATGCACATGCAGCTTCTATCTTGAATGCCTCAATGCCCCTCAGGCCACAAAAGTCTGCGATCAGCGCTCCAAGGTGCTCCTGCCCCGCGATCTCTCCAGAGAGCATATTCCCCACGTACAGCGCGTCGGCGCGTTCGATGCCTGCATCGCGCTTCGCTGCCAGGACGGCGTCTGCAGCCAGGTGCCGCAATGACCTGTCCCAGTGTTCCTGCACCGGAGTCTGTCCGATCCCGATGATGCTTACGTCCCGCATACGCTCTCCACATTCCTTGACCTGAGCTAGTGTGTGTGCAGTTTTCCCCGATAGCGCACATAAGTCCCATAGTCGATCGGGTGTCGCCGCGCCACGTAATCCCTGGTGCGTGGTGCCAATGACTGTCTCTCGGAAAGTGCGTCCGTGATTGTCCAGACAAAGGCATCGCTGCCCGCACCCGAGCCGTAGGATACCACCAGTACACGGTCATCCGGCTTGGCAATATCCAGTACCGCGCTCAGGCCGATCAGCGACGAGGCGGCGTACGTGTTTCCGATCTCCGGCGACAGCAGGCCTGGCTGATACTGCTCTGGCTTGAAGCCTAGCTGTCTTGCGGCCTGGATGGGGAACCGGGTGTTCGGTTGGTGCAAGACCACATACGTCAAGTCCGCTGCCGAGCAACCAAGCCCGTCCAAGAGCGCCTGGGCAGCGCCCTGAGTGTGCCTAAAGTATGCGGGGGTCCCGGTAAACCGGCTGCCGTGTCGTGGAAAATGCTGGTACGGCCTGCGCCAAAAGTCGGGCGTGTCCGTTACGAATGAGAACGAGCCCTCCAGCGTCGCCAGCGCCTCAGCCGCAGGCCCAATAACGTAGGCTGCTCCCCCGGCTGCCGCCGTATACTCCAGTGGATCTCCCGGTCGCCCCTGTGCCGTGTCAGAGCCTGCGGCCAGCGCATAGCGAGCCATGCCCGACCCGACCAGTGCGATCGCCATCTGCATAGCCTCACTGCCCGCCTTGCAGGCAAACTGCAGGTCTGCGCCCAACGTGTTGGGGGTCGCGCCGATCGCCTCGGCTACGATGGCTCCCGTGGGTTTCACGGCATAGGGATGAGACTCACTGCCAATCCACACCGCACGGATTTCCCGTGGATCCAGGATCCCGCTGCGGAGCAATGCGTTGCGGGCAGCCTCGATGGCCATCGTCGCCGTGTCCTCATCTGGCCCGGGAACACTCTTTTCCTTGACGGGGAACCCCCCGCCCGAACCTGGCCACACCCGGTCGATCTCCTCTGACCGGATCCGGTACCGCGGCACATAAGCACCATAGCCGACAATACCCACCGGGTGTTCGGGCCTCATCACTCCCGAGTCGCTCAACACATCCTCCGCAGGACGGGATACAAAGTCTATAGCTCCCTCAGGATCTCTGCCGCCCGGTCGATGCGGACTGTTCGCTCACTGACCATCCGCCGGACAACGAGGTCGATCTGCTCTCCCACCGCGCCAGCGGCAAGAGCTACCTGCCGGGCGTGAAGCTCCATATGTCCTCGCTGGATGCCCTCGGTTGCCAGCGCTCGGAGGGCTGCCAGATTCTGAGCCAACCCCACGGCGGCGATCACCTCAGCAAGTTCCCTGGCGCTTTCCACGCCCAACACCTTGAGCGCCGCCTTCGCGGTCGGGTGAGCGCGCGTTGCGCCACCCACGATTCCGACAGCCATCGGCATTTCGAGACTGCCGACCAGGTTGCCCTCTGCATCCTCTTCCCAGTGAGACAGCGAGGTGTAGCGCCCCGAGCGAGCTGCATAGGCGTGAGCCCCCGCCTCGATCGCCCGCCAGTCATTTCCAGTCGCGACGACCACGGCGTCCACACCGTTCATGATGCCCTTGTTGTGCGTCGCGGCTCGATATGGCGTAGCGCACGCAAGAGCATAGGCTTCCACGATCCGCTGCACGACAGCCTCTCCAGGGTACCCCTGGGTCGCCAAGGCCCCGGCCGGGATGACGCAACTGGCACGAGCCAGGCGGCGGTCGGCGAGGTTGGAGATAATGCGCAGATTGGCGCGCCCGCCTGCGAGCTCGGCGATCCTCCCGCTCAACGCCTCGGCGATCGTGTTTAGGACATTGGCCCCCATCGCATCACGGCAGTCATAGATAAGCCGCACTTCGAGCATGGGGCCGGTCACCTTGTGCTCGAGCACCTCGACCTCGAGGTCCCTCGCTCCGCCCCCGAGGCTCACGATCACAGGGTCGACCTCATCGGCACGAGACAGCAGTTCGTCTCTCCGGGATAGCACCTCAAACCGCGCCGCCCACGGATCGACCACATCCAAGATCTGTATCTGAGCGATCATCTCTGGGGACGTGCTGTGAGCCTTGAATCCACCTCCAGCTCGCGCCAGCTTGGCCGCATAGCTTGCGCCCGCGACGACTGACGGCTCCTCAATGGCCATCGGCACCAAGTAGTCCCGTCCGTTGATCAAAAAGTTCACGGCGATACCCAGCGGGAGAGCATGCACTCCCACGACATTCTCGATCATTCGGTCTGCCCGATCAAGGCCCAGCCCAGCAGGCTGCAGAGCTGCACGCTCTTCCATAGTCAGACCGGCCCAGCGGGCAACATAGTCCATGCGCTGCTGTGTGGACTGGCGGTAGAACCCAGAGACCTCAGATGTCCTTTCCTCGCTCGTCAAAACTGCCTCCCCAAAAAAGGCAGAGCCCCGGTCAAGGCAGGGGGCTCGATTTTCGGGCACAGTATACCACACCGCGGCTACCAAAACCTATCAGATCCCTGCGCTATCCCCCCGATCGCTGGCCGAGTTGACAGAAAAGCCCTTGCGCGGCTATAATGGGGTGCTGCGAGGCATTCTCGAGATGTGCCCATCCGCTGCTGTGGGGTGGGCACCGGCAGGGATCCACCCTGTCATTTTCGACTCCAAGACGAAAGGATAACACGTATGGCATTCACACTGCAGATCGGCGACAAGGCTCCGGGCTTTGAGCTCCCCGCGACTGACGGGAACACGTACAGGCTGTCAGACGTGGGCGATGCAAAGGTGCTGGTGGTCTTTTTCACCTGCAATCACTGCCCCTATGTGACCGGCTCAGATGAGGTGACACGAAAGACGGCAGAGAAGTTCATTCCCCACGGCGTTCGCTTCGTGGGCATCAACTCGAATAGCGTCAAGACACACGCCACGGACAGCTTTGACCACATGGTCGAGCGCATGAACACGCATCGGTTCCCGTGGCTGTATCTCCACGACGAATCTCAACAAGTGGCGCTGGCCTACGGCGCGCTCCGGACGCCCCACTTTTACGTATTCGACCAGGACCGCAAGCTGGTCTATACGGGCCGCGGAGTCGACAATCCACGCGATACGTCCAAGATGACGGTCAACGATCTGAAGAACGCACTCAAGGAGCACCTGGCGGGCAAGTCGGTCAGTACGCCGATGACCAATCCCATTGGCTGCAACGTCAAGTGGGAGGATCAGGACGCGCACTGGATGCCGCCTGAGGCGTGTGACCTGGTCTAGTTCCGAACGCGGCGCAGACCGACCCACAGGAAAGGGCGACAGCGCGCGGCTGGACAAATCCGCCGCGCGCTGTCGCCCCGCGCCATGGCTCCTCCTACGGCCCCTTCACGCTAGACTGGCGGCGGTTCTCCTACGTCACTCCGGCGGCGATGGCTTTGCGGATCCTCACCACAGCAGTCAGAAAAGCCTGGGCGCGGTCTGGGTCGCCGAACACCTGCGCGCCTCCAAACATCTGGATGCCCCAACTTGGGTGCGGGGACTCGACGGTGGCCAGCAAGCTGTCCGGGAAGTCGAGCGCATCCAGGATAAGCTGCACCTTGCGGCCCGCTGGGACAAAGCCTGGCGCTCGCTCGAGGAACGTCCGCGCCCAGGTCGCAGAGCGACCGCTCTTCGTCGTATAGATCAACGGCGTGAACACATCGATCGCGGGAGCCAGAAGGGCATAGTCCTGGGCAAAGATCCGCGTCAACGCACCTTTGTACTCGTCGGGCTCCCACGGGCATACATACGCACCGACGACGCATCCAGGCACCTGGTCACGGATGATCTGGGCATAGCCCGCGGCGAACCCACCGATGCGCTCACACTTGTGTCGAGTCCACAGGGCAGCGTGCCGATCCAGGATTTCGCCCGGGGTGGCGGCATCGACGCCGGTGGCTTCACAGAACTCTGCGATGCAGCCTGGGCAGAAGCAACTGTCCTGCAAGTCTGGCTGCGGCGTCTCAAACCAGCCGGCGTAGGTCAAATAGTCCAGCCAGATGCCGACGGGCTGGAACCTACGCAGGCCCGCCAGCAGGTTCTCCTCCGTCTCCTGGAGGAACTCCTGTTGAGCCAGGCAGACTCCTTGTACAAGTCTTCCATAACGAATGGGCTTGCCGTCCACGCCGATGGGCACCAGATCGGGCCGCTTATACAGGTCGGCCCGGAACGTCTTGAACTCTACGCAGGCAGCAAGCTCGTACTTTGCACAAGCGTCGAACGCCGGCTCGCTAAAGCCGTGGAACCATACGGCGTTCGCCCCATACTGGACAAGCCGGTCCGCATGCTCCAGGGCTGCCGCCCCGTAGGGTCCGAAGAGAAGAGGCACTTCCATCTCGACGCTCCTTGTCGCGCAGGGGCCAGATGCACGTGTCTGGAAAGGGTCATCCCGCCAAGATGGCGTCAATGGCCTCGAGTTCTGCCTCGACAAACGACAGGTTCGCCAGCGCTCCCACGTTGTCCTCGATCTGGCTCACTCGGCTGGCACCGGCGAGGGCAGAGGTCATACCCGGGTGGCGCAGCACCCAGGCCAATGCCATCTGAGCCAGGCTCTGACCACGCGCACGTGCGAGCTCGTGTAGCCCACGCACCGCGCACAGCTTTTCTTCCGTGATCTGGCGCCGTTTGAGAAATCCGTGCGCCTTGGCCGCACGAGAGTCCTCAGGGACGCCGTCCAGGTATCGGTTCGTCAGCAAGCCCTGCGCAAGGGGCGAAAAGACGATGCAGCCCATCCCTTCTTCCTCAAGCGTGCCCAGCAAGCCGTCTTCGATCCAACGATTGAACATGCTGTACGAAGGCTGATGGATCAGGCACGGCGTTCCCATCCGGCGCAGAATGCTCGCCGCCTGCCGCGTCTGCTCTGGGCTGTAAGAAGAGATCCCTGCGTAGAGAGCCTTTCCCTGCCGGACAACGTGGTCGAGGGCAGCCATCGTCTCCTCGAGCGGCGTCTCGGGGTCAGGCCGGTGGCTGTAAAAGATGTCCACGTAGTCAAGTCCCATTCGCACCAGGCTCTGATCGAGGCTGGATACCAGGTATTTGCGGGATCCCCATTCACCATATGGTCCAGGCCACATCCGGTAGCCCGCCTTGGTGGAGACGATCAGCTCGTCTCGATAGGCGGTCAGATCCGCACGTAGGATCCGGCCAAGAGTCTCCTCCGCTGAACCAGGCGGCGGACCATAGTTGTTTGCCAGGTCAAAGTGGGTGATGCCCAGGTCAAACGCTCGCAGAACCATCTCTCTGGCGCTCTCAAAGGCATCCACCCCGCCAAAGTTGTGCCACAGCCCGAGCGAGATCGCGGGAAGCTTCAGCCCACTCTGACCACAGCGGCGATAGATCATAGAATCGTAGCGATCGGCAGCAGGCATGTTCTATCCTCCTTTCACAGCCTGGAATGGCTCTTGACAAAGTCGATCAGCTCATCCACCTGTGCGAAAGCCATGCACACAACTGTGTCTGCCCCTCCATAGTAGATGGCGATTCGCCCTGTGGGCGCATCGCTCACCGCAGCGCAAGGGAACACAACGTTGGGCACATCGCCGACGCACTCGTACAGCTTCTGGGGTGACAGGATGTAGGGCTCAGTCCGATACAGGACCTTCCACGGTTCATCGAGATCGAGCAGCGCCGCTCCCGCGCTGTACACAAAGCCATTGCACGAGGTGATCACCCCGTGGTAGATCATCAGCCAGCCCTCCGTCGTCTCGATCGGAGTAGGTCCCGCGCCGATCTTGGTACTTTGCCATCCCCGGCTGCTTGCCATCACGTGCCTGTGCTTGCCCCAGTAGCACATATCCGGGCTCTCACTGTAAAAGATATCCCCAAAGGGCGTGTGGCCGTTGTCACTGGGTCGGCTCAGCATCGCATAGTTGCCGCCGATCTTTCTCGGGAACAGAACTCCATTTCGGTTGAAGGGCAGAAAGGCGTTCTCTGCTTGGTAAAAGTGGCAAAAGTCATAGGTATAGCCCACACCGATGGTGGGACCGTGATACCAGTTGCACCACGTGACATAGTACCGGTCCTCAAGCCAGCACACGCGGGGATCGTAGCCGTATTCAAAGTACCCCACCTCCTTGTCGTCGCAGATGAACTCGATCATGTCGTGATCGATCTCCCAGCGGATCCCGTCGCTGCTCTTGCCGCTGTGGAGGACCATCCGCCGGGCCTTGTTGTCGCAGCGAAACACCCCAGCGAATCCGCCATTGCACGGAACCACAGCGCTGTTAAAGATGCTGTTTGAGCTCGGGATCAGATCCCTGGGAATGATGGGGTTGCGGCTCGATCGCCACACCACATCCTCGCAGCCTGCGGGTCGATCTTCCCAAGGCATGTTCGGAATGGCCTCACCCACGATCGTCTGTTTGTCGTACAGTTGACTCATGTCCTTGCTCCTCGTATAATGTGTGAGAGCGGTGCCTTCCAACGGAGGGATCGCTCTTCTGCCCCTTGCATAGGTCACCGTGTCGCCCGAGCAAGGGTAGATTATCATACAACCTATCCATTGTCAACACAACACAGACCTGGCGCCTGCTGATTTCGCGCACTCGGCCCAGCTTTCGAGAGCACTGAACATCTTGACATAGCAAGAGCGTCATGCTAAAATGGATGCAGAAGTAGCTGGACCGTGCCGGGATGCTTGCGCCGGTTGGTCGGGAAACGCAATGTCCCACCAGGGCAGCCAGCCATTCCCCCGCCTGTCCCGGGCGAGAGAAGGAGAAAGAAATGGCCCAAATAGGTTTGCGAGCTTACCTGGATAGGATCGTCCAGCAGATACAGACTGGTCAGTCTGAGGCCGCCATTGCCCACTGCCGACACATTCTGACCCACTATCCCAAGTACGTGCCGGCCTACCAACTGCTCGGCCGCGTCAATCTGGAGAGGGGCGAGCACGCGTATGCCAGTCACTTCTTCCAGAGCGTGCTGAGCGCAGATCCAGAGAACACAGATGCCTGGATGAGTTTGGCCACGCTGTCCGATGACCTCGGCGAACTGGAGCAGGCAACCTGGCTGGTGGAAAGAGCTTTCGAAGTCGAGCCCGGAAGCGCACCGATACGGGACTCCCTGCGTCGACTCTACAGCCGACGCGATGGCATCGAACGAACCAGGGTCAAGCTCACTTCGGGAGCGCTGGCCCGGCTCTACGCCGCAGCCGGCTTCCACAAGCGAGCCATCGAGGAGCTGGAGAAGCTGCTTGCGGACCCCTCCGGCCTGTCGCCCCTGCACGTTGCCTGCCTGGAGGTCGCGCTGGCAAAGTCGTTCTGGAACACAGAGGGAATGGCCCCTATGGCAGAACAAGTCTGCAGGAGCCTGTTGGACAAGCTCCCGAACTGCCTGCAGGCGAATCTGATCATGGGACAGATCCGCTCTCGTGCCGGCCTGGAGGAGGAGGCCGCGCCCTATCTGCGGGTCGCACTGGCTCTGGATCCAGAGGGACGCATTGCCCGAGAGCTGTTCGGCGAACAGTCGCCGCTTGCCGTCACCGACCTGCAGATTCCCTACCAGGAAGCCGCGGCTGAGCCCATTGTGGCTGAGCCCGAGGAAGCCCCAGTCGGACCTCGTGGGGCGATAGACATGAGCTGGCTCGACCGCGTGGATGAGGCCGCAGAGTTGGAGGTCGAAGAGGGTCTCCAGCCCGCCCCTGAAGAGCCCTTGGAAGCCCCCGACTGGATGCAGGAGTGGTCGTCGGAGGAGACGGAGGTCCTGGCAGGAGCAGAGGAGGCGTCCAGGGAGGCAGGCGCAGAAGAGGCTGTCGAGGGAACTCCGGCCCAGAAGGGAGGCGTGCCGAGTTGGCTGTCTGAAGCGCAGGCTCAGGAAGAGGTCGCTCTCTCTGACACAGAGTGGTCACTTGACACCGAGAGGGAGACAGAGACCGAAGAACTCGGACTCAAGGCCGCTGATACAGCTCCTCCTGACTGGCTGCGGGCCCTAAGCGCTGAGGTCAGCGAGGGAGATCAGGCCGCCACCAGCGAGACGCTGGCCGAGCCGGTCGCAGAAGAAGAGATCCCTGAATGGCTGCGTGATCTGGCCCCCCGCGCGAGCCAGGACAGCTCAGCCGCTGAGGAGGAGCCGCACGCCGAACTCATCGCGGACGAGGAGCTCCCCGAGTGGCTACGGGAACTGGTGCCCGAGGAGGAAGAAAGCCAATCAGCAGAAACCGCGGAGACGCCAGCCGGTGTAGAGGCGTTCGAGTGGTTGCAGGATCTACGGTCCGAAGCACTGGAGCCCGAAGCAGACGCCGTCGGGGAAGCTCCGAGCGGATCGACCGCTGAAGATGAGCTGCCGGATTGGCTGCAAGAACTGGCTGTGGAGGGTGCAGAGGATCGGCCTGCTCCTGTGGAAGAGTCGCCTGCGGCGGAAACCGTACCCGAGTGGCTGCAGGAGCTAAGGTCTGAGTTACCGGAGCGCGAGACGACCCTCATCGAAGGCAGCCGAGCCGAGACCGCTGATGAAAGCGAACTCCCCGACTGGCTTCAGGAACTGGTTCCTGAAACTGGCGCACCTGAACAGGCCGAGGAGGAGGAAGCGTCTGTCGGGGAAGACATACCCGAATGGTTGCGGGAATTGACCTCTGAGGCCCGAGAAGCCGGCCCTGCCGCGGCAGAGGAGACCGCGGTCGCGGAAGAGATCCCCGAATGGCTGCAGGAATTGGCGTCCGAGGCGGAAGAGGGCGAGTTGACTTTCGACTACGAGGTCGGGGCTGGACCGGCTGCCGAGGGAGAGATGCCCGAATGGCTGCCGGAATCGGCGCCCGTGGCGGAAGAGGGCGAGTTCACCTTCGACCATGAGGTGGAGGATGGACGGGCTGTCGAGGGAGAGATGCCCGAATGGCTGCGCGAGCTGCAAGCGGCTGAGCCAGAGGAGCCTGTCTACTCTGACATCGAGGATGCGGAGGCGGTCGCGACTGCGGAAGCACCCGAGAGGCCAGCCCCTGGCGAAGAGGTCCCCGAATGGCTGCGCGAGCTGAGATCGGTGGAAGCTGAGGAGCCCGTCTACTCTGATGTGGACGCAGGCATTCCCGCCGAGGCCACCTTGGCACCTGCCAGCTCGGAGGCGGCTGAGGAAGAACTGGCCCCTGCTGCAGAGATTCGAGCTCTGCCACCTGTGGAGGGAATGCCTGACTGGCTGTCCGAACTGGAGGCAGAGATAGAGGTTCAAGCTGCACCACCGTCTGTGCCAGGCGAGCCGTCCATCGCGGTCGAGGCCGGCCCAGCGCCTGCGACCACAGAGGTGCCGGGCTGGCTCGTGGGCCTGGAAACCGAGATCCGTGGGCCCGTCAGCAAAGAGGTCGCCGCGGAGGAAGAGACAGTCGCTGCCCCCCAATCCATAGCCGATGAGGAAGCTCTGCTCGCAGAAGAGGCATCGGAGTGGCTGGCTGATCTACAGACCGAGACGGCTGAGGAGGCAGTAGAAGAGACGGAAGCTCTGCCAGCAGAAGAGGTGCCCGAGTGGCCGGCCCAAGCGCAGGCCGTGGCGGGCGAAGCGGTCGCAGAAGAGGGTGCAGTCACCGCACCCGACTTCGAAACCGAGGTAGAAGCTCTGCTGGACGAAGGGCTGCCGGAGTGGCTGGTTGAGCTGCAGGCCAGAGCTGACGAAGAAGCCGCCGAACAGGAGGCCGTCGCTCCACCCGAGGGCGAGGCTCAGGAGACGGCGCCCCTGCCGGAAGAGCTGCCGGAATGGCTGGCCGACCTTCGGGCAGAGATCAGCGAACCGACCTCCCAACAAGGGGCTGCTGCCCCCTCCGAGACACCACTTGAGCCCGCGGTCGCCGAGGAGTCCTTCCACGCCGAAGGCATGCCCAACTGGTTGGTCGAGTGGGAGACGGAGGTACGCACGGCTGGACTCGAACGGGAGCCTTCAGCGATCGACGAAGCATCGCTCGAGCCCACGCCGGACCTCGCACCCACCGACGCGGAAGCGGAGATGGAGGAGGAGCCCGACTGGTTGGTTGGGCTCCAGGAAGACGAGGTGTCCCAGATCACGGTGGACGAAATGCCCGACTGGCTTGACCGTATCCATGTGCCGCAGGATGAGGCCCCAGCCGAGGTGCCGACCGCAGAGGTCCAGAAGACGCCTCCATCAGAGCTGGAGATGGAGTGGTTGCAGGAGCTTCGAGAGCTGCAGGTGTCGGGGCCCGTGGAGGCGTCGGGCGAATTTGTCGCGGAGGGCGCTGTGGCAGAGGCAGAGCCTGCGCCGGCCCCGGCGGTAGGCCAGCGGCCGCCTGAGGCAATGGCTGCCCAAAGGCCCGCCGACCTGGATGCACGGCTCACACTGGCCCGCGCCCGGGTCCGTGGAGGAGCACTCGACGCGTCGGTCCTGGAGTTTGAGGAGTTGGTCAAGGTGCCGTCCGTCGCTCAGGAACTGATTGGTGACCTGGAAGAAGCGGTAGAGACCTACCCCGAACACCCCGCCCTGCGCCGCGTGCTGGGTGATGCCTACGTGCACACAGGTCAGCTGCGGAAAGCCCTGAGCGCCTACCGAGAAGCGCTCGCCAAGCTATGACAAGGAGAGCACATGGCCGAGCAGGCCCGCGCCGAACGCACCCTGGTGATCCTCAAGCCCGACGCCGTGCAGAGGCAGCTTGTCGGTCCGATCATCACCCGCTTTGAACAGAAGGGACTGCGCATCACCGCCCTCAAGATGATGCAAATCGACCGTTCCCTGGCCGAGAGGCACTACGCAGTGCACAAGGGCAAGGCCTTCTATGCGTCGCTGCTCGACTTTATCACCTGCGCCCCCGTGGTGGTCATGGTCCTGGAGGGACACGGCGCCATTTCCATCGTGCGACGCCTGATGGGGGCAACCAATCCGGCCCAGGCCGAGCCGGGCACCATTCGGGCTGACTTTGCCCTGCAGACCACCTACAATCTCGTGCACGGCTCTGACTCACCCGATACGGCTGCCGCAGAGATAGACCTGTTCTTCTCTCCCCAGGAGATCGTCTCTCATCCCATCCCCCTTGGCCCCCTGGCCTTTGTGTGAGAGGATCCCCTCAGAGGGTCCGACAGGAAAACAGCGCCAGCACCCTCGACGGGAGGGGGTGCTGGCGCTGGCCATTTGCAGGCGGAGGCCGCCGGCGCGCAGCCTGTGGGTCGCACCAGTGATGCCCGGCAGCTAACCCGCTGTGCGGTACACAGCAGCCATTCTCTGCGCTTCTTCGGCGATGGCCTGCCGCAGAGAGGGTGGAGACAGCACCTCAACCTCAGCGCCCCAGCTCCGGACCCAGGGCTGCATCTCCTTGGGCTCAGACACGCGAACGGCGAATACGCACCCGCCGTCCTCAAGGTCACCGATCTCCTGCGATGGGTGCCAGACCGACTCTTTCACCCGCGAGGCGACAGCGGGCGAGAACTGCAGCACGACCTCCACCTCTCCCTCGCCGTGCATGATCCCCCAACTGGTTGCCAGGTACTGGTCGGGATCGAATCCGTCGGGGATCTTGTACGTCGCGTCGAGCATCTGCGCACGTTCCAGACGCTCGAGCTTGAACGTGCGCATCTCGCCGCTCCAGTCATCAAAGCCTATGACATAGCACGCGTACCCCGTTCCGGAGGGCTCGACGGCGTACGGGGAGAAATCGCGCTGGCGGACCTGCCCGCTGCGCGGGGAGCGGTACCAGAGCCGGACCTTGCGCTGCAGTGACCACGCGAGCGCGACGGCTTCCAGTACCTGGATATAGCGATCGTTCAAGGCGCGGCCACGCACGTGAGCCGCGGTCCGCGCTACATAGCCGCTGATCGGCTCGGGCAGTGCGGTGGCCAGCTTGTCCAGGGCAGTCACCACGTGTGGGTTATGCTCGTCCGTGTGCCGTGCGAGCAGCCGCGCGGCCATATAGAAGGCAAACGCCTCGTTAAAGTTGAGCCGCACGGTGGTCAGATAGCGGTCGCGCTCGATCCCAAAGCGTCCCTGATCTTGCCAGATAGGCACCCCGCTCACGCTGAGCAGGTCCAAATCGCGGTAGATCGTCCGCCGGTCAACCCCGCAGGCCTCGGCGATCTCCACGGCACGCATTCCCCCAGGAGTCCTGTAGAGCAGGTGCTCAATGGCCCTCAAGCGCTCGGCGCGGTTGAATATCCGACTCATCGCCCTTCCTCCCTGTGATCGCTCGCGACACGTCACATTATACCACACAAGTGATCGTGGGCCGAAATCGGGCACCCATCGGCGCCTGCAGGCCAGCCGGACGGGGATGTCATATGACTTGTCGATTTGACAAAACGAAAGCCGCACACTATAATAAATGAATGTGATCGGCTGTCTGCTGGCCTATCCAGTGTGTCACGTGCCCCAGGCTTGCTCGTTCTCCACATCACGCCCTCGGGGCTTGACAGCCGCCTACTAGAACGCAGAGTTCCACTGCTCCAACGGGGATCGACCTCGGGTTTTTCATATGGACACCCAGATGGCGGAGCGGCAGTAGCTCGCGAGAGGAGGTGAACCTGAAACGAACTGTACCTCGAATCACTAGATCGCACGTCTGTGAACATGACTTCTCAACAAGGAGGTAAGAAGTGAAAGAGATCAGTCGACGAGAGTTTCTCAGGGTAACCACGCTTGCTGCCGCCGGCGTCGCCGCGGCGGCCTGCGCCAAGACGGCAGAGCCGACCACTGCGCCCCCGCCGACCAAGGCACCCGCGACCCAACCAACCAACACGCCCGTGCCGGTCGTGGAAGAGGAGGCCAAGGAAGCCCCGATGTTGGCCGAGATGGTCGCAGCCGGTTCGCTGCCCTCGATGGATGAGCGGCTCCCCGCAAATCCGACCGTGATGCCGGTGATGGAAGAGATCGGCAAGTACGGCGGCACCATCCGCCGCGGCTTCAAGGGTGTGTCCGACCGCTGGGGCCCGACCAAGCACAACGACCGTGGCCTCTGCTGGTACAACAAGGACCTGCTGATGCAGCCGCGCATCGCCGAGTCGTGGGAGATCAACACCGATGCCAGCGAGTGGACCTTCCACCTGCGCAAAGGGATGAAGTTCAGCAACGGCGAACCCTTTGACAGCGATGCAGTCAAGTGGTGTTATGAGAACAGGTATACGAACGAGACCCTCTCTCCGTCACCCCCCGGCAATTGGTCCACGGGTTCGCCTAGGGTGATAGCCGAGATGACCTTCCCCGACCAGTACTCGTTCAAGGCTGCTTTCAAGCATCCCAAGCCGATGCTCCTCTTTGGTCTAGGCCGCGATCGGGACGTGTACATTGCAGCAAGCTACTTTGATCAGTTTCACGAGAACTTTGCCGACAAGGCAGAACTAGAGAAGAAGGTCACTGACTCCGGATTCGAAACCTGGGATCAACTCTTTATTGACCGGCTCTACTGGTACATGAGCCCCGAAAAACCCGAGGTCGTTCCGTGGCCGGCCAAGAACGCGCTCTCGGAAGAGCTGTTCCTCATGGAGCGCAACGCCTACTTTTTCGCCACCGACCCCGAGGGCCAGCAGCTCCCCTACCTGGACTCGGTCTCCCACCGCCTGTTCGAGACGAACGACGTATTCAACCTGTGGATCGTCGGCGGCGAGATCGATTTCCAGGCCCGCCACGTGGGCATCGACAACTATACGCTCTACAAAGAGAGCGAGGCCAGCGGCGACTACAAGGTCTTCCTCGGCACTGCCGCCGGGCACGTCTGCCTCCAGCTCAACCACACGAGCAAGGAGCCGCGCATGCGCGAGTTTGCGCAGGACCGCAGGGTGCGCATTGCCCTCTCCTTGGCCGTGGACCGCGACGAGCTCAACGAGCTGGTTTACAACGGGTTGCTGACGCCCAAGCAGTATTCTCCGCTCGCGATGTCGCCAAACGCCTACCCCAAGCTGGCAAACGCCTACATCGAGTACGATCCGGACAGAGCCAACGAGCTGCTCGACGAGGCGGGGTACACGGAAAAGGATGCCGATGGCTTCCGGCTGTGGAAGGACGGCAGCGGCGAGACGCTGAGCTTTGTGATCGAGGGCACTGCCCTGGTCGGCACCACCGACGAAGTGGGCATCATCGCCAAGTACTTTGCCGACGTGGGCGTCAAGGCCACCTACCAGTACATTGAGCGCTCGCTGTACACCGAGCACTTTCAGGCCAACGAAATGCAGGCCGCGTGGTGGGGCGGCGACCGCACCGTGCTTCCGCTCGCGCCGGGCGCTCCGATCTTCCGCGCCACCATGATCGACCGTCCCTGGGCTCCAGCCTGGGGCATCTGGTTCAACAGCAACGCCACGGACCCGGTCAGCGAAGAGCCGCCCGAGGGGCACTGGATCTGGGACATCTGGGACGTCTGGGCCAAGATCGAGGTCGAGCCGGACGAGGATCAGCGCAACAAGCTCTTTGAGGGGATCATGGACATCTGGGCCGAGGAGCTGCCCCAGATCGGCTACCTGGGCGAATCGCCGACGCCGATTATCGTCAAGAACGGGTTCCGCAACTACCTGAATGGGTTCCCACTCGACGACACGACCGGCGACGAGCACCTGCTCAACACCGAGACCTACTTCTGGGACGAGCCGGAAAAGCACACGTAAACAGATTCGGGGGCGAGACGCGGGTCTCGCCCCCAACTCTCCTTGGAATCTATCCGAAGATCCGCTCAAAGCCCGCGACTCGGGAGCGTCCATAGCCTTCGCCCTCGAAGGCTGTGGCGAACCTCGGACACGTCTTTGCCGCCGCGCACGGCACTGCATCGCGAGTACGGCCAGTGCGCGCGGGACGTCGCAGGCGAGCCAGGCCGGGTTGTTCGCGGACCTGGCATAGCATCTCTGTCAAGGTGTCTGGAGGTGGCGAATGCTCCGATACATCCTGAGACGGGTGGGCATCATGATCCCCACACTGATGGTCGTCTCGATCGTGTCCTTTGTCATCATCCAACTCCCGCCTGGGGATTTCCTCTCGTCCTACATCGCCCAATTGAGCATGCAGGGCGACTATGTGGACCAGGACATCCTTGACGCACTGGAGCGACGCTATGGCATGGGCCAGCCGATCTACGTGCAGTACTGGAAGTGGATCTCGGGCATCATCCTCCGCGGTGACTGGGGCCAGTCTATGGAGTGGGAGAAACCGGTCAAGGACCTGATCTGGGAGCGTATTGGTCTGACGATGGTCCTCTCTTCCAGTACAATGCTCTTTAGCTGGCTTGTGTCCATCCCCGTTGGCGTCTATTCCGCCACCCACCAGTACTCGCTCCTGGACTATGCCCTTTCCTTTGTCAGTTTCGTCGGCCGGGGGATGCCCGGGTTCCTGCTCGCCCTGATCGTGATGTATTTCGCCATGACCGTGCTCAAGCTGAACGTCGGTGGCCTATTCTCCACCGAGTACATCCTTGTCCCGTGGAGTTGGGCCAAGTTTGTGGATATGGCCAAGCACATCTGGATTGCCATCCTGATCCTGGCCTTTGGCAGCACCGCTGGTCTGATTCGCATCACCCGTGCCAATACGCTGGACGAGCTGCGCAAGCCCTACGTGACCACGGCGCGCGCCAAGGGGGTCAAGGAGAACCGTCTGATCCTCAAGTATCCAGTGCGCGTGGCGCTGAATCCCTTTTTCAGCACCGTCGGCTGGTCGCTGGCCAACCTGATCTCGGGCTCGACGCTGGTGGCGGCCGTGCTTAGCCTGCAGACCACCGGGCCGATGATGTTGCGTGCGCTGACCTCGCAGGATATGTACCTGGCCGGGAGCTTTCTGCTTCTCCTGAGCGCGCTCACTGTCATCGGCACGCTGCTCTCAGACATCCTGCTGGCCTGGGTCGACCCCCGTATCCGGCTGGGCGGGTAGGCCGCCCTCGCTGCGCCAGGCGAGGCACAGACCACACGCGAGAACACAGAAGGCGAGAAGCCAATGGCTACTGACATCAAGAACGTCGTGCAGCCCAAGGATGACGAGAGGATCTTTGTCGCCACCCAGTGGCAGTTAATGTGGTGGAAGTTCCGCAAGCACAAGATGGCTATGGCCAGTGGTGTGGTCATCATTCTCTTCTACCTCGTTGCCATCTTTGCCGAGCTTGTGGGCCCCTATGACCCCGAGCAGTTCTTCCCCCAGTACAAGCTGGCCCCCCCCACCAAGATCCACATCCGCGATGCGCAGGGCAACTTCCATCGCCCCTTTGTCTATCGCATCGTGCGCACCAAGGACCCGGAGACCCTGCGCGACCTGTACAACGAAGACACCGAGACGACGTACCCGATCCGCTTCCTGGTCCGGGTCACTCCCACCAAGTGGTGGGGGCTGATCGAGACGGATTGGCATCTCTTTGGCCTCGACGTCCCGCACAAGGAACAGGGCGTGTTTCTGCTCGGCGCAGACCGGTTGGGACGCGACCTCTTTACCCGCCTGTGCTACGGTGCGCGCCTCTCGCTCTCGATCGGCCTGGTCGGCGTCTTGATGAGCCTGTTCATCGGCGTCCTGTTGGGCGGAGTCTCAGGCTACTATGGCGGCGCCGTCGATACGATCATCCAGCGGGTCATCGAATTCCTGCGCACCATTCCGAGCATCCCGCTGTGGATGGCCCTCAGCGCCGCCGTCCCTGCCGACTGGCCGGTCGTGCGCGTCTACTTTGGGATCACGGTCATCCTCTCTCTGATCGGCTGGACGGGTATGGCCCGCGTGGTGCGCGGTCGCTTCCTGGCCCTGCGCGAGGAGGACTTTGTGATGGCCGCCCAACTGGCCGGGTCCAGTGAACTGCGCATCATCTTGCGTCACATGGTACCCTCCTTCTTGAGCCACATCATTGCCTCGCTCACGTTGAGCATCCCCGACATGATCCTCGGGGAGACGGGGCTGAGCTTTATCGGCCTGGGCCTGCGCCCGCCGGCGATCAGTTGGGGCGTCTTGCTCCAAGAGAGCCAGAACCTACGATCGCTGGTGCTGGCCTGGTGGGTGCTCCTACCCGGCATTGCGGTCATCGTTTCTGTGCTCGCCTTCAACTACTTTGGCGATGGTGTGCGCGATGCGGCCGACCCATATGGGAGGTAGGCGACTCTATCTGTGAGCGTCGCAGCCGACTCTGCCTTCCACCCTGAGCCCAGGGCGTGCCCTCTGGCGCAGGTGCTCTGCCAGTGCTCAGACCATCCCGTGGCGATGCGGCCGCCCGGCACGATCTCAATGCCACCGTTGTGGCGGACCTATCCCGTTTTGCTCTCTATCTAGACTCTTGATTCGGAGGAACCCCTTTTATGACCAGTTCGTACCTGGAATACCCGCTCCAACGTGGTTTTGTGCATAACTGGCTGGTCGCCGGTCCACACGCGATCGCTGTCCCTGACCTGGCGCGGTTTGCGGGACCTGACTACAAATCGCAGATCGCCCGTCACTACTACAAGCGGATCTCGGATATCAACGAGCCGCCCGAGGAGAAAGCGTCCTTCCTGGTGGGCGACGACGAGCTCACGTGGCGCTACTATCGCTGCCTGGACGACCACTTTGTCGACGTGTCCTCGTTCTATCATACCTGCCACTACCTTCGGGCCTGGGCCTACACGCAGGTCGTCACTCCTGCCTCAAGCCCGGTGACCTTCACCCTGACCACCAACGGCCCCGCAGACCTGTGGCTTAATGGGCAGCACGTCCATCGGCAGGAGCACTTTTTCCACCAGGACCCGCACAGCGTGTCCTTTGAGGTCACCCTGAACGAGGGTCGCAATGAGATCCTGGCCCGCTTTGAGGGTGTCGCCGCACGCGAGTGCCCATACGTTATGGCACTGCAGGTCGCTGGACTCGACGCGGAGGGTGTGTCGGTCCAGGTGCCCACCTACATCGAGCGCGTCGCGCGCCGCCAGATGTTCGAGCACGCGTTTGAGCAGGCGCACCTGGAGCAGAGCGTCAGCTATCAGGGCAATGATATTACCCTCCGCTGGGCCGACGACCTGGATACGCGGTGCAGCTACTGCTTCCGAGTCCAGGACTCCCGAGATCGCATCTATGTGGAGGGGCAGCCAGAGGCAAAACCCGACGAGAGCGTGAACGTCGGACAACCGTCACGGCTCCGGCAGGGCCAGTACCACGTTGTCTTGATGCCGCGGCCGGAAGAGTTCTACAATGCCGGCGTCCGATACCAGAGACGTCTCCCGATCCAGATCCTCGATCACGCCCATTCTGACCTCCCCTATGCCACCTATGAGGAGCGGCGCAGAGAAGCCCTCGAGGATGCGGTGAGGCAGGAGCACGGCCTGTACTCCGAGATCGCCAAGTACGGTCTGGGCCGCGGGGCCAGCGCCGACGCCGGTGTGATGATGGAGGCCATCGAGGGCATCAACCAGCGCGAGGACTGCAGCGATTTCTACCTGGTCGGGCTGCTGGGGGTGATGTACCGCTACATGGGCTCAGCGCTCTTTCCGCCACAGCTCAGAGGGCCTCTTGAGGGTTGCGTGCTCAACTTCAAGTACTGGCACGACGAGCCCGGCAGCGATGCCATGTGCTACACCACAGAGAACCACAGCATCCTCTTCCACACCTGCGAGATCCTCGCCGGTCAGCTCTACCCCGACCGCGTGTTCCCCAATGCCGGGCAGACCGGGCAGTGGCACCGCGAAAAGGCCGAACGGCTGGCCCTCGACTGGCTCCACAAACGCGGGACAGAGGGGTTCACCGAATGGGACTCGAACTGCTACTTTGAGGAGGACCTCGTCGCCCTCTCTCACCTGGCCGACCTGGCAGAGAACGAGGACGTGCAGGAACTGGCGGCGGTGGTGATGGACAAGCTGCTCCTGACCATGTCCCTCAACTCGTTCAAGGGGGTCTTTGGCTCGACGCACGGACGCACTTATGCGCCGATGATCATGGGAGGCCAGTTGGAGGCCACGTCGGGCATCAGCCGCCTGATGTGGGGAATGGGCGTCTGGAACCCTCACATCCGGGGCACGGTCAGCCTGGCCTGCTCCGAGTACGAGCTCCCGTCGATCATCGCCGACATCGCGACCGACACCGCCGACGAGCTGTGGAACCGAGAGCGCCACGGGGAGGTGAACAAGGTCACCTACCGGACGCCGGACTATATGCTCTGCTCCGCGCAGGACTACCACCCCGGGGAAAAGGGCTACCAGCAGCACATCTGGCAGGCCACCCTCGGTCATGACGCCGTCGTCTTTGTCACTCACCCGCCTTCGATGGGCGAGGACGGCTCTCACCGCCCCAACTTCTGGCACGGCAACTATGTCCTGCCGCGGGTCGCCCAGTGGAAGGACACACTCGTCGCCGTCCACAAGCTGCCCGAGGACGACTGGATGGGCTTTGCGCACGCCTACTATCCCGTCCACAGCTTTGACGCGCACGTGCTCCGCGACGGCTGGGCGTTTGCCCAGAAGGGGTCTGGCTATCTGGCACTGACCGCCACGGGCGGCCTAGAGCTGGTCAAGCACGGCCCGAGCGCCTACCGCGAGCTGCGCTCTCACGGCAAAGAAAACGTCTGGCTGTGCCTGCTGGGTCGGGAAGCGACTGACGGCAGTTTCGAGGACTTTCAGAAGAAGGTCCTGGCGCTGGAGGTCGACCTCCAGGACCTGGGGGTGAGCTGCACCACGCTGCGCGGGGAGACCCTGTCGTTTGGCTGGGAGGGTCCCCTAACGGTCAACGGCCAGGAACAGCCTCTCTCTGGCTACGCGCACTATGACAACTCCTACTGCAGGGCAGAATGGCCTGCCTCCGCGATCGAGATCCAATATGGAGACTATATGCTGAGGCTCCACTTTGACCTGGGGGAACAGCCCATCTGAACCCACGAACCTCACCGGGAGGTCGCCTGCTCTATGGCCGTTTCTTATTTGGAATACAGACTACATCGCGGGTACATCCACGACTGGCTCGCTGCCGGTCCACAAGCGACTCCCGTCGCGGACCTGGACCGGTTCGCGGGCCCTGACCTCAAGACAGAGATCGCCCGCGGTTCCCACCGCCGGCTCTCCGAGATCAACCAACCGCCGGTGGAGCTCGGCTCATTCCAGGTGGACGACGCCGAGCTGACCTGGCGCTACCACAAGTGCCTGGACGACCACTATGTGGATCTCTCTGCGTCCTATCCGACGTGCCACTACCTGCGCGCCTGGGCGTATACCCAGGTGATCGCTCCTCGCCCGGGCCAGGCCACGTTCACCCTGACCAGCAACGGACCGGCCGATCTGTGGCTGAACCGGGAGCACATCCATCGCCAGGAACAGTTCAGCCACCAGGACCCGTACAGCGCGTCCCTTGAAGTTGAGCTGCAGGAGGGGCGCAACGAGATCCTGGTGCGCATGGAGAACGTCGCCCTGCGGGCGTGCCCGTACGTCGTGGCACTACGGATCACTGGCGCTGCCTCGGACGACGTGGAGGTACAGATACCCACCTGGCATGCCAACATCCCCCGCCGTCTCAAGCTGCAGCGGGTCTACCAAGAGATCCACGTCGAGCAGAACGTGATCACCCCCGCCGAAACACTGTTTCTGCGCTGGGACGACGAGATCGACGAAACAGACACAATCGACTTCTGGATTCAAGACTGGCGCGAGCACATTCAGATCGCCGGATCGATAGAGACCAGGCCTGGTGAACGGACGGAGGTGGGCTATCGCCAGCACATCTTCGAACAGGGGCCTCACCGCATCGCCCTTACGCCGCCGAGCCACGTGATCCAGATGTTCGACGTACGCTACCAGGAATACCTGCCCTTTTACGTGCTGGAGACGGCCTACGCGGAGGTCCCATACGGCACCTACGAGGAGCGGCGCAAAGAGGCGCTCCAATATGCCACCCGCAGGGAAGATGACCTCTACGGGGACATCGCCCATCTCGCCCTGGGCCGCTGGCCGAGACGCCACAGCCGCCTGATCGAGGATGCGATCGCCAAGGCGAATCGCCGCGAAGACTGCAGCGATTTCTACCTCATCGGCTTGTTGGGCATGATGCACCGCTATCTCGACAGCGCCTACTTTACGGCACAACTCAAGGACACCCTCCGCGACTGCGTGCTCAACTTCAGGTACTGGCACGACGAGCCGGGCAGCGATGCCATGTGCTACACCACAGAGAACCACAGCATCCTCTTCCACGCCTGCGAGATCCTCGCCGGGCAGCTCTACCCGGACAGCGTGTTCTCCAATGCCGGGCAGACCGGGCAGTGGCACCGCGAAAAGGGCGAACGGCTGGCCCTCGACTGGCTGCACAAGCGCGGCACAGAGGGCTTTGCCGAGTGGGACTCGAACTGCACCTTTGAGCAGGACCTCGTCGCCCTCTCCCACCTGGCCGACCTGGCAGAGAACGAGGACGTGAGAGAGTTGGCCGCGGTGGTGATGGACAAGCTCTTCCTGACCATGGCCCTCAACTCGTTCAGGGGCGTCTTTGGCTCCACGCACGGGCGCACCTACGCGCCGATGATCCTGGGGGGCCAGTTGGAGGCCACGTCGGGCATCAGCCGCCTGATGTGGGGCATGGGTGTCTGGAACCATCACATCCGGGGCACGGTCAGCCTGGCCTGCTCCGACTACGAACTGTCGCCGCTTATCGCCGCGATCGCTGTGGATCTGCCGGACGAGCTCTGGAACAGGGAGCAGCATCCCGGAGTGAACAAGGTCACCTACCGCACGCCGGATTACATGCTCTGCTCTGCACAGGACTATCACCCCGGAGAAAAGGGGTGCCAGCAGCACATCTGGCAGGCCACGCTGGGGCCCGACGCGGTGGCCTTTGTCACTCACCCGCCCTCGA
>JADHXD010000223.1 GCA_016783145.1 Anaerolineae bacterium
CCCCGCCGTGCGCGACTTTCACTTGGCCGAGGGTCGCTTTATCACCAACGAGGACAACGACCGGGCCCACAAGATCGCCGTGCTGGGGTCCGACATCGCCCAGGAGCTCTTTGGCGACCAGGACCCGATCGGACAGCCGGTCAAGGTCGGCTCGACCAAGCTCACTGTGGTCGGCGTGATGGCACCCAAGGGTGTCGTGGGCAACACCGACTATGACGGTCGGGTGTACGTCCCGATCACCCTCGTGTTCAAGAAATGGACCAACCAGCGGTTCGGCGGGGATCGCGTCGGTATGGTCCTCGTTTCTGCCGAGAGCAAGGAGACGATGGACGACGTGATGGCCCAGTTGAGTGAGCTGATTATGAACATCCTCGGCACAGACCCGACGTCTCCCGGCTTTCAATTGACGACTCAGGACAGCATCATCGACGCCCAGGCATCGACGACGGAGACCTTTCGCAACCTGTTGGCCTGGGTGGCGGCGGTCTCGCTGATCGTCGGCGGGATCGGGATCATGAACATCATGCTGGTCAGTGTCACTGAGCGCACGCGCGAGATCGGCCTCAGGCAGGCGCTGGGCGCGCGCCCGCGCGACGTGCAGCTCCAGTTCCTGCTGGAGGCGATCGTGCTCAGCCTGATCGGCGGGTTGATCGGGGTCCTCGTCGGCGTCGGAGGTGCCTACCTCTTTAACGAGTGGGGCACGATGCGCACCGAGGTCGTCTGGGCATCGGTGCCTCTGTCCTTTGGCGCGGCGGCGGCGGTGGGCATCTTTTTCGGGTACTATCCGGCGACCAAGGCCGCGCAGTTGGATCCGATCGTGGCCCTGAGGCGCGAGTAGAAAACCGGCACGTTCTGGAAGATTCTGCTGGAAATCGGCACGTATGGAAACGTGCCCTACGCGATAGGTTGCCTTTCCATAGGCGACGTTCTCGGCGGAAGCAGGGATACGGTCCTCGCTCGCCGCGACGGATCGCAGATGGAATCAAGTAGGTCGCCTTTCCATAGGCGACACTTCTCAACAGAACCAGGGAGAAGAAAGATGAGCCGTACACACATTTTCAGGGCGTTCCTCCTCCTCGTCGTAGTGATCGTTCTGGCGGGATGCAGCAAAGCAGAACCGACGCCGGTGCCGGACGCAGGCACAGCGGACACTGCCTCCGGTGAGCAGAGCGCTCCAGAGGGCAGGACACCCGGTATGGATGGCGTGAATGGGCTTGCCCTGGGCACGCTCAGGCTGGAAGGGACAGAGAACGCGGTCACACCGGCACAGGCCGCCGACATCCTACCCTTGTGGGAGATGATCGCCAGCGGTTCGCTCCAGGGCGAGGCGGAGACGACCGCCGTCCTGAAACAGATCGAAGGCAAGATGAGCGAATCGCAGTTGGCAGCCATCGAAGACATAGGGCTGACGTTTGAGGATATGGGGGCCTGGATGGAGGAGCAGGGGGTCGAGATGCCCTCCCGCCCGGAGGGGCAGCAAGGCGGCGGACCTGGCGCGTTCGGAAACCTCTCCGAAGAGGAGCGCACCCAGACGCGCCAAGAGTTCCAGAACATGACCCCCGAGCAGCGCGCCACGCGCATGGCCGAGATGGGCCTGCAGCGGCCGGAGGGAGCGCCAGGCGGCGGGTTCGGCGCCAGGCCGGGCGGTGGGTCCGGCGCCTGGCAGGGCGGTGGGGGCCGGTTCAACGCCCTGCTCACCCCGTTGATCGACCTGCTCACCGGCCGGGCGGCGGAATAGGCTCTGGATGGAGAAGGGTATGGGACGGATCACGATCCGCAAACTCGCACTGTTGGCACTGGCGCTCGCTTTCGTTCTCGTCCTGCCAGCCGGGTGCAGCAAGCAGGCGCCAACCGAATCCCCGGGCGGCGGCTCGGGTTATGCCGGCGCGCTGGACACGAGCTACGAGAACGCCCTGGACGTGACCGGTCAGCTCGCGCTGGGCACGATGAAACTGGAGGGAACGCCGGACGCTGTGACCGCGGAGCAGGCTGGGAAGCTGCTTCCCCTGTGGCAGGCACTCGCGGGAAGCGCGCTGCAGGGCGATGCCGAGCGCAAGGCGGCCCTGAGGCAGGTCGAGGGGACGATGACCGGAGAGCAGATCGCCGCCATCACCGCGATGCGGCTCACCGGCGAGGATGTGGGGGCCTGGACGCAGAGCCAGGGAGGTGGCCCCCTCGCCGGAGGCGATCAGAGGCCGGGCGGGGGAATGAGACCTGGAGGCGGAGCCCAGGGCTTGACTGAGGAACAGATCGCCCAAATGCGAGAGCAGTTCCAGAACGCATCGCCTGAAGAGCTGGCCACGCGCCGCGCGCAGTTCTCAGCGGGCGGGCAGGGCCAATCCGGCAGCGGTGGAAGGGCCGGATCGCCAGCAGGAGGTGGGAGCTCCGCCGTGCTGACCCGTGGGGTCATCGCCCTGCTGGCTGAACGAAGCGGGACCGCGTTGGCACCTGCCGCGCGCCGGACCAGGGTCCCGACCGAGACCCCGCTGCCCGCTGGGGCATCCGTCCGGGCGACACCCACAGCACCCCAACCCGAGCCGACGTCAACCGTCGTGGGTACGGGCACGCCGCAGAGTGCGGAGCCGCCAGAGACACCGACCCCAATACCCTCCCCGACGCCTGAACCTGTCGTCTATGTCGTCCAGCCCGGGGACTCGCTGGCCGCCATTGGGCGTGCCTACGGGGTGACCGTCGCAGCGATCGTCGAGGCCAACAGCCTCCAGGATCCGGACCGGATCCGGACGGGCCAGGAACTGGTCCTCCCCGATCCGGCGCGGCTTCCGGCGGCGGTCATCGGGTCGGGAAGCAGCGCGTCGCCTGGCGCCGGCGCGGGCATGGCTGCGCCAGCGGCTCCGGCCCCCGCCCTCAGGTGGGTGCAGGACACCGATCCCGGCCCGCCTTTTACCGTCGAGGTGAGCGCCAACCGGGAGACACAGGACCCGCTCGTCGCCAAGAGCAAGACCTACAAGGTCACGGGGATCGTGCGCAACCACGGCGAGCGGACCTATGCCGTGTCGGCTCTCCACGTCACCTTTTACGATGCCGAGGGATTCCGGGGGTATATCAACAAGTACCCCATGGTCCCCGGAGCAGAGTGGATCTGGCACGGCAGGATGGAAGCGGACTTTCCCTGCCTGCTGCTGGCACCGGGGGAGGAATGTCCCTTCTCGATCGAGATCACAGCCCAGGATATGGCTTCCTTTCTGATCCACCCCGACGCCACCCGCACAGAGCGCGCATCTGCGCCCGTCGAGCTGAGTGGGGTCCGCGTCAGCCGGGATGGCACGGCGTACGTGCGCATCACAGGCACGGCGACGAACCCCAACCCGTTCGTGGTCAAGGACGTGACCGTGGTCGGGACGTTGATCGATGGGGGCGGGCAGATCGTGAGCGTGGGCTCGACCTACGTGCTAGGAGAGAGCATTCAGCCCGGAGCGTCCGTACCCTTTGACGTGCGCGTCAGGGCGGAGCCGTATGCGCGCTACCAGCTCTACGCGCAGGCACAAGGCGACGGAGAGTAGCCTTGGCGCTCGTTCCATACTGCGGTTTCAACCGGGCTCGCGGTACCGGACAAAGGCGTCTCGTCCCCCCAGGACGCATTCGTGGGGTAAACCCTTCCCCTTGTGGCGAGCCTACTGAAATAGGACGGCCCTGGCTGGACAAGCCGGGGCCGTTCGTTTGCCTGGGGGCCGTTTGCGGGGAATTCTCAGCGAACTCTCAGCGAATTCCCAGGTTGTTCTCAGCCAGAGGTGGTACTCTACACTCGAGCCTTCCTCCTTCTTCTGGGGCGATCTCGCGCGTCAGGGACGTCGTCGAGATCGCCCCCTTGTTGAGGAAGGTGCAGCGGCAGGCCGATGATCCTATCGGCCTGAACAACTTCTGAGACGATGAGGATAGAGCAATGAGAGCTAGACATCTGAGCATCCAGATCGCAACTTTGATCCTTCTTCTGCTGTTCTCCGTGGCGGCTTGCGGGCTGCCCGCCTCGCGGCAGGACGGTTCCACAGACACGGCAGCCATCGTGGAGACCGTGGTCGCACGGGTCGGACCGGAGTCAGGGGATCAGGGCCAACTCGTGCCTGTGAACCACGTCATCACCCCGGGCGTTGCGAGCGCAAGCCAGGCGGAAAGCCTGCAAGAGACCCTGACGCGCCTGTACCGAGAGGCCAACCCCTCGGTTGTATACATTATCGTCTCGTCGACCTCCAGCGGCAGCGGCTTTGTCTACGGCAAAGACGGCTACATCATCACCAACCATCACGTGGCGACCGCAGGAGGGAGCTACGAGGTGGTCTTTAGCAGCGGGGAGCGCCAGCGCGCCAAGCTGATCGGCGCCGATGCAGACGCCGACCTGGCCGTGATCCAGGTCGATCGACTGCCCGACGGCGTAAAGCCGCTCCCACTGGCCGATGCGGAGGACGTCCAGGTGGGGCAGCTCGCCGTCGCCATCGGCAACCCCTTTGGCGAGCAGGGCTCGATGTCGCTGGGGATCGTCAGCGGCGTGGGGCGCAGCCTGCCCTCACAACGCGGAACGGCAACAGGCAGCACGTATTCGCTGCCCGAGGTCATCCAGACCGACGCGCCGATCAACCCCGGCAACTCGGGCGGCCCGCTGCTCAACCTGAACGGAGAGGTGATCGGGGTCAACGCCGCGATCGCCAGCAGGACCGGCACCAGCTCGGGCGTTGGGTTCTCGGTCCCTGTGGCGGCGGTTGCGCGGATCGTACCCAGCCTGATCGAGGACGGCGAGTACACCTATCCCTACATGGGCGTGCGCTTTGACAGTGAGGTCTCCCTGGATGAGCAGTCCGTGTACGGCGTCTCACAGACCCAGGGCGCGTACGTCGTCGGCGTGACGGCGGGCGACCCGGGCGACAAGGCCGGCCTCATCGCCGCGGACCCCAGGACCGGAGAGGGCGGCGACCTGATCATCGACATCGACGGCCGGCCGATCGACGGCTTTGCCGACCTGAACAGCTACCTGGTCTTCCATACCCAGGTCGGGCAGACGATCCAGATCACCGTGCTGCGCGATGGCGAGCACGTCGTCCTGCCCCTGACCCTGGGCGCCCGTCCATAGCTCTCTCCTCCCCCTGTGGTCTGCCGCGGGGTCGCGAAGCAGTTGGGAGGGGGGCCCTTTCCCCCATCTCCCTTCTATGGTACAATCCCTTGAGGTCGAGCCCATGCCCACCACACATACACGGGAGAGCAGCGATGAGCCTGGAGCAATACAGACGCGTGATCGGGCAAGAATTCACAAAGGATGCCAACCTGATCGACCGGACGATCAGGGGACTCGGCCTCGACCCAACCGCCGGGATCCTCGACATCGGCACGGGGATGGGCGCTATGTCCATCCTGCTGGCGATGAACGGCTTTGACGTGCTCACCGGGCAGCCGGAACACGATGAGGAGCTGGACGAGCACCAGGCACACGGTCAAGAGCACGGCGGGGGGCACGACCATCACCACGGATGCGGGGGATTGGACTGGAGAGCGAACGCAAGGGCACTCGGCGTGGAGGCCAAGATCCGCTTTCTCTACCTGGACGCCGAGGACCTCGACCTGCCCGCCGCCTCGTTCGACGCGGCCTTTATGTACGACACCCTCCAGCACATCGGCGATCGAGAGCGCGCGCTGAACGGCTGCCTGCGGGTAGTCAAGCCAGGAGGTGTCCTCTGCGTCATCGAGTGGAACAAGAGAACGAT
>JADHXD010000224.1 GCA_016783145.1 Anaerolineae bacterium
TTGAGGTCGCGGTGGATGATCCCCAGGTGATGGGCGCGCGTGAGGGCGCCGGCCACTTCCAGGGCGATCTCGACCGTGCGCTCAATGGGCAGCCGCCCTTGCTTCTCCAGCAGGTCTCGCAAGGAGCCGCCTGGCACGTATTCCATCACCAGGTAGTGCCGCCCGTCCTCCTCCACAGCATCGATCATCTTGACGGTGTTGTGGAGGTCCAGCTCGCGCAGGGCTTCTCCCTCACGGATGAAACGAGCGATGGCGTTGGGGGTGCCGGCGACGACCTCCGGTCTGAGGGCCTTGACCGCCGCGAGCTGGCCGGTGTGGAGCAGGCGCGCTAGTGCGAATTGCCTGGTGTTTCCGTCACGGTTCCCTCTCCACTGCGTCGAACAGATCGAGCAGTTTATCGTGCCGATAGCGACCCGCGAGCGTCCGAAGCCCCACAGCAACCTGCGCATCGCGTATCTCGACACGGTCGATCAATTCGTTCAGCACCTCAATGTCGGCATTGATCGCCGCCGCCAGGTCCGCCGGCAGTCCGGTCAGTGATTCGTGGGTCTGCCAGACCGCCTCGGCGGCCTCCGATGCCGGCGCCACAGGGATCTCGTCGCCGGCTCGAAGGACTCTGAACGTCGAGGTCTGCCTGGGACTGCTCGACGAGTCCGCCTGGCAGAGACGCGTCCAGCACCTCACGCACTTTGCGCGCCAGGGTCACTGGCGTGAACGGCTTTTGCAGAAACGACGTACCCGCAGCCAATACCCCGTGCTGCACGACCGCGTGGTCCGTGTAGCCCGACACGTACAGCACCGCCGTCTCCGGACGCGACGGCAACAGCCGTTCCGCCAGCGCCCGGCCGCTGATCCCCGGCATCACCACGTCCGTCAACAGCAGGTGAATCCGCCCCGTTTGCTCGCCCGCCAGGCGCAGCGCGTCCTCCGGATGCCCGGCATCCAGCACGGTGTATCCGTACTCTCTTAACGTGCGGCAGATCAGGGCTCGCACGGCCCCATCGTCCTCCGCCACCAGGATCGTCTCCGTCCCGCGCGCAGGAGGGCGCGAGAGCCGCCGATGCGCGGCCGCCTCGACCTCTCTCCCTACCTGCGGCAGGTACACCTTGAGGGTCGTGCCCACCCCGGGCTCGCTGTAGACGTCGATGTATCCCCCGCTCTGCTTGACGATCCCGTACACCGTCGCTAGCCCGAGCCCCGTGCCCTGTTCCTTGGTGGTGAAGAACGGCTCGAAAACGTGCGCCTTGACCTCCCCGCTCATGCCCACGCCCGTGTCGCTCACCGCCAGCATCACGTAGGGCCCCGGTTTCTCCCCCAAGTGACCCTGGGCATACGCCTCGTCGAGCTCTACGTCCGCCGTCTCCAATGTCAGCCGCCCGCCATTCGGCATCGCATCCCGCGCGTTCACCGCCAGGTTTATGACCACCTGATCGATCTGTCCCCGGTCCGCCTTTACCTGGCCCAGCTCCGGGGCCGGAAAGGTGACCAGCTCGATATCCTCGCCCAGGAGGCGGCGCAGCATCTTTTCAAGGTCGGCGATCAGGGCGTTGAGGTCCAATACCCGTAGCTGCAGGACCTGCCTGCGGCTGAAGGCCAGGAGCTGGAGTGTTAGCCCGCCCGCCCGGTTTGTTGCCTGGAGCACCTCACCCAGGTCCGCGCGCAGCTGTGGTCCCGGCGGCCAATCCCTCGGGTCGTCGGAGGCGAGGGCCTCCAGTGCGAGCTCGCTGAACCCCTGGATGGTGGTCAGGAGGTTGTTAAAGTCGTGGGCCACGCCCCCGGCCAGCTTCCCGATCGCCGCCAGGCGGTCTTGCTGGCGCGTCTGCTGCTCGATCTGTCTCTCTACAGTCACGTCGCGCAGCACCAGCACCCAATCGCCCCTCTCGGTTTCGCCGCCCACCGGCCAGGCGGTCAGTTCAAAGACCTGGGACGGAGGGCCCTCTACTTCCAGTGTGTGCCATACCCCCACCGCTGCCGGGGACAGCAGCTCGGCCAGCGGAAGCCCGCCCAGGCGCGTGAGCACCTCTCCCTGCCGTGCGCCGGCCAAGGCCTCCAGGTAGCCGCGGCCCACCGGATTGAGCATCTGGATGCGCAGGTCGGTGTCCAGGAGAGCGATGCCGGACGGCATCGTGTCGATGATCTGCTGGACCTGCTGCGCCTGCTCGCGGGCCTCTTGGTACAGCCGCCGGTTTTCTGCGACCAGGTGCTGCTTTTCGAGGGCCTCTCTCACTCTTGCCAGCACCTCGTTCACGTCTAGGGGCTTGATGATGTAGGCCGAGGCGCCTTCGTTCAGAGCTCGCAGCGTGGTTTCCACGGAGGCGTAGGCCGTGACCATGATCACCATCGTGTTGGGATGGGTTTCCCTCAAGAGGGTCAGCAATTCGATCCCTCCCACATCCGGCAGCCGGACGTCTAAAAGAGCCACGTCAAAGGATCTCTTCTGGTTCTTCTCGATGGCCTCTCTCCCCGTCTCGGCCATCTCGACATCATAGCCTTTCTCGCCAAGTATGAGCGCCAGACTCTTGCGGCTGCCCTCATCGTCGTCTACGATCAGGATGCTGGCTTTGTGCTGCATATCCATGTTATTTGTCCTTTCCTTCGGGCACCTTCAAAGCAAGCCCTCGATCAGTGGGCAGACGGACGCTAAAGGTACTCCCCTTCCCCGGCACGCTGTCGCTCTCCACCTCGACCGTCCCCCCATGTCTCTCTACCAGATCCTTGACCAGGACCAACCCCAACCCAATCCCTTTGGCCTTGGTCGTGTACAATGGCTCAAAGAGCTTGGGCAGGTTCTCCTCGGGAATGCCCACCCCGGTGTCGGACACCGAGACAATCACCCATTCAGGGCGAGCACCAGGATCGCCCCTGCTGGAGACAGTCAGCCGCCCGCCGTCCGGCATAGCCTGGATTGCGTTGAGGATCAGGTTGATGTAGACCCGGCCCAGTTGATCCGGATCGGCCAAGAGCGTCGGCAGCGTCTCGTCCAGTTGGCACACCACCTCGACGCGCGGCGTGTCGGACACGGAGATCCGAGAAAGGGCTTCCTGGACGACAAGGTTGGCGCTCACCGCTCGCCGGGCGGGGGCCCCTGTCCGCGCAAAGTCGAGCAGGCTGTTGACGATCTGCTCGGCAGCCTGCACTTCCCTCTCAAGGATGTCCAGCGCCTCTTTGACCACCTCCTCTGGCTCCTCCAGGACCAGGTGGAGTAGATAGGCCGTATTCTTGATTGCTCCCAACGGGGTGCGCATATCGTGCGCCACGCTGCCGGCGAGTTGCCCCAGCGCCGCCAGCTTTTCCCGGCGCAGCAGTTGCTCGTGCGCCTCGCCCAGCGCCCTCGTCCGCTCCTCGACCAGCTCTTCCAGCCGATCGGAATACGCCTGCAGCGCCTCTTCTGCTTGCACACGCGCGGTGATGTCCTTTGTAAACCCCAAGAACCGCGTATCGGACAGTTTGACGCCATCGATCGACCAGTTGCGTCTGCTGCCATCTTTGGTTATGAATTGACTCTCGCCGCTGAATTTGCCGGTCTGCGCCAGTTGTTGTGCAAAGTGTGCCCTTGCCCCTTCCAGAGCCTCCGGCGCTGTCAGGCTTGAGATCCCCAGTGCAAGCAGTTCCTCTGCACTATAGCCAGTCATACTACAGGCTGCTTTGTTCACCTCCAAGTAGTTTCCCCGCTCGTTGGCAAGAAACACCCCATCGGGAGCGTTATCTATGTAGCTCCGATACTTTTCCTCGCTCTCTCGCAGAGCATTCTGTGCCCGCACCCGATCCGTGACGTCACGAAAGACGCCAACTGAGCCGGTGAACTGTCCCTCATGGTCAAGGTGCGGCGTGGTAGTGACGAGCAGGATGCGCTGCTGTCCATCGGGACGGAGGATGTCGAGTTCGTAGACACTCGTCTGGCCTGCCTGCCGGATATCGGTTTGGGCGCGTACAGTCGCCCAACCTTCTGCATCGGTCCACTCGCTCAAGACCCGTCCCACCAGGTTGCCCCGCGGCACGCCAAAGATGTCGTGCGCCGCCGGGTTGGCATAGGTGAACCGTTCTTCCACATCGACGATGGCGAGTCCCTCCCCCTGGCTTTCGATGAGGAACCGGTACTGCTCCTCGCTCTCCCGCAGTCTCTCTTCCGCCCGCTTGCGCTCGGCGATCTCACGCTCCGCCCGGGCGTGCACCCGGGCATTCTCCAGAGCGATAGCGAACTGGTTGGCAAAGACGACCATGCCCGGCACATCGGCCTCCGTCAGGCCAGTGCCGGTGACGCTCAGCAGGCCGTGCACCTCGCCATCGACCGTCCAGGGGACCAGAATAGATTGCTCAAGTCCCAATATGGCTGCCAGGCGCCCGGTCAGAGGGCGTACAGGTTTGGGCAAGGCTTCGGCTATCATGGGCTCCGCTGCCCGCTCTAGGAAGACAGCCCGTCCCGCGGTGATGACCTGGTCATAGATGCCGCCGCGCACGACCGGGAAGCGATAGCCTATCCCCGAGACACCGGCCAGTTTCTCGGCGGCCCGCAGCAAACGCATATCAAAGGCCATGTAGGAGATGACCAGGTAACGCGGCTCTTCAGTCAAGGTGAAGACCACAGCGCGGTAGCCCAGCCGAACCACCTCGTCCCCGACGGCGTGATACACCTCGTCGGGTGTGCGGGCACGCTGCACAGCTTGGGCGGCCTGAGCGAGCGCCAGCAACAGACGGTGGCTGCGGGCCATCTCTTCCCGTGCCACTCGGAGTTCCCGCGTGCGCTCGTCGACCAGCTCTGCTAGCCGTTTCGAGTGCTCTTCTGGCGCGCCCTCAGCCCCGGCGCGCTCGGCAGTCTCTTTAGCAGACCTTTTCTTCATGTTGTCATCACCTCCCCCCCTGTCCACCGAGCCTCAGAACTCCCCCGCAGTGAGGCCCGGCAGGGCAAAGGCAAAGGTACTGCTTGTGACCGTTCCAAGCGATCGCGCGCACGCATCGCCGCACACCTTCGCCTGGCATCGTGGCCCAGCTTGCCTGCAGCAGGTCGGCATAACAGATCAGCGCAGCCAGCCCGGACTTGAGCTCGTGGGCCACTGTGCAGGCAAGGTCGTCCCGTCCCTCTCTCTGTCTCTCCATAGCTTCACCTCATCTCACCGTTCCGCACAGACGTTCCGCCTTGTGCCCTTGATCGGCCATGCCTCTCGATGATCGCGATCAGCTCGCCTACGTCCAGCGGCTTGTAGAGCACATATCGCGCACCGGCCGCTCGCACCTGCTGAACCAGCCCCTCGACCGCGAAGGCCGTCGTCATGACCACCACCGCCTCAGGGCGCATTTCCAGAATCCGCTGGCAGGCCTCCATGCCGCCCATACGCGGCATCTTGATGTCCATCACGATCACATCGTACGGCTGCGCCTCCACCTTTTGGATGGCCTCCAGCCCATCACCGGCGGTGGTGGCAGCGTATCCCAGGTAATTCAGGATCAGGGCAGTAGTGTGGGCGATGTCGAGGTTATCGTCTACAACGAGAACGGGTGTTCGCTTCATTTTCTGTAATCGTTCAGGGGGGTAGCACATAGTCCTACCCCGCCGATACAGCAAAGCCTGGAAGCAAGGAAGGTGCCTTACGCCCCCAGTTGGCGGCGTCGCAAGCTTCAGTGAGGTAGTCTAGCACATTACGGTCCTGTTGTC
>JADHXD010000076.1 GCA_016783145.1 Anaerolineae bacterium
TTTCGTTCGAGTCAACCCAACTACCGGATAGACTCCTATTCTGACCGCTTGTCGATCCATATACCGGGCCCTCAACGGCATGCCTGCTTCCACAACCGGGCTACCTGGTCACAGCATCCCTCGTCCAGCAAAGCATCGATGTCGGCAGATGGTTCCTCTGCCGTGCAAAGCGTCTCAAAACTCACGCCGATCCTGCATCGTGTCAGTCGATCCAGGTCTTTTACGATTTCCGCCCCCGGATACTCACTCAAGTCTTGGCGACACCTCAGTACCTCGTCGTACAGCGGATCGTGTCGGTTCAGACATTGCAGGAGCCGGGCTATGCCCTTTCGGTACACGTGGATGTCGGTCACAACATCTACTTTCCGGCTCAGCTAACGCGAGCGCGTTTCCTAGAACTCGGAACGGAGACGATATCCCACGCCGGGCTCGGTCAAGATATATTGCGGGCGTGTCGGATCCGGTTCGAGCTTGCGCCGCAGGTTGCTGATGTTCACCCGCAAGAGATGCAGTTCCGACTCGTACCCCACTCCCCACACCTGGCGCAGAAGCTGCCGGTGGATCAGAACCTTGCCGGCATGCTGCACCAATACGCGCAGCAGGTCGTACTCGGTCGGCGTCAAGAAGACCTCTTCCCCTTTCACCGTCACCCGCCGCCGGGCCAGATCCACGACCAGATCGCCAGTCTGGCAAACCGGCGATGTTTCCGGCTCGGCCACCCGCCGCAAGACCACCCGCATGCGCGCCATCAGTTCCCCGATACCAAAAGGTTTGGTCAGATAGTCGTCCGCGCCTGCATCAAGGGCGGCAATCTTTTCCACCTCTTGCTCCCGGACGGAAAGAATGATGATCGGGATCGTCGACCATTGCCGCAGCCGGCGGCTCACCTCGATGCCCTCGATATCCGGCAGCCCCAGGTCCAGGATGACCAGATCGGGCCGGTCGGCAATGACCGAGCGAAGCGCTTCTTCGCCGTTGGCGGCCTCAAAGACAACATAGCCGTGCGCGTCGAGCGCGGCCTGCAAGAACCGCCGGATCGCCCGCTCGTCGTCGACCACCAACACGCGAACGCCTTCTTTAACCATCTCTCCGCTCCACCGGCAAGATCAGGGTAAACGCCGCACCTCCGCCCGATCGATTCTCGGCCCAGATGCGCCCGCCGTGCGCCTCCACCAGCCCCTTGCTGATCGAAAGACCCAGGCCGGTGCCCATCACGTTGTCCGGACGCCGCACACGATAGAACTTGTCGAACACGCGGTCCAGATCTTCCGAAGGGATGCCGATGCCTCGATCCGCCACCTGGATCGCGATCTCTCCTTCCGCCATCCACGCCCGGATCTCGATCGGTTTGTCCGGCGGCGAGTACTTGAGTGCGTTATCGACGAGGTTGACCAGCACTTGCACGATGAGCACGAAATCCATCGGCACAAAGGGCAGATCGAGCGGCACCTCGACCCGGATCTGCCGTCCTTCGACGCGCGACCTGAGCTGCTCCAGGGTCGAACCGATGGCGTCCTGCACGTCCTCGAGCTCCCAGGTGATGTGCACCGCACCGGCCTCGATGCGGGTCATATTCAGCAGGTTGCCCACCAACTGGTTGAGCCGCTCTGCTTCCTCGCGCGCCGTCTCGATCAGTGCGCGCCGGGTCTGCGGTTTCAACGGCGCTTCCTCATCCTCCAGACTGCTCAACACCCCGGTAATGGAGACCAACGGCGTGCGCAGATCATGTGAGACCGAGTTGAGCAGCGCCGATTGGAGCTTTTCCGTGGCCGCCAGGAGTTGGGCGCGCTGTGCGACCTCGGCCAGCTGCGCGCGCTCGATCGCCAGCGCAGCCTGGTTGGACAGCGCCTCCAACAACCGCCGCTGTTCGGGAGAGAGAAGGCGATCAGGTTGCATCGGCCTGACACCCAGCACGCCGATCATACCGCGGGCTGTTTTGAGCGGCAGGTAGTAGGCCTGTGAGTCGGAAAACGTATCGGTTCCCCTTCCTGCCGGTCGCTCGTGCCGAAACACCCATCCCGCTGCCTCAACCTGGCTCCGATCGCGCGCAAAATCCGCGCTTTGCTGGTGCGCCTCCAGGTCCACCCCACTCCCGGATGCGGACAGCAAGACGGCAACCTGGCGGTCGAACGTCTGCCCCACGTTGTCCACGATGGCCTGGACGATCGATTCCAGCCCCTCCGCAGCGGACAGATCACGGCTTAACGCGTACAACGTGGCCATCTCGACCTCGCGTCGTTGGGCATTCTCCACCTGGTTGCGCACCTGGGCGGCCAGGTTGCTGATCACCAGCCCGACGCCCAGCAACCCCAGAAACGTGAGCAAATACTCGGTGTCGGCCACGGCCAGGGTGAAAGCAGGGGGGACGAAGAAAAAGTCCAGGGCCAGCACGCCGGTGAACGAGGTCGCGATCGCCGGCCCTCGTCCCAGGTAAATGGCCGCCACGACCACGCACAGCAGATAGATCATCGCCAGATTGGCCGGCGAAAGGTAGGGCTGTACGAGTGCGCTCAGCAGGCTCGCCCCCGCGACCAGACCCAGGCTCAACACATAGTTTCGCCAGGGGCGAAAAGACCACCGTCCCCCGTTCGGAGATCTCCGGCTTGAAGATTCGACGGAGAATGAGTCTTGCGCCGTCCCGACGACGACGTGGACGTCGATCGATTGAGCCACCCGGATCATGCGCCCAGCGACGCCACCCCCTACCAGGTTCTGCCACCAGTTGCGGGGCGAGCGCCCCACGACGATCCGCGTGATGTTGTGCGCCCGGGCGTACGAAACCGATGCCTCGACCACCGACAAGCCCGGCAGGCTGACCACCCGGACACCCAGCTCCTCAGCCAGGCGCAAGGTGCGGGCCAGGCGATCTTTCTGAGCCTCTGACAGCCGCGCGTCCCGGATCGTCTCTACGTGCAGGGCAAACCATTCGGCGTTCAGTTGATCGGCAAGGCGGCGCGTCGCGCGCACCACCTGCTCTCCCGATGGATCGGCGCCGACGCAGGCCAGCAGGCGCTCGGCGACGGCCCATGGCCCGGCAATGGCGCGGCTCTGCATATAAGCGCGCATTCGCTCGTCGACCCATCGCGCCGCCCGGCGCATCGCCAGTTCACGCAGGGCGATCAGGTTGCCCAGGCGAAAGAACTGCGTCGCTTGCTCGGCCATCCACCCTGGTACGCAAACCCGGCCCTCCTGAAACCGGCGCAAGAGCACCTCCGGCGACAGGTCGATCAGCTCGATCTCGCCTGCCTGATCTAGGATGCGGTCAGGCAGGGTTTCGGGGATGGTGACGCCGGTGATCTGCGCGACGATGTCACACAGGCTCTGCAGGTGCTGGACGCTGAGTGTGACATATACGTCGATCCCGGCCGACAGCAGGTCTTCCACATCTTGATATCGTCGGGCGTGGCGTGAACCAGGGGAATTCGTATGCGACAGGTCGTCGACGAGCACCAGGTGTGGACGCCGCTTCAGAATGGACTCCACGTCCATCTCACCGCAGCCCCTCCCCGTTCGGGGATCTCCGACCCGCGGCTCCACACCGCGAGGCGGGATCGCTTCTAGACTTGTCTCCAAACTGCTGTGCGTCTCGATGAAGGCGACCACGACGTCGACGCCCTCATCCTTGCGCCGCTGCGCGGCCTGGAGCATAGCCAGAGTTTTTCCCACGCCGACCGCATATCCCAGGAAAACCTTCAGTTTTCCCCTGCGGGACGGCTCTTCGACTGTCACATCGTCCACAGACAACTCACCTGCACCCATTCCGAAAACAAACACGATCACCTGCTGGAAACGACCCAAACGGCGCTCATCGGATCGTGGCTCCTGCATCGGCGTTGATCCAGATCGCGAGCAGCCCATAGGTCAACACGACGATGGCAAACTGCATCAGCCTGGACAGCACTGTCGGCAGCGCAAGCCGGGCCTCGACCAGCAGCAACAAAGCCATCATCCCAAAAATCACCCCAAAGGTGACCCAGACCCGCAGCCGGTTGCTCGCACGCCTTTTCTCTGACATCATTATACCTTCAAAGTCAACAACCAGGTAATGGCTATGCCGATCTATGACTCACGCACAAAAGCTAGTCCGCAGCAAACAGGACCACTCTGAAGAAAATGTACACAAAGTACAGGATGATGAGATAGAACGCGCCCCACTTGCCCAGCTTGCCCTGGGTTATCCAGAGAAGCCCCCACAGGATCAACCCCGTGACCGCTTCCCAGGGCAGGTCCCAGTGGACTAACGAGCGCGGCACCCAGTACCCAGACACCAGCGCCCCGCCCCCGATGGCAACCAGCGGGTTGGTGATGTTGCTGCCGACCAACGTGCCCAGCGAGATGCCGTGCGCATTGTGTCGCGCTCCCGTGATCGCGGTCGTCAGTTCGGGCAGCGCCGAGGCGACTCCCAACAGGACTACTCCGATCAGCGAGCCGCTGATCCCGGTACGCACGACGATCAGCTCGGTCACGTTCAGGGCGATTTGGGCGCCGAAAATGGCCACTCCCATCGCCACAAGTGTAATGACCGTCCACCACGCCACCTGCCTGCCGTTCTTGGGCGCGTCCGAGTCTTCCTGCACATTGTCCTCTCGCTTGTAGTGCTTGCGCTCATCCACGTATAGATAGTACATGTAGGCGATGAACGTGCCAAACAGGATCAGCCCGTCCAGCCGCGAGTAGGATCGATCCCAGCCGAGAACCAGGCACATGATCGTCGTGCCGATCATGGGCCCCATGCTCTTCCACAGGAAATAGCGCCTGAAGCTGAGAGCGCCAGTCACAAAGACCACCAGGCCCATGATCAGCGTCTGCTGAACCACATCCGAGCCGATGTTGGCGCCCAGGACGATGGCCGAACCGATCTCGTAATCCATCGTCCCTCGCAGAATGCCGACCGAGGCGACGAGGTGCGCGGTGATCTCGGGGATGCTCGTGGCCAGCGAGACGACGGTAACGCCCATGAACGTCGTCGAGAGGTGGAAATACTCTGCCAAACCGATCAGTCTTTTCACCGCGACGTTTGAACTCAGGACCAGGATGACCAGCGCGGATAGGCCCAGTACAATATTCAGAGCAAGGCTTTGGGCTGCAAAGAAACCGTTCATGTTGATCATTCACCTCAAGTCGTGGTATCATCTTTACACAAAGCAGTGCATGCGGATGGGCACACCAGCAGCACTGCCTGTCAACTAGACACAGTATACCACGACACACATCAAGGTGGGGATCAGAAAGGTCGCCAAAAGGTCAAGAAAACATCAAGATGCACCATCGGCGCATCAATCAACTTGTGCTGGCCGAAAACCTCATCCGCTCGAGAACTGTGGTCCATCACCTCGTTCTATGGTAGAATCATAGCCTCCAAACTCTGACGAGAAAGGCAGGCTATGAACTTTCCACAACAAGCCATACGTGCTCTTTGTCAGGCTGTCAAACACCTTCTTCGCCGCTGGACAAAGCCTAACAACGATGCGCTTGTCCTGCATGCAGCCCTCGACCTGACTCGCAGCAGGACAGAGTTGGTGCTCGAAAACGCTTTGCTACGCCAGCAGTTGATCGTCCTCAAACGGCAGGTGAAACGACCGGCACTGACCTGGCGCGACCGAGCGCTGTTTGTCCTCCTGGCCAGCTGGCTGCGCACTTGGAAACAGACGCTGCTGATCGTACAGCCCGATACCCTCCTGCGCTGGCATCGTGAGCTGTTTCTTTCGCGCGATGTTTGTGTTCGTCATGATCGAGCTCAGGTCACGGCGCGTCGTACACTTTGGTGTGACCAGAAACCCCACCGATGCCTGGGTCGCCCAGCAACTGCGCAATGCAACTCCTCTTGGCGAAGGACCGCGCTTTCTCATCCGCGACAACGACCGCAAATACGGTTCTTCCTTCGCGCGAGTGGCCAAGGGGACAGGGATCGAGGTGCTGCGGACACCTCATCAAGCCCCCAGGGCGAATGCCATTTGTGAACGCTTCCTGGGCAGCCTACGACGAGAGTGCCTGGACTTCGTCCTGATCTTGGGCGAGCGTCACCTACACCAGACTGTCAAGGAATACGTCCGCTACTTCAACCATGCCCGACCTCATCAGGGCATCGCGCAATCTATCCCCTGCCCTCCTGAGTCGCTACCGCACAGCGGTTACGTCGTCTCCCATCCAGTACTCGGCGGCTTGCATCACGACTATCGCAGGCAAGCAGCCTAACCATCCCGATCACCCAAACATACTTTGGCTAGAACGTCCACCCGGGCATCCAGCTTGTTTCGCCCTGCCTGACCTCCACCATCCTGCCGTTTTCACTATGCGATCATCCCCCATCCCGTTGCACACCAGCCCATCCTTCTGTCCACCCGGTGTATTCCCGAGCCATTGGCATCCCCAAGCAGCGCCCCTGTAGGACGGACGGGGTTTTCGGCCAGCACAGCCGCTCAAAGTCCTTCTCGGCGCGGGCCAGCAGTGTCCCCACCGAACCAGGGGCCAGGCTCAAGGCATCGGCGATCTCCCCGTAGGACAGCCCACTGTGGTGCAGGATCAAGAGCTTTGCCGCACGCGGCTTCATCTGTGCCAGGACCTGCCGTACCTGCTCGCGCTCTTCCAGGCGCTCGACCTCTCTTGCCGGGTCGACCGGGTCCTCGCGCTGCAGCTTGAGGACCTCCGCCGCGCCCTCGTGGCGGCGACGCCGCTGCCGAGAACGGAGCGCATTGAGTCCCAGGTTGGTCGCCACCCGGTAGAGCCAACTGCCCAGGCCCCGCCGCTCCCTGGGCGGGCGCTCGTACAGCCGGCAAAAGACCTCCAGTGCCAGGTCCTCCGCTTCGTCCCAGTCGGCGACCAGCCGGTACAGTGTCGCACATACCCGCATCCAGTAGACATCAACCGCGTCCTCGAGCGCGCGGCGATCGTCCTGGTCGGGCAGCGTGCGGGTCCCTTGGGCGGTCTTTGTTGAGCCAAATGCCATCTTGAGTTTACCCCTCATGATATAGACACCGCCCAACGTCACGATGTGACAGAAAACGCCATCGCGCGGTCAACGTCCTGGCCAAGCATCCAGTTCCGCTGGCAGACCCGACAGGTCTTGGAGGACGCGTCCGAATGGGTGGGCGGCCACCGCCTCTGCGCACCAGGCAGGGGTATAGGGCGTGCGGAGCAGGAAGAAAGGGATGCCCATCAACAGGGGCAGCGCACCGGGCAGGGAGAACGTGTCACCGACCACGGCCAACTGCGATCCATCCCCCCCGGCCCGGACCAGGGCCTCATAGTAGACCGGACGGCGCAGATCCACCCGGTACCGCTCGGACAGGGGCCAGACCTGGATCGCGCCGAGCTGTGGGTGAGGAAAGTGATGGTCCCAGCCGGGGTCCATCGCGTACTGGCGCGTGTCCCCCAGCACGAGCACCTGCTCGGGCAGGTCCAGCGTCGCCAGGTGACGGCGCACCTTGTCCCCCATCGAGTTGGTGAGCACGACCGGCGTGTGATCCGGATGCTTGAGCAGAGCCGCCAGCACCTTCTGGGCCGCGGGCCGGAACGCGGGAGGGAGCTCGGCGGTGTGGCGGTGGAACAGGGCGTTGGTGCAATCCACCACCGGATCGTATTCGGCGTGCGGAAAGGCCCGGGCGACGGCCCGAGCATAGGCCGGACGCACGCGCAGCATCACCTGCAACGTCGTGGTGTTGAGGATGAACGCCCCCTCGTCGCAGTAGGAGGCGATCAGGCCGTTCACCTCCCACCAGTAGCGGTGCGGCGCGGCGAGCAAGCGGCCGCGCGTGGCCTCATAGTCAGCCTCCAACTGCTCGCGCGGCGCGTGCACGACCTCGTCGGCAAGCGTGTCCAGGGAGCGCTCGGCCAGAGGCCGGACCTGCGTTTCCTCGGCGGTCAGAGTGCCGTCGAAATCCACGATCACCTTCAACGCTCAGACCAACCTCTCGCGTGCATGGGCGCTGACATAGTCCATGCTCCAGACCATGGCCACGATAGCCCAGGTCGCCATACCGGCCGCGCTGTACTGGTTCAACTGCACCCAGAGCCGGAACTGCTGCCCGATACCGCCCCCGCCGACAAACCCGATCACCGTGGACATACGGATATTGATGTCCCACTGGTAGAGGATGAAGGCCAGGAACCCAGGCACCAACTGCGGGATTACGGCGTAAACGAGGGTCTGCACGCGGTTGGCTCCCGTAGCGGTGATCGCCTCCACAGGCCCGGCGTCGATCTCTTCGATCGCCTCTGAGAAGAGCTTGGCCAGGTTGGGGATGTTGTTGATCGCCAAGGCCAGTACGCCGGCAAAAGGCCCGGGGCCCACCCAGGCCGAGCAGATCAGGGCCAGGATCATCGGCTCCACGGAACGCCAGAGGTTAAAGACAGCGCGCGAGCCCAAGTAGACGGCGCGCCCGACGGGGCTCCTGCCCATGATGTTTCGCGCGGCGAGGAAACTGAGCGGGATGGCAAATACCGAACCCAACGTGGTCGCCATGAGGGCCATCAGCAAAGTAACCAGGGAGAGGCGAAAGACCGTCCAAAAGGCCTCGCTCAACTGGGGTCCGCCGGTGACCTCCTTCCAGGTGATGGCCACCCGGCCCGGCTTGGGACGGCCCTCATCGGCGTTCACCTCCATCAGCGGGTGCACCGCGGTCTCCCACTCCAGGCCGCCCGTGTCGTCGGTCTCGCAGCAGTCCTTGTGCACGCGCAGGAACGCGCCGTCGGACAGGAGCCAGCGCACAGAGACCTCGATGTTCGGTGGCAGTTCGTGCGCACGTATCGAGAGCGGGTCGCCTACCTCGCCGCAGGACAGGGAGAGGTCTACACGCGGGCCGGAAACCTGCGCCGGCGGCGCTTCGCCCGAACTGCACGGCACGGGCAGCTCGGTCTCGACGCTTATCTCTCGCGTGGGACGGGTGAACAGCTCAGGCACCAGGAACGCCCGCGCCAGGCGCAGGCCGGCGGGCGTGCCCTCCACAAGGGCGACAATGTCGATCTCGGATACCTTCCACGACCAGCCAAAGGCGAGCACAAAGGCCAGCAGCAGCAGACCGACGGTCACATAGCGGCGCACGGGGCCCTGCCGGCGAGTCGCAGGCGTACCGGCGATGACTCGCTGTCGCAGCCAGGCCGAGACATAGTCGAGGAGGGCGATGACCAGCACAATGGCCATGATCGAGGTCGACATCGAGCTGAGCCGGTTGAGCCGGATCCACTGGATGACCAGGAAGCCCAGCCCGGCATCGCTCACCAGGCCGATGACGGTGGACATGCGAACGTTGATGTCCCAGCGGTACAGGGTGAAGGAGACAAACGTGGGCAGGATCTGCGGCAGCACACCGTATACGACCACCTGGGGACCCGTGGCGCCAGTCGCGCGGATAGCCTCGATCGGGCCGGGGTCAATGCTCTCGATGGCCTCGGAATAGAGTTTGCCCAACGCAGCCACGGTGTGCAGCATCAGGGCCAGCATGCCGCCAAAAGGCCCCAGCCCGACCCACACGGCAAAGACGATAGCCCACATGAGCGTCTCGATGGAGCGAAACACGTTGAGCAGGGTGCGCACCACGTGGTAGATGGCCAGGGTAACCGGGTGGCCGCCCATCAGGTTCCGGGCGGCCAAAAAGCTTACCGGCAGGGCAAAGATCAGGCCCAGCACCGTGGCCATAAACGCCAGGCCGACCGTCTCGCCGATCTTTTCCAGGACCAGACGCAGGGTCTCGGTCATCTGCAGCGAACCGTACGGCCTTTGCTGCAGGGCACCGATCACGTGGGTCTGTGTCTCGCCCGGGTCCGGCAGGTAGCTCAGGGATACGGCCTGCGGCACGGTGAACGCGATCTGAAAGCGCCCGCTGCCATCCGTGCGAAAGCGCAGCAGCTCCCCGCTAACCGTGATCCGCTGCAGGTCGCCGATCGGATTCTGCCACCGGATCTCTCCCTCGAAATCAGGAAAGAACCCCTCACCAGAGAGGACGATCGCCTCGCCCACCTCTGCGCAAGGCACGTTGGTGGCAATACGCGGTGCCTGTGACGGGATCTTGCCCGGATCGGGCAGGGGATCGATACACGGCACCTGGAAGGGCATGTCGCCGAGCAGGTCCTCGGTCGAGTATTCGAGCAGCTCAGGCCGGGTCAGCGCCTTCAGAAACGGGCGCATAGAGGGCCATCCCGAAACCAGGCGGTCGGGGCGGATCTCGGTCGCCGAGAGCCCCAGCGCATAGACGATCAACACGGCGACGGACACAGGAATGCCCAGGCCGAGCTTTCGCCCGCGGGCCCGAGAAAACGCATCCCAGGCACCCCACAGCCATATGGCTGCCACCGGCGCAAGCAGGGCCACGAGGCCGCTCCAGACGACCCACACACTGAGGACGAGGACAGCGGTAAAGAGGCCGATGCCCCGCCCTCGATCGCCCAACAAGAACTGGCCGCTTCCAGGGACAAGCAGGGACGCGAGGGCCGCGCGCCAGGGCGGCGCGGCGGAGCGAGAGGAAGCCGTACCTTCCCGGGGATCGTGTGTGCTCATCGGCCCCTACCCCTCCGCCAACTGACCCATGCCGCCCACGGTGACCATTTCCGCTTCCTCGCCGTACACCTCTTTGAACCGCTCTCGCGTCAGCTCGGAGGGCAGGCCGTCAAAGACCAGCTCGCCGTCCTTGAGTCCCACGACACGCGAGGCATAGCGATGCACCAGGTCGAGAAAGTGCAGGCTGCACAGCACCGTGATCTCATCCTGGCGGTTGAGCAGCTCGAGGTACTGGAGGATGGAGTGAGCCAGCACCGGATCCAGGCTGGCCACCGGTTCGTCGGCCAATAGAAGCTGGGGCTCCTGCATCAGTGCGCGAGCGATGCCCACCCGCTGCTGCTGCCCGCCGGAGAGCTGATCGGCCCGGTTGTCGGCCTTTTCCGAGATGCCCACCCGCTCCAGCGCGGCTACCGCTCGCTGCCGATCGTCGGGGGAGAAGCGATGCACCAGGCTCCACCACGAATGCGCGTACCCCAGGCGCCCGGAGAGGACGTTGGTCAAGACGCTGCTCCGTTTGACCAGGTTGAACTGCTGAAAGATCATCCCGATCTGTCGGCGGATGTGGCGCAGCTCAGCCCCCTGCGCGGCGGTGGTGTCCACGCCATTCCACAGCACACGCCCCCCGGTGGGATCGATGAGGCGGTTGATGCAGCGCAGCAGGGTCGACTTGCCCGACCCCGAGAGGCCGATCACAGCCAAGAACTCGCCATCTTGGACCTCAAAGGTGACGTTCTTGAGCGCCACAGTGCCGTCGGGAAAGACCTTGGTCAGACTCTCGACTCGTAGCAAGCGAACCCTCCCTTCCGGAAGACCTGCGTGTCCGTGCCTGCAGGCTGGCAGATCGCAGCAAAGCCGTGAGGAAAGCATATACCCTTGTGATGAGAAGGGTTGGAGGCAGAACCAAGAGAGGGAGAGAGTGTCCGCTCTCTCCCTTCTCACAGCCGGGGTCCTTATTTGGCCAGTTCCTCGATGTTGATGCCTGCCTTGCTGAGGTCGGCGCGGAAAATGTCATAGAACGAGTCGTCCGCCCGCTGCAGACCGGCGATCGAGTACAGGCTCTCCAGCGCCGCTACGCCCTCTTCCGTCTCGGCGATCTCGAGCAGCGCGGCGACGATCTGTTCCTTCATCTCGCTGTCAAAGTCCTTGGCAAAGGATACGCTGTCGTTGGGGATGTCGCTGGTGTAGGCAAGGACAACCACCTTATCCTTGACGTCGGGCAGATCCTTTTCCACTGAGCCGCGCGCATCGTCGTAGGAAGCGCCGGCATCACACTCGCCGTTGTAAACCTGGGTGATGACGTTGTTGTGCGATCCGGCCTCCACCGTCTTGGCGAAATCCGTGTCCGGATCGACACCATTGGCCGCGAGAAAGATGCGGGGGATGATATAGCCGGACGTAGAGTTGGGGTCGGTCCAACACATCACCTTGCCCTTGAGGTCCTGTATGGTCTCGATGCCGGAATCGGCACGAACGTTGATCTGGCCCTTGTACGTAGTCAATCCATAGCGAACCGTCACCAGGCCCACCTCGACGCCGTACTTTTCGTTGGCCAGCACATAGTTAAAGGTGTTCAGCCAGCCGATGTGCGCCTTGCCCGCGCCCATCGCTTCGCGGGTTGCCGCAAAGTCGGTGCCCACCTCAGCAACAACGACCAGCCCGGTCTTGTCGGTGATCATGCTGGCCAGCGTGTCACCGCTGGCAACGATCTCTTCCGTGTCTCCGGAGGGCACAAAAGACATCACGATCGGGTTCTCTTCCGTGCCCAGTTTGGGCTTGCCGCAGCCCGCAAGGGTAATGGACGCAATGCTAAGCAGAACAAGGATGATCGATACCAGTTTCCTATTCACGTTTTCTCCTCTCCTGATCGGACGAGCTGTGTGGAACGCGCAGACAGATACCGGTGCAAAGCGCATAAGATCTATTTCCGCTCATCCTCCTTTCTCTGACCTCTGCATCCCCCCTTCGATCCGCAGGGGGTATTGTAGCCCCCACCAAAACCGTCAAGGTTGCCAAGCCGCGGGGAGCCGAGGAACGCGAACGATTGAAACCTACTCCAGGTACGGAATGACCATGGGCCCCTCGGGCAGCACGCAGAGGCGCGGGCCGTAGCGCGCGATCAGCTCGCGAAGGGTTGCCTGGATGTCCCGGCACGGGGTCAGCATGGCCACGCGGATGTCCTCGTCGCTCAGGCCGTCGGCATAGACGTGAATGTCGGCGTGCAGGCACAGCCGCGCGTGCAGAAAGGCCTCCCACTGGTCCATCTCGCGGAACCCGGGCACGAGCACCTGATCGAGCAGCTCCTGCGGCGAGTGAGCCGCCGAGAGCAGCGCCCGGTACTTGCCGTGATCGGGCACGCCGTCCCAGCACTCGCTGGCGATGAGGATCGCCCCGCCAGGACGCACGACCTGGGCCGCGGCAGAGATCCCCTTGACCGACTGGTAGAGGTTCAAGTCCAGCGGGTAGCCCGAGTTGGTGGTCAAGGCCACGTCAAAGGGGGCGTCTACGGACACCATGGCCGATTCTCGCGCCATGCACACTCCGGCCTCGTAGGCGCTCTCCAGCGCGCCGCAGAAGACACCCGTGATCTGCTTCTCCCGGTTCAGCGTCACGTTGAACAAAAAGTCCGGCTCGCTCATGCGCGCGACCTCGAGCATCTCTTCCCACACGGGATTGCCGCGCGTGATGCCCCACGTCGCCCTGGGGTCCGAGAGCATTGGGCCGCTGTGGTTGTCGAGGATGATCTCTGCGCCCGCGACCGCCGGCAGCACGGCCTTGGGACCGCCGCTGAACCCGGCAAAGATGTGCGGCTCGATGAACCCGGTCAAGATCTTGACGTCGGCCTGCAAGTACTCCTTGCTCACCCAGGCGGCGTGACCGGCCCTCGTCTCTCCCAGGCAGACCATGCTCGCCTGATCGGTGGCGTCGTGCTGGACGATGCGATAGCGATCGACGATGTCGTCGCCCAGCATACGCCGCAGCTCCTCGTCCGAGCTGTGACGGTGGGTGCCGACGCCGTTGATCAGTGTGATTTGCTTGCAGGGCACCTCCTTGATCTCGTCCAGCAGGACAGGCAGCATACGCTCCCGGGGCTGTGGTCGGGTCAGATCGCTGAATACGATGGCGACCGTATCACAGGCCGATACCAGGTCGTGCAGTGGGGGACTGTCGATGGGATGGCGCAGCGCCTCCCTCATCGAGGCCTCCTCGTCCTCCAGTCCGGGGATGAAGCGGGGTGCGATGACCGTGGTCTGAGCTTGGGTTGGCAGCGTGACGTCAAGGCCGCGCTGCCCATAGGCCAGGTGAATGTCCATCCGTGCTCCGAATCTCCTTGTGTCCTCAGGGCGTGGGAGCGAATATGCGACGTATGGTGACCGTGACGCAGAACACGACCCACGCCACCATCGCGATGCCTGCCAGGGCGACTTTGGTCTCATCCTGGATCGACCGGATCTGCGTTCCCTCCGGGGTCACTTCGATCACCGCGATCGGGCGCGCCTTGGCCCCACCACCCGCGCCACCCCCTTCGCCCTCCGCCGGGGCCTCGTCGTCCTCCTCCCTTGCCCCCGCAGGACCCTGTCCAAAGCCCATCCCAAAACCGATGCCGACCTCGGCCACGGGGATCAAGACTCGCCCCCCGACCTCCTGTGGCTGGCCAAAGACGGCGTCTGCCGTCGCCGTCTCCCTCAGGTTCTCTACCACCTCGAACATGCGATCTAGAGCCATCTCACACCTCCCTCGTGAGAGCAAGTCAGCCGTCGCGTACCGCCCGGCTGACCGCGATCAAGACCAAAGAAACCACCGAAACGAGCAGGCTAACGAGAGCCATCTGGCGCAGTGCGGCGGCGGTCGCGTCGGGAATGGGATGGACCGTCTCTTTGCCATCGCGCTGCTCGATGACCTGCAGGGGTTTGACCAGGGCCACGCCCCACCCACTGCCCTCGACCGACCTCTCCCGAACCGTGCCGTGGTGTCCAAGGACAGAGAGTACCCGGACGACGGGGGTGAGTGTACGGCCATGTACACGGACCGGGGTCCCGCGCACCGTTTCGATCTGCAACGGACCGATATTGCCCATCGCGCACTCCTTTCCATACAGCCGGTCGGGGGCCGGCATCTCCCGGTGTAAATATCTGGAGCATCCAGCCCCAACGGGGCGAACCCATCTCCGCGCGCCCGCATCGGGGGTGATTATACACCACCCGCCCGATGCCGTCAATCCTTTTGTGTCTTCCGTCGGCAATTCCCGTTTTGCCGCCGGACGGTGGGGACAACCGCTGTGGCTGCCCAAGCAAGCGTACCGCATTCGGGGCAAGCACGAGGCTCTGCCCCTTCCAGCCGAACTGAGAATTGCTGACCTTTAGTGTTTGTCCACATCTCCCGCGGAGACACGGCCCGCCGCCAGGCTGAGGGGGCTCCCGAGGAACGTAGCGAAACGCTCAGGTGAGATGAGGGGCTTTTATCGGATGCCCTTTGAGCGCTGCGCCACGCCGGTCTTTGGAGCTGGGTGAGCCGACCGCAGGAGCGTGACTTTTGTCACAGACCTTGCACCCACCCTGTGCTAGGATCGGAGCACGTCTGAACACACGTAAAGTCAGGCCCCCTGGTGATCCACCTCTTGAGTGCTGAAGGGGATGATCAGGGCTTTCTTGCCACAGAGTCCGCAGAGACCACAGAGCTTGATGTGTTTCTCTCGGTGTTCTCGATGTCCTCTGCGGCAGAAAAGGGCGCCAACACTCAAGCGGGAGACTGCCGAATCCCCGATCGATCGGAGAGGTGAGCGCGTGACGTCCGCAGCCCATCCCAGGATGAAAAGGGAAGACAAGACCGTTGAGGCGATGATCCGCATGCACTGCGGGGATCGCCACGGGGGCGGCGCTGACCTGTGCGACGAGTGCGAGGCCCTCCTGGACTATGCGCGGCAGCGCCTTGGTAAGTGCCCCTTCCAGGAGAACAAGACGGCGTGCGCGCGGTGCCCGGTACACTGCTACAGGCCGGATATGAGGGAAGAGGTCCGCGCGGTGATGCGCTACGCCGGCCCGCGCATGCTCTACCGCCATCCCGTGCTGGCGGTCCTGCACTTGCTCGATGGCCTGAGGCGCAGCCCCAGGTAAGGGCTTGGGCTAACGTCGGGGATCGCTGCTCCCCGCGCCAGAGCCCACGATGAGACGGTAGGCGCCAAAGGGCAGACCTACTCGATGACCGTGTTCTACTGGCCTGAGAACCTGCCGCCTAGTGTGAACGAGGGCGACCTGGCACTGTACTTTTGGGATGGGGGCCAGTGGGTGGTGGAAGGGACGAGCATGGTGAACCCAGCGGCACACGCCGTGTCTGCCATGCCCAGTCACGCTAGCCTGTGGGCGGTCCTTGCTCCGCGCAAAGTCTTGCTGCCGCTGGTTGCGAGGTAGGTCGAGCGCGACTACCGTAGACGTCGAGAGGAGCCTGGGTGTGACCCAGGCCCCTCTGAGTGCTGCGAGGTGCACAGGGACGCCCCCTATCCCCTGGCGCGGATCTGGAACGCCCACGTGCCCTCTTGCGGCGGGTTCGCTGCCCTAAAGACGACCCGCGTCAGCCGCTCTCCCCACACGCTGCCCAGCCGCTCATCCTCGATGAGGATCTCTTCCGCAGCAGCGGCGAACCGGTCGGCATCATACGTTACCCTGCCCTTGCCGGACCAGCGTCCGCCTGTCGTCGGGGCCGCCGAGAGGACGACCTGCCCCGGCGTGTCCAGGTTCACCGCGCAGGGGGTGAGCACACTGAGCACGATCTCACCCGCCGGCTCGAACAGCGTGTACCTATCTACAATCTCCACTGCCTGCCCACGCCGCAGGGTGAGGGTGCGCTGATAGCTCTCCAGCATGGCCTCGGGCGGGTAAGCGCCGGCGATGTCCAGCGAGAGGGTAGCCTGGTCGTCGTCGGCGGCGTATCGAGCGCCCTGGGCGGAGAACTCGATCCCCGGAGCCTGCATCACACCATCCACGGTGGGCAGCAGAGTGTGGTAGCCCGAGCGCATGGTCCAGATGGTGTAGCGCTCCGCGCTGAACGTCTTGCGCGTGTACGTCTCCACGCCGGCATCGACGAGGACCGGCGCGCCGTCGATGTAGACCACAAAGCTGCCGACGTCGTTGTGGTTGTGGCTCTCGGCGTTGTGCCCGCCCTTGGCGGCGAGGTAGAGCCCCTCGCTCGACCCTTCCACATCCCGGGCGACCATCACCTGGATCTCGGGCAACCACACGTCGCGCGGCAGCGGCGGCGTGGGATCGGCAGCCAAGATCTCGTCCAGGCTGAACAGCGTGGGCAGGAGGCGGGCCAGGCCGACCCGCTGGAGCGACTCCACCGCTCCCTTGCGGCACAGCAGGTCCTGCTGCACCGCGATCCAGGCGCCCATCGACATCATCTTCGCATCGCCGATGCGCTGCCCGTAGCGCCAGACGACGTGCGCCGGAGGCATCACCACCGCCGAAGCATCGGCAAAGTTGACAAAGTAGTCCCCCGCGATCTGCACGCGGTAGATGAACCGCCCTATCTCCTGGACCAGAGGCTCAGCGTACACGTCCACCTGGCCCTCGGTCGCCGAGTAGAGCAGCTCCAGGCAGTCGAGCAGCGAAGCGCCCGCGCGGCCCCAGTAGCCGGGACCTTCGTCACAGCCGCCGTCCGCCGGATAGGGATCGATGAACCGATCCAGGCTGCGGGCGCTCTTGGCGACCGCCGCGACCCGGCGCACCGGATCGGCTTCCATCAGCAGCGCAGAGGCCAGCCAGTTGGAATTGATCCAGGGATTCCAGTTGTTGACACGGCGCGAGCCGAAACCCATCCACCAAAAGTCATCGCGCTCCATGCAGGGGGTGAGGATGCGAGCGTCGATCTCGCGCTGGACCCGTGGGCGCACCAGCGGCGAGACGGTGTCCAGCCTGCCTCCGAGCAAGTAGTCCATCCAGGAGAGCAGGACCGATGTCTCGGCAGCAAAGAGGTCCACGATCGGCTCTGCCGTATCAGGCAGGCCGTAGCCCGCCCTCTGCACGCCAACGTGGGCGGGCACGCACCAGCTCGACTCCTCGCAGATCAGCCAGATGCCGTTGACCACGTCGTCCAGGAAACGGCCCTGGTTCTCAATGCACTCGGCGACGGTGAGGGCGGCGAGCATCGCACGCCGCTTGGACCGGGGGGTCGAGAACCGCGTCCGGTTGCCGTCTCGGGAATAGTCGAGGTAGCGGACGGCGAGCAGGACCGGCCACTCTTCCCCCTGGGCCAGTTCGCCTTGGGCCAGGTAGGCTGCGCGCACCGACTGCGGCAAGCCCTCCCAGGCGGCACGGTCGTCGATGGTCGGGAAGGGGTGCCATTCCGAGCGGGGCACCAGCGCCCTCTCGAGCATCTCACGCGGATACCGTTGGTTTAGCATTGTGTTCGCTCCTTTGTTGTATGGTTCTTGATGATACCAGGTGCTTTACACCTGGATCAAGGCTGCCCAGTAACCCTCTTCCCGGGGCGTGATCAGCCGCAGGAAGTCGCCGTCCTCCCTCCGAGCGGGCGGCACGCCTTCGACCCACCGACTCCCCCGGATATCCAGCCAGCGGACGGTCAGCGGCACCCCACCGGCGCCCGACACGTCCAGCAGTACATTCCCGCCGTCGGGGTAAAACACCGCCCATTCCACGCCCGGGTTCGCCGTGCAGTAGGCCTCGTTCCAACTCCGGTTGCTCAGCAGGTCATTGTGCGGTTCGCAGCTCAAGAGGTCCATCTGATCGGTGAACATGCGCATGGAGCGGATGTGTGCCTGGGCGATGTGGTTCAGCCCCAGGCCAGACGGGGGACGGTGAAAGCGCGATGAGGCCAGACCGCCAAAGATGTTGCGCCAGAAACGTTCCTGCGCGTCGCGCGTGGAGCCATAGCGACCGCTGTTCGCGCCATAGATCTTGACGCTGTTCATCGGGCGCACGTGACCGGACGCGATCAACCGCCTGCGGATCTCTTGCGGGTTGTCCCAGTGCTCGTCCGATGGGCGGTGGTTGTTCTGCGAGATATCCACAAACGAAAAGAGCTCCGGGTGGTCAAAGGTGGCGGCGTGCTCGCCGTCGAGCAGGTTGTGGGCATCCCACATCTCAGTGCACTCTGCAGAGACGCCCGCTTCCCCTGCCCTGGCCTGGATGTACCTGGCCCAGTACCATCCCCACTCGGGCGACTCGTTGGTCTCATTGTCCATGCAGTAGAGAACGTTCCCACGCTGCAGCGAGAGGGAGAGCATCTTGTCCACCTGCATGTGCTGGTAGCGCAGGAGGGCCTGGTTGTCCTCCAGGGCAGGCACCGAGCGAAAGAAAGCGCTCTCGCGGCGCCCGGGGTGCGTGTGGATCTCGTGGACCAGGCCCGACTCTTCCGCCGTGCAGTTGACATTGTTCTTGGGGTTGTAGGGGTTGGCCTGCCACGGCGCCCGGCTAAAGTCAAAGCGGTCCCACAGTTCGAACTGGGCGACGATCTCTCGCTCGGCCGTGAGCTGCAAAAAGCGCTCGAACCGCCCCCAGTACGCTTCTCCCGGCACGTTCAGGTCATAGAGGCCCGTCGCCGGGTCCCGCTCAAAGGGCCATACGTCGCCCTCGTCCCGGCTGGACATCGTGCAGCGAACATAGTTGCCGCCCACCGAGCGGAGCAGGTCGAGGTGCTCCTCCAGGTTCGGGATCTGGAACAGGTTGTCCTCCACGCTGCCCCCGAGGAGCAGCACCGGTTGGCCCTGGTACTGCCAGTAGAAGGGGTTGCCCGCGTAGGGCTGAATGCGGTTGCGGTCGTCCACGTAGGTTGTCCTTTCTATTGGGGAAACCGCCACGAGCGCCAGGCTTGGTCACTCTGGCAGCGGCACGGGGCGGGCATCCTCGGTGTCGATGCTCCAATCGGCCAGGCGCAGTCGCATGTCGCACACTACGTCCCGGTAGGCCCGGTCGCTGGCCCGGTTCTCCAGCTCCCACGGATCGCGGACCAGGTCGTACAGTTCGTCCAGGTCGCCCATGGGGTCGTGCACGTACTTCCATTCGCGTGTGCGGGCCATCTTGCGCCGTCCTTCGGCCTCCCGCCACTGCAAGGACTGGATCAGCGTCCACCGTCCCCACGGGCGCGGCATCCGAGCCAGGTCGGCCCGGCGGAAGGGCGGCCCGCCCGCGCCGTATTCGGAAAAGGCAGCATCGCGCGGCGCGGCGCCGGTCACCGTAGGCAGGCCCTGCCCGTGCATCGAGCGCGGGACGTCCAGTCCCTGCAGCCGCAGAAGCGTGGGCACCACGTCGACGAGGCTGACCATGCTGCCCTCACGCTGCCCGGCAAGGACCTGCCCGGGCCAGGAAAGGATCAGCGGAATCCGGGTCAGTGCATCATAGAACACGCCCCCCTTGCACTGCATCCCATGCTCCCCCATTAAGTCACCGTGGTCCGAGCAAAAGACGACGATCGTGTTACCCCCCAGGCCGAGGAGGTCGAGGGCGTCCAGGATCTGACCCAAGGCGTCGTCGACGAATCGCACCATGCCATAGTAGACGCCCATCAGGCCGCGGACGTCCTGCAGGGAATCGCGCCACACGCCCAGCATCTGGTACAGGATGCGGTTGCGCTCCGGGGCACGCTCGTCAAACTCGTTCTCCCGCCACGGGGGCAGGACAATGCGCTCCGGGGGGAACATTGCCGCGTAGCGCTCCGGAGCTACCCACGGCTCGTGTGGGTCGGGGAAGGAAACCCAGAGGGCAAAGGGCTCGTCTCGGTGCGCCTCCAGAAAGCGGACGGTCTGACCGGCGATCAGGCCAGTGGAATGGTCCTCCAAAGAGTAGTCCGAGGTGGCGTATCCGAACCGCTCGTTCTGGGGGACCAGCGTGCGACGGGGCGCGTGCGCGGCGCGGATGCCCTCCACGGGGCGGTACCAGTCCATCCCGCGCGGCGGGTCGTTCTCGGGCAGCCCGCGGTGCGAGATCTCGCACCACACGTCAAACAGGGCCAGGTCCTCCGGGCGATCGAAGCAGTGATTCTTGCCGATCAGTCCGGTGCGATAGCCTGCCGCCTTCCAGATCTCGAAGGCATGGACGGCCCCGGCGGGCATCCAGGTTTGGTTGCGCCGCCCGCCGTGCGAGTGAGGGTACTGCGAGGTCCAGAGAGAGACCCGCGCGGGCACGCACAGCGGGTGCGGGGTGAACGCGTGCTCGAACAACACGCCATCGCCCGCCAGGCGTGCCATCGAGGGCGTCTCGCAGACCGCGCTGCCGTACAGGTGGCTCGCCGTCGCCTTTTGCTGATCGGTCATGACAAGGAGGACGTTGGGGCGCTCGGTCACCGGTTCACTCCTTGAGGCAGAGGGCGACGATGCCTATGAGCCAGGTCCCGACCGGAAGCGTGCCGGACAGGCGGAGCCAGTTGCCAAAATGCGTCACCTTGCAGAAATCGACCTCTTTGTCGGTGAGCGTCAGCGTCGTCCCCTCGTCGCACCAGTGCATGCCGTCCGGCGAGACCTGGACGTCCAGCGCCGTGCCGGCGATGCTGCCCTCCACGTCGAGCTTGCGGACGTAAAAGATGGCCTCGCTGGCCCACCCGCATTCATAGGGTTCGGTCTCCAACGCGCCCTCGAACCGGCGGTTCCGCTCGACGATCGCCGTATAGCTCTGCCTGATCATCGCTTCCACTCCCCTGAGAGGAGCACAGAGTCGAGGTACAGGAAGGCTCGCCTGTCCACGTCCGTCTCCACCCAGAACAAGACGTTGAGCATACACATCAGGTTGGGCATCGCCGGCAGCACCATGGGAGCGATGCCCTCCGTCCGGTGCACGGTGTCGTTACACTGCAGGCCCGTGATCCGGCGCTCCGCCAGGTCGAGGTCGACCCGCAAATAGTACCAGTTGTACTTTGTCGGGATCTCGTTGTAGCAGAGCTGCTGCCCCCCGCCGGGGATCTCTTCCCAGCCCGTCGGGGCGAGGTGAAAGTGCGAGCGCGTTTTTCCTGTGCCGCCGATCTGGACCAGCGGCTCGCGTGCCCGCTTGTAGAGCCACCTGCGCACAGGTGCCCCGTCCATCGCGTTGAGGTAGCGCAGGTGCGGCATCCAGCGGTGCTCGCCGTCCTGGACGTCAAAGAGGACGCCCACGGCGCGCACGTCGTTCTCGGAGAGATCGAGCACCGCCGCCTCGGGCTTGAAGGTAAAGTAGGCCTCCAGCCGGACTGGACCCCGCTGGCGCCAGGTGGCCCGCTTGAGGGCCACGCCGAGGTGGCCTGAGTTAGGCCGCGTGGCGAGCTTGAGGGAGTACGTGCCTTCCAGGGACCCCGCGGTGCCCGTGTCCCACATGGTCCCGCTGCTGAGCATCGGTGGGCGGAGGTCGGCATACTCGGGCAGCATGCTGTCCAGCGTGCCCTCATAGTTACCGATCAGGGCCGTCCACCCCTGCAGCCCACAGTCAAAGTCGTCGTAGAACAGGATGCGCGAGAGCGGATCGAACTTGCTGAGTCGAGGATCTGCGCCGCGCGCCATCCCTGTGCCGTCACGCATGGGTTGTCCTCCTGTGCCGGATGACGCGATGGACAAGACACGGCTGAAGCCGTGACTACAGGTTCGGTCCGATGACCGCGAGCTTACGCCTCTGAGGCTGCGGGCTTGCCGTAGCCGGCGCGCAGCCTGTCATACAGCAGGGCGAACGTCCGGTCCCGGTCCACGTGATAGCAGCGCAGGATCGAGCCCAGGGTGCCCTTGAACTGGTAACGGAGGTCCCAGTTCACCTCGGGACAGGGCGTCTCCTCCCAGCAAGCGAGGTCGGGATCGAGCAGCGCAGCCACGTCGCCCAGATCAAAGAAGCCTTTTCTGGGGTCCGAAAAGGCAGGATCGCGGTGCCGGTACTCGTGCAGGTATCGCCCCAACTCACCGTAGGGCCTCACGCAGTGCTCGGACTCACCCATAGGGCAGCGAAGATAGGTACCCGTGTCAAAGAGGACGAACGAGAGGGGCGAGTGGTAGAGCAGGCGGGCGGCCCGCACGTCGCCGAAAACGTTGAAATTGTAGCACTTTTCCGGCCACCGCGTGCGCAGGTGCCAGAAGGCGATCACCCGGTCTACGATGCGCGGTTCCAGGAGCAGGGCCGAGGCCATATCGGTCGCTGCGCCCAGACCCACGACCCACAGCGGGTCCTCGGGAGACCCTGCCAGCGCGCGCTCGATGATATAGTCCACGCCCTCGGACCTGGAAGGGGCGTACTGGTACTGCATCGGGTGCGAGCCACGCAGGACAGGCCACCGGCCCGCCATGCCCGCCTTTTCGAGGACGGTCTCGATCTCGCGCACCGACAGGGCCACCCCCTCCGGCCCGCCCCGCCGGTTGTCATAGTTGGCGCCCACAAAACCCTCGACCTGGAAGCGTTCGGGGGAGAGGATAGCCAGGGCGATGGCCCACTGATCGTCGATCTCGTTCTTGGCGTCGCTGTCAATGACCACGCGCAGCCGCTCACCGGCAGGTGGGATGCGGGGCACGGCGCGGTCTCTTGGGTCCGGGCTCCAGTTCAACGTGAGCTCCTATCGCACATATCGGCATGGTTCAGAACTCCGGGAAGTTAGATTGACAGTTTTTGAAACGCTCTGAAGGTTTTTCCGGGCGGGTGGTCTCAGAACAGCCGTTTTTCGTTTGAAAACCGGGCAAAACCTATGGTTTCAGGCCATTTTGCTCCTCCGCGCACAATGCGTC
>JADHXD010000077.1 GCA_016783145.1 Anaerolineae bacterium
GTATGTCCTGCATATCCTTACGCCAACGTGCCTGGCTGTGGATCAGATGCGTGTTGACCAGGCTGTGCGGGTAGCGGCGAGCCAGTACCTCCTGCACGCGGGCAAACATCTGGTTGCTTGTCGCCATCGTCGGCATAGCTACGTAAAGCCCCCGTTGCTTGCACGTGCGCGCCCAGTGATCGGCCAAGTAGAGGGCCGACTCTGTCTTGCCGGTGCCGGTTGGTGCCTCAATGATCACCAAGGAAGGTTGATCCAGACGTTGAGCCAGTTCGATGACGGTGTCTTGCGCTGGTCGGGGAGAGAACGTGAACAGCTCGGAAAAGGATCTGGCCTGCGTCGGCGGACTCCAGCCGATCCAGCCGAGCTTGTGAAGGGCCTGCCGAGCTTGTTTGGTCGCGCGTTCGCTGTAGCGGACAGGATCCACCGGCAAAGTCGCATACGGGAAGAAGCGTTCCATAGAGCCAAGCCAGTCTGCAGCCGAAACCAGGCCGGAGAGCAGCGTCAATAGAGCGTTTTCCTCTTCTGTCGTATGACCCAGTCGCTCAACCACTGGTGCCTTGTATAGATCAACCAACACCTGCAGCAGATCGTCCTGGAGGGCTGTCCAGCCACTGTCTCCCTTTTGGGAGGACCTGAGACCCTGCACCTCGTCGGGGGCCGGCCACTCACCGTGATGTCCGCCTAGAGCACGTGCGACGCGCTGGGCCAGTCGCCGGGGTAAGCCGTTCTGTGCCTCGAGCATACTACCCAGAGCGGCAGCCGAGATGGTACCGTGCGGGCAGGGCTCCTTGACGAATAACTTGGGAAACGCGATCCCCGCTTGCTCCAGCGCTTCTTGGGCGGGCCGATACTTCCGTTGGAAGCAGGGGCTCGCCTTGCCCAGGTCGTGCAGCGAGGCCCAGAAGGCGATGGTCCGGCCTGCAGCGTCTACGTCTAGCCCCAAGGCGTCAGCTAACTGCGAGCGAATGCTCTCCGTCAAAGCCTCACTCCACAGGGTCCACGCAACCTGGCCAACGTCGATCATGTGGCAGATGAGAGGATGCGTCTGTTCCGTTTTACGGTCTGTTTTGGCCCACAGCAATTGGTAGAGAGGCGGCGGCCTGGCCTCGGCGATCCCATAAAGCGTGGCCATGCGCCTGCTCTCTGCGATCATCTGCTCCTTCAATTCCTCCGGCTCCAGCACCTCCACGTCGGCCCCCCATCCGCGGATCCAGGGCACCATCTCGCGCACCTCGGCCACGCGCGCCCGCCAGACCAGGCTCCCATCCTCCTGCTCTTCCACCTCCTCACTCCGGTGCCACTGCGTCTCCCGCACCCGGCTGACCACTCGGGGATGGAACCGGAGTGCCACTTCTACCGGCTCCGTCTCGCTGTACCAGATGCCCCAGGCATCGGCCAGCAGGGCGCGCAGCTCAAAGTCCTCGGGGATGGTATACAGTTCGTCGGTCAGCTCGATGCGCTGGATGCGCTCCAGTTTCAGGGTGCGCACGGCCTCTGGCGGCTTCCGCCAGCCGATGGCGTGTGTTGTCTGCCCCACCGCATAGGGCTCGATAAAGTAGGGGGCGAACCGGTATGCGAACACCCGCCCGTCCTCCATGCGGTGCCACAGGCGGGCCACCCGACCGTCGGACCAGGCTCGGGTCAGTGTCTCCAGCACGTCCAGGTAGACCGGGTCGTGGCGCTGAGCCTGGTCCTCCATCACTTCTGCCGAGGCTTTGAGGTGTTCGGCGATGCGAGGAGCCAGCTTTTCGAGGGCCAGGCCCAGCTTGCGGAGGGCGGCAGCGGCATGGGGGTTCTGCTTGTCCATGCGCGTCGCCATCAGCCGAGCGGCGAGGTGCACGGACATCGCCTCGTGCAGGGTCAGCTTGACGTTCATCAGGTAGTGGTCGCGATCGATGAACAGCCGGCCCTCGTCGTCTTCGTGGATGGAAAAGCGGGACGTCAGGTCGGGAAGGTACCGGTTTATAGTCGAGCGGTTGACCCCGGTCCGCCGGGCGATCTCGGCCTGGGTCAGCCCCTCGGGATAGGCCAGCAGGAGCGTCTCGATCTGCAGCAGACGTTCCGCCTTGCCCGTCGCTCGTTCCATATCGCGATCCCTTCTGAATATCGATGGTTCCTACTCACATTATACCACATCTGGGCCGCCATAGCGCAACATTCGCCCGAGAAATCCGGGGACTGGCCCTACTTGATCCGCTTCCACGGCCACAACCCGCCCTTGGGGCTCTGGCTGAGCATCAGCCCCGCATCGTCCATCGCGGGCAGGGCGCGCGTCACCGACGACCGCGGGACCCCCAGCTTTTGAGCCACCCTGCTGGGGCGGATCCCCGGTTCCTGCTCCACGATCTGCCAGATCGACTGCAATCGCTGCGTTCTTACCCGTCGCATATCGTCCCTCCTGTCTCTAGGTTTGCACCTATCGTACAGGAAGGGCGTTGCAGGGAGCGCAACGACGGAAGGTTCTGGCAACAAAAAACCCAGGTTTCCCTGCGAAACCTGGGTACTCCTCACCACCGGGCGATTATCTCCTCACTGCTGCCAGCATCTCCTGGGCGGCGTGGCCGAGCATCAGCGTATCGACCCCGGCGACGATGAGCGTGTAGCCGTCCTCGATGTACGGTCTGACGGCTTCGGCAGACACGCCAAAGACCCCGAGTGGGACCCCGGCCTCCTTGCATGCACCGGTCACGCGGGCGATCGCAGCGGTGACCTCCGGGTGCCCGACCTGTCCCGGCCGGCCCAGGCTGGCCGAGAGGTCGTACGGCCCGACGAGAACCGCGTCCACGCCGGGCACGCACACGATGGCCTCGATGTTCTCCACGGCCTGGATGTGCTCAGCCTGGACGACCACTGCGAGCTCGTCGTTGGCCCGATCCACGTACTCCTGAAAGGTGAGGCCGTAGCCGTGTGCACGGCCCAGCCCCACGCCCCGTGTGCCCAGGGGCGCGTACTTGGAGAGGCGCACCACGCGCCCCGCCTGCTCCGCCGAATTGACCATCGGGGCGATGATCCCCGCGGCCCCGACGTCGAGCGCCTTCTTGATCGGCACCTCGCTGCTGGCCGGCAGGCGCACCAGGCAGGGCATAGCCGTGCCGGCGCCTTGTAGGACACGCTGGATCTGCAGGGCCTCGAACGGGCCGTGCTCGGCGTCCACAAAGAGCCAGTCATAGCCCACGCCAGACAGGATCTCGGCGACCTCGGGCGAGCCCAGGGTGACCATTGGCCCGACGAGGAGTTCTCCCGATCTCAACCTCTCTCGAAAGTGGTGTGCCATCCTTCAACCTCCAGAGCGATCCAGCAGTCCCCGCCCACCCACAAAGCAAAAAAGAGCCTGGCATGACCAGGCTCCCTTGACTCCTCGAGTAGGACTCGAACCTACAACCAACCGGTTAACAGCCGGTCGCTCTGCCAATTGAGCTATCGAGGAATGCACCGTGAAGTGCAGGGCGTATTATACACCGAACCGTTGATTCGTCAAATCCACTCTACTCGTTCAGATAGTCGCGCAGCTTGCGGCTGCGGATCGGGTGGCGGAGCTTGCGCAAAGCCTTGGCCTCGATCTGGCGGATGCGCTCGCGGGTCACGCCAAAGGCCTGGCCCACCTCTTCCAGTGTGTGGGACTGCCCATCCTTGAGGCCAAAGCGCATCTCGAGCACCTCGCGCTCGCGGCGGCTCAACTGGTCCAGTGCGTGATGGACTTGCTCACGCAGTAGCTGTCCCGAGGCCGCCTCCGCCGGTCCGAGGACTGTCTCGTCTTCGATAAAGTCGCCGAGCGAGCTGTTCTCCTCGTCGCCGACCGGCGTCTGTAAGGACATCGGCTCCTGAGCGATGCGGATGATGCGCCGCACCTTGCCAGCGGCTCTCTTGAGGCGCGTCTTTACGGCCGGATCGAGGGGAGTGCTCAGCCTTTCGCTCTCGTCGATCGATCGCTCGTCGTCCTTGCTCAGCATGCCCATCTCTATAGCGATCTCGGCGGAGGTCGGCTCGCGGCCCAGTTTCTGGAGCAGGCTTCGCTGGAAACGAGAGAGCCGGTTGATGGTCTCGACCATATGTACCGGAATGCGAATGATGCGCGCCTGGTCGGCAATGGCGCGGCTGATCGCCTGCCGGATCCACCACGTCGCATAGGTGCTGAACTTGTAGCCCTTGGTATAGTCGAACTTTTCTACGGCCCGCAGGAGGCCGATGTTGCCTTCCTGGATCAGGTCCAGGAATGAGATGCCCCGGCCCATATACCGCTTGGCGACGCTGACCACCAGGCGCAGGTTGGCCCGGATCAGCGCCTGGCGAGCGTCCTGGGCGCGTGCAAAGAGGTCGAGCAGGTGTTGAATCACCGCGTCCATCACGACCATCTTTCCGAGGAAGGTGCGACGGGGCGGAAAGGCCTTCTCTGCCGAATAGTGTCTGCCCAACTTGTCCAGCGTGGCATGCGGGAATAGGGCCAGCACGCGGTAGATGTCAAAGAGACGCCCGCTCAGCGCCTTTCGCCTTTCCCAGATCTCCTCTCCCTCTCCAGGGATCACAGCGGCGGCGTGGTCTCGCATATAAGAGTGCCGCTCGGTCCCCTGTCCCAGAGAGTGTGCCTCGCGGAGCATGGAGAGCAACTGTGGCTTGGCCAGATGGAGGGTATCTGACATCTCTTCCATCGCCCGCCAGTTCTTGAGCAGGGCGTCGTAGGCCTTAGCGACCACATCCGGGGCGACGGGTACCAGGAGGCCGAACGGTGTCTCCTCCATCAGGGCGCACACCTGCTCCAGTAGAACCCAGTGTATGGACAGCTTCTCCAGCAGGACGCCGGCCACGTCTCCAGGGCTGAGTTCAGCCGGTGGCTCGACCTCTCCCGGCAGGGCGTGTGCGCCGAGCTTGAGGTTCTCCAGCCGGGTCCGCCATTCCCGGATTGCCTGCCTCTGCTCCTTGGTTCGCCGCGTTTGGTCGGTTTCCTTGAGCACAGTGACCACGTAGCCAGCGGCACTGACGCGCATCGCCAGCCACATCTCTTCGACCGGGTCGAGCAAGGGCACCCGCCCGATCTCCCGCAGGTACATGCGCACGGGGTCGCCGGTCAGTTCGCCCGCCGGGACCTCGATCTCTGCAACCTGCGGCTCTTCCTCTGTCTCGACCTCAATGGTCGCCAGCTCGATCTCTTGCGGGTCTAGGTCCCCCTCGTCTTCGCTGACGACCGCGACGCCGAGCTCGATCAGGTGCCTGTACACCGCGTCGACTTGCTGCTCATCGAACTCTTCCTCGGGCAGGGCGGAGAGGAACGCCTTCTGTGGGATCCGTTTCTCCTCACCCGCCTGGGCGATGAGCGCCTTTAGCTCCGGACGCTGCAGCAGTCGTGCCAGGATATTCTCTTCGTCCGAACGAGCAGGGTCGGTCAAGGTCATAGAACCCGTTCTCTCTCTTCGCGCCTGCCCAGAGACGTCCGCTCGGACAGCGCGTGCTCGATGGCGGCTCTTTCGGCAGTCACCCGGACCATCGTCCGGCTGTACCCGGCCGCCGCAGCATCCCCACGCTCCATTGTCTCGAACAGGATGCGCAGGTTTTGGCTGACTCGTTCCAGGCCCTTGCGTCGGAGGAGAAGGACGGCGCGTTCGATGTCGCGCACCACTTCGTCTCTCGCCAGGGCCTCGGTATCGGGACCGTGCGCCAGGATGAGATCGAGTTGGGCCTGCAGCGCATCTGGCAGGGCGTCAGCCCAGGCCTGCCAATCGTGGCCCTCCTTCATCTGTCGCCAGACTGCATAGAGGGTCCGGTTTTCGACGCGTTCAAAGTCATCCTCCTGGAGCATGGGCAGAGAGAGGCCCTCAAACAGGGCGTGAACGCGCTCCAAAAAGTCAGGGCGGCGCAGGAGGACGGCGAGACAGTACTCCTCCAGCGCAAATGTGCTGGGCCGGGGCTGCTCCGCAGGTTGCTGTGGCTCACCTGCCCGGCGGCTGTGCTGCCTGGGCCGGCTCACGCTCAACTGGCGGCGCACGGTCCCCTCGTCGGCGGAGATCAGGCGGGCCAGCTTCTGAACATAGTGGGTTCTCTCCACCTCATCGCGGATCTCGGACAGGATGGGTCCCAGGCGGCGCACGGCCTCGGCCTTGCCTTTGGCCTCGGTCATTTTGAGATCCCTGGTGGAGACCTGAAAGTAATAGTCCACCACGGGGATGGCTGCTTCGACCATCGGGATCCACTGCTCCGGCGTCTCGCGGATCAGGTCATCCGGATCCTGGCCGGGGGGCAAGGTCATGATGCGGATGTCTGCATCCAGGCGGCTTTCGTAGCGGATCCAGCCTCGCGCCGTGGGCACGGGCACTATCTCCCGGTCGAGGGTCTGCCGGGCCACAGTCAGCCCGCGCAGGGTCCCTTGATCCCCGGCCAGGTCGGGGTCGAGGGACAGGATGTAGCGCTTGGTCATACGCTTCAACAAGCCGAGATGCTGCTCGGTCAGTGCGGTTCCCATCGAGGCCACGACATTTCCGAACCCTGCCTGGTGAGCCTGCAGCACGTCCATATATCCTTCGACGATGACCACGTACCCCTTGGCACGAATGGCACCCTTGGCCAGGTCGAGGCCAAACAGGACGTGGCTCTTGTTAAAGAGGGGGGTCTGCGGCGAATTCAGATACTTGGGCTGGCCCTCTGCCAAGATCCGTCCGCCAAAGCCAATTACCTGCCCTCGGGTATCGCGGATGGGGATGATGAACCGTCCGCGGAACCGGTCATAGGTGCCGCCGTCCTCGTGGGCGATGATCAAGCCCGCCTCCAACAGGTCTTGACGCTCGTACCCCCTCTCGATCAGGTGGCCGCCCAGGGCGCGCCACTCATCCGGTGCATAGCCCAACTGGAACTTGCCGATCGTCTCCTCATCCAGGCCACGCTGCGCGGCGTAGGCGCGCGCCGTCTGTCCTGCGGCGGAGCGCAAGACCCCCTGGTAGAAGGCCACGGCGGCGGCATGGATCTCAAAGAGCTTTTCCAGGTGCTTGTCGCGCTCGGTATCCCGCTGGCGCGTGGGCTCGAGCTGCACGCCTGCCTTCTGTGCCAGGGTCCGGAGTGCCTCTGCAAAGTCGAGGTTTTCCCGCTTCATCACAAAGGAGAATACGTCGCCTCCGGTTCCGCATGCCCCAAAGCAGTGCCAGGTCTGTGTCGCTGGAAACACGATAAACGAGGGCGTCTTTTCCGAGTGAAAGGGGCAGAGTCCCTTGTAGTTGCTGCCGCTCTTTCTCAGGGAGGCGTGCTCGGACACAACATCGACGATGTCCAGGCGTGCTTTGATCTCGTCTACTGCGGTCATCCTGGGTGCCGGTTCCTTTGCTGTCTGTCAACTCGGTCTCTGGCGCTGAACCTGATCGAAGGCATGATTAAGTATACACAGAATGGGACGTTTGGTCAATCTCGCCATTCGACAAGGGATGACATGCTTGGTAAAGGTTCCGAACAGCGGAACGTTCTGTGACATTCAGGGCTCACTTGGAGTCCACATCGGCCCGCGCACGGAGACTGAGGCATTTATGCGCTCTCCGGCGAGCGGCGGGGACGGTGCCAGGCAGTGCGGACCCTGGTCATGTTTGTGAAGGACTGGCGTTTATGGTATGATGAAAGGACTGGTGTACCATATGCTACGAACGTGCTTCCCCTGGCCTGCGCCCTGAGGCCGGTCGGGGGATGGCTGGAAGGGACTCTGTCGTCCTGTGAAGCGTTGGCAGTTCTGGCTGGGAGTGCTCATCAGCGCCGCGTTCCTGTTCTGGGCGCTGCGCGAGGTCGATTTCGCGGCGGCGTGGCAGGCCGTGCTGGCCGCGAAATGGGGGTACCTGGTCCTTGGCTGGCTGTGCTTGCTGGTCTCCTACGTCGTCCGCTCGTGGCGGTGGCGCGTTATCCTGCTGTCGATCAGCAGAGTGCCTCTGTGGACGTTGTGGCGCGTGTACATGGCCGGGTTCATGTCCAACAACATCCTGCCTGCGCGAATGGGCGAAGTGGTGCGCGCGTACCTGTTGGGACAGACGGTGCAGGTCAGCACGGCGTCGGCGCTGGGCACGGTGGCCGTGGAGCGCGTGTTCGATGTGGTGATGGCCCTGCTCTTGCTGGTGATCGGGGCTGCCTTTGGCGTGCTCGGCGGGGCGGGCCGCAGCGTATGGGCCGGCGGGGCGTTGGTCGGTGCCGTGCTGGCCGCTGTCGTGGTTCTGGCGATCTGGGGACAGCAGTTGAGCGCCCTGGCGGAGCGGGCCGTGAGCCGCGTCTCGCCGGCGTGGGGTATGCGCGTTGGTGATCTGGCCCGCTCCTTTGTGCACGGGCTGCGCGCGGTGGGCAGCGCCCCACGTGTCCTGCACGTTGCCCTCTGGTCGGCGATGGCGTGGGGGCTGTTCATGGCCTATGCCTGGTTTGTCTTGCGCGCTTACGATCTGCGGATCACGTTCGCTGGGCTCGCCTTCTTGCTCGGCGTGGCCGGGCTGGGCGTGTCCATTCCCTCGGCGCCCGGGAGCGTGGGCACGCTGGAGGCGGCTTACATCCTGGGGCTCCAGCTCCTCGGCATCGGCGACGAGAACACGAGGGCCAGCTTTGCGCTGACCTACCACGTGTTGGAGTGGGTGACCACGTGCTCGATCGGACTGCTGTGCGTTGGACAGATGGGGCTCTCACTGAGCCAACTGACGACGTTGGCCGGAGCGCAGTGGCCGGACAGCGATGCACCCTCGACGTGACGGGTACGGCAGAGCAGGGAGAGACGAGACAGACCTGGAGGGATCTCAGGCTGATGGGTAGGCTCGCCCGGAAACCGGTGGCCCCCTTGCTCGGCGTCTGCGCCGCCGCCCTGGCGCTCAGGTGCGTGCTCGTTCTTTCGGGCGTTGTAGCGTTCGATTCCGACGAGGCCGTGGTCGGCCTGATGGCCCGCCACATCCTGCACGGAGCGCGTCCTGCCTTCTTTTACGGCCAGGCGTACATGGGGAGCCTCGACGCATGGCTGGTGGCTGGGGCGTTCGCGCTGCTGGGATCGTCGGTAGTTGCCATCCGCATCGTGCAGTCGGCGCTGTTCGTGGCACACGTGGCCCTGACCTATGTCCTGGCCCGGCGCTGGAGTGGAGACGAGACAGTCGCACTGCTGAGCGCCCTACTGATGGCTCTGCCACCGGTGCTGCTGACCCTGTATACGACCGTGTCCCTGGGCGGGTATGGCGAGACACTGCTCCTGGGTGACCTGCTGCTGTTGGTCGGCTGGAAGCTGGCCTCGGAGCGGCAGGCTAGCGCCGGCTGGTGGGCGCTGTGGGGCCTCCTCGCGGGCCTGGGCTTTTGGACGCTGGGCCTGGTGGTGGTGACCTTGCTCCCTCTGGCTGCCCTCCTGCTGCAGCGCCATCGAGCGCGTGCCTGGCGAGGGTATCTCGTGGCGGTGGCGGCCTTTGCCCTCGGGAGCGCTCCCTGGTGGGTGTACAACGCGCGGCACGCCTGGCAAGGCCTGCGCACGCTGTACGATCCCACTGGCGCGTCGGATCCGATGGCCCCCATCTTGCCCCTGCGCCTCCGCGTCTTGGGGCTTGCCCTGATCGGACTGCCTGGGCTGGTCGGCCTGCGGCTGCCCTGGTCTGCGGAGTGGCTGTCCGTGCTGTGCGTGCCGCCGGTAGTCGCGTTCCATTCGATGGCGGCCTGGCGCGCGCTGCGCGCGGCGAGACAGCGTGCGTGGAAGGGCGGGTATCGCCTGCTGTGGGGCATCGCGGCTTGTTTCGGCGCGGTCTCTGTGCTGTCGCGCTTTGGGAGCGATCCCACCGGACGGTACCTGCTTGTTCTCTATACGCCTCTGGCCCTCTTTGCGGCGGCTGTCCTGGCTGCACTGGGAGGGAGAACGCGGTGGGGAGCGGCGGCGCTGGCGGGGCTGCTGCTGGCCTTTCACCTCTGGGGGACCTGGAAAGGGGCGACGAGCGCCGAGGGGCTGACAGCTCAGTACAATCCTCAATTCCAGTACGGGAACCGCCATGACGGCGAACTGATCGCCTTCCTGGAAGAGAACGGCGGCACGCGCGGGTACACGAACTACTGGATCGCCTTCAAGATCGCCTTTCTCTCTGACGAGCGGGTGATCCTGGCTTCCACTCTCCCTCACAAGCCGAACATGCGGCTCACGGGAGAGCACAACCGCTACCCTCCCTACACAGACCGGGTGGCGGAGGCCGAGGAGGTGGTGTACGTGACCGGGAACCAGCCGGAGCTGGATGCCGTGCTCCGCGAGGGATTCACCGCGCGGGCGATCGCCTACCGAGAGTGGGCCATCGGTCCGTACCGGGTGTTCTATGATCTGTCGGTACCCATGGAGCCAGCCGAGCTGGACGCACGCTGGCAGTGAGAGGCAGGGATGAGTGATCTGTCAATAGGCCGGACGCGGCGAGAGCGGGCGTGGCTGTGGCGCTGGATCGCCTTTGCCACCGTCCTGACCATCGCGCCAAACGTCGTCGCCGTCGCTCTCGCGCCGACGGGGACGGCTTTCCTCGGGTCGCTGCTCAACACGGACGACACGGCCCAATTCCTGGCGGCGATGCGCCAGGGAGCGGAAGGAAAGTGGCTCTACCGGAACCCGTTCACCTCTGAAGACTCTCTCCCGGTGGTGATGTACCCTCTGTACATCGTGTGGGGCAAGCTGACGGGGTGGCTGGGGAGGCCGCTGCTGGCGTATCACGGGCTGCGCCTGCTCGGCATGCTCCTCCTGCTGGCCGTCCTCGAGCGCCTGGCGCGCGCCCTGCTGACCGGGCGGGCGCACAAGCCGCTGTACCAGACGGCATTCCTCCTGGCCGCGTTCTCGTCAGGGCTGAGCTGGCTGGCGGCCTTTTTGCCGCAGGACATCAGCACGCGCTACATGGCCGACCTGACACTGATGGAGCTGACCACCTTTCAGACCTACTATGTCGTGCCCAACTTTGCCTGGGGATTGATGTTTCAGTTGCTGACCTTTCTGTGCTACCTGCGCGCCGTGGAGGCGGGGACGCAGGGGAGGGCGTTCTCGCTCTGGGCGCTGGCGGGCGGGATGGCCTGCCTGGCGTTGGGCTTGATCTTTCCCTTCGCGCTGGTCATCGTCTACGCAGTGTTGGGAGTCACCGCCCTCTTTGCCGTGGTGACCCGCCAGGAGGGAGCCAAAGTCGCGCTGTGGAGCGCCGTCCTGATTCTGGCGCCGCCGGCGGCCCTCGTGGCCTACTATGCCCGGGTGTTCCTGTTCGACCCGATGTGGAGTGCGACCCATATGGTCGGGAACATCATAGGGTCTCCGCCAGTCCTGGCCTCGCTGGCGGGCTACGGGCTGGTGTGGGCCTTGGCGGTCGCCGGAGCGGCTTGGGCGCTGCGGGATGGACGGTGGCGGGATCGGAGGCTGAGCTTTGCCCTGGTCTGGGCGGCGGTGAACGGGCTGCTGATCTATGCGCCGGTCCCGTTCCAGGGGAGATTCGGACTGGGGCTGCATACGGCACTCTCTATGCTCGCCGCCCCGGGTCTGGCCTGGCTGGTGCGGCGGCTGCCACCGGCCCGCGCCAACCGGAGGCGCAATATCGTCCTCATCCTCACCGTGCCCTCTACGATGCTGATCGTGTTGGCCGGGCCGTATATGGCCATCGCCCAGGGGACGTTTCCCTTTTACCTGCCGCGGGAAGAGCTGCAGGCCGTGGACTGGCTGGCTCAGAACGTGGGGGAGCAGGATGCGGTGCTGGCTTCATATGCCATCGGCAACGTGGTCCCAACGCGCGCGCCGTGCCGCGTCTTTGTGGGGCACCAGTTTGGGACCTATCGCCTCGACGCGAAACTGAGGATGGTCGACGCGTTCTTTGCGGTCGAGACGCCGGACCTCGATCGCCAGGCCCTGCTGCGGGACTATGAGCTGACGTTCGTGTACTATGGGAGCATCGAGCGCGGCAAGGGAGGGTTTGACCCCGCCGGAGCACCGTACCTGGAGCGCGTGTACCGCGAGAACGAGGTGGACATCTATCGCGTCCGGAGCGACGCACCGTGAGCGCAGCGCGACCTTTTCGCGGCGGCGCTAGGGCCCAGGGGGGATAGCGTCCGTCCGCCGGGCGGTACTGGGTGCCGTGCCCCGAAAGGGGAGCGCCAGCAGGCGGGAACAGGGCTATGGAGAAGCGGCGCGCAGGGGAGCCAGGTCGTACAGGCGCAGCGTGCCCAGCGACTGCCCGTCGTGATGGAGGGGGAACTGCTGCCCGTCGAGCGCGCTCAACCACGGAGGGACAAGGCGGTCATCAGGTCGGGTTTCCACGACAGCCAGGAAGCGCCCTCCCTCGCGGGCATACAGCGCGATGCGCTCCGGCGTGAGGTCTTGGGCGCGGATCGACCAGCCGTGGCGCTGGGCGCTGTAAAGCAGGCGCGGGTCCGTGTACTCAAAGTTGTCGTCATAGAGGTAGGCGACCACCAGGTCGTCGTCGGCGGTGTGCTCGCCGATCGCGCGGCCGGCCTCGACCACGCGCCAGTCGACGCGATAGTAGGCGATGCCGGCGTACCAGAGCGTGCCGCCCACCAGTAGGGCGATCAGGATCAGGGCCGCGACCGGCCCGCCGGGCGGGCGCATCCGTATGAACGTGTCCAGACAGTGGGCGATAAAGACTGATACGATAGCCAGCAGCGGGATCTGGTAGTAGCTGTGCGCCCAGTTCAGGTTGAAAAAGATCAGGACGTAGGCCGCGGCGCCCAGCGCCCAGCTTTCGTAGAACATACGCGGTGAGGGGTTCCGGCTGCGGAACCAGCCCCACACACCCCAGGCGAGGAGCAGGGTGCCGATCGGGTTCGCGACGTCAAAGATGAGGCGCTGCAGCAGGATGAGCCAGTTACCGGGTTCCAGGCGCTGGTTCAGCGTGCCAAAGTACCACTCCAGGCGGTCCACGAACGTGGGGTAGATGCCCAGGTCTGGCCTGGCCCCGTTCACCTGGCCGACGTTCCAACGCCACAGGAGAAAGGCCAGGACCGGCACGGCAAGGGCGAGGAGCCAGGCGGGTGAACGCTTCCGCCACGGGCGGTGATGCAGCAGATAGACCCCAAGCGGCGCGTACAGGTAAAAGAGATAGGGCGCTTTGGCCGCGAACCCCAGGCTGCCCATCGCCGCCCCCAGCACGATGTGGGCCGGGCGGCCGCGCTCGTAGCCGCGCATAAAGTGATAGAGCATCGCGTGGGCAAAGAACACCGCGCCAAAGTCGATGTGAATGGCCCGCGAATAGAACAGGGAGAGGGGCAGCGCGGCGTAGACGAGTGAGGTCAGCCACGCCAGCCGTCGAGAGGCCGTGAGGGCCACGATCCGGTAGAGGTAGACCAGCGAGCCGGCGAAAAAGACCAGGGTGACCAGCCGCGCCCACAGGTGATCGACGCCAAAGAGTCGATAGAGCAGAGCGATAAGGGCCTCGTGTAGGGGAAACTCGAGGGCGAGGGCGCTGTACTGTCCAGACCAGCACACCTGGGGGCGGAGCAGGTCAAACCCGTCCCGGTAAAAGTCCAAGGCATAGTTGGCCGTATCGCTCTGCCGCCAGGAGTGGGGGTTGTCGATCGGCCCGACCAGGTGGGGCAGGCGCAAGGCCAGCGCGGCCCCGACCAGGACCAGGTAGACCCACTCGCGAGGCTGTGGGTGGCTTGTGCGAGAGCTCGGGACGTTGTTCACCATATTATCATTATACACCTGATGGGTGTTCCGGTAAACCTCTGGGTCTCTGGGGAGTATACCTGTAGCTTGGGGCGCCTGTCATTGTGAGCCACCTTAAGTGCCGCCCGTCCTGAGGGCCCCCGAAGGGAAGCAATCTCCATGTAGCGGCATGGGAGATTGCTTCGGGCAAAAGCGCCCTCGCAATGACACGAAGTAGAGGCTGCCCCAGACAGCAAGTGCACTCCCTTTGGGCGCGGAGAATGGAGGGTTTGATGGGCGGTTTGCGCAATGTCGTGCGCTGGGCTTGGCGTTGGGTAGCGGTGGTGATCGTGCTCTCCAGCGCAGCCTATCTCTTTGCCCATGTCTCCGCTCCGGAGGACCAGGTCTTCCTGGGGTTCCTGGCCAACAACGACGACAATCAACTCTATCTCTCGTACATGCGCGAGGGAGGGCAGGGAGCGTGGTTGACGACGATACGCTTTACGCCCGAAGAGCACGCACCCGCTCTGCTCCTGCCCATCTATCAGATCCTGGGCAAGATCGCGCGGACCTTGGGCCTGTCAAACGAACTGACGTTTCACCTGGCGCGGTTGATCGGCGGCGTGATGCTGCTGGCTACGGTATGGTGGTTTTCCACGTTATGCCTGCCGGATGGCCTGCCCAGGCAGAGCGCGTTCTTGTTGGCCTGCTTTTCTTCGGGGATGGGCTGGATCCTGGTCATTACCCGCCTGGCGGACACCGTGATCATGCCCGTGGACATACGGGTTCCAGAGTCCAGCACGTTTCTGACCATCTTTACCAGCCCGCATTTCGTCCTGGGAGTGACGTTTGAGCTGCTGACGTTTATCTTTTTCCTGGGTGCGGGTAAGCGGCGCTGGTATCTGCTCGGCGCCGGGATCAGCCTGCTGCTTCTCTCGGTGACCCTGGTCTATAACGTGATCGTCGTCGCTGTGGCGCTGGCGGGAACCGTCTTGATACGATGCTGGCGACGGAAAAGGGTGTGGATCCCGGATCTGTGGCGGGCGATCGCCATCGGCGCGCTGTCGGCGCCTGTCATCGTGTACTATTACCTGATCTTGCGTTTCGATCCCTTTTGGAGCATCGCCTACGGCGAGCACGACGTGGTCCGTTCGCCTCCTCTTTTGGCCCTCCTTCTGGGATATGGCCTGGTCTTTTGGCTGGCCGTGTGGGGGATGGCGCTCTGGGTTCGGCGGCGCCAGTGGACGCCACCGCGCATTTTGCTCGCGGTATGGGTGGTCAGCAACGGAACGCTGCTCTATGCGCCGCTGGCCTTCCAGGGCAAGCTCGCGGCGGGCTGGCATGTCGGGCTTTGCCTGACGGCGGCGGTGGGATTACACGATGGATTGCTTCCCTGGCTGCGTGGGCAGAGGTGGTTTGGCAACCTGGCTACTCACTCGTACCGGCTGTCCACAACCACGCGCAACGTGGTCCTGATCTTGACCATTCCGTCAACGCTCCTTGTCGCGCTGATTGGGTTTCGCGTCGCTGCCGCCGAGCACTATTTTCCCTACTACCTGCCAGTCCAGGACGTCCGGGCCGTGGCTTGGCTGGAGGCACATGCCGGTGCTCACGACGTCGTGCTCTCTTCCTATGCGATCGGGAACTATGTGGTCGCGCACACGGATGCGCGTTCGTTCCTCGGTCACCAGTTTGCGGTGATCGATCCTCAGGGGAAGGACCGGGCCATGCGTCGTTTTTTCTCCGGCACGTCCACCGAGGATGTGCAGCGCGCCCTGGTACGAGATCACGGCATCACCTTTGTTTTTTGCGGTACACATGAGCGGGCTCTGGGCAGCCTGGATCTGGGCAGCATGGACTGGTTGGTGCCGGTCTACGTAAAAGGCCCGATAGCGGTTTACCGGGTACGAGAAACGGAGGATCGATGAGCCAAATGCGCTTCGCAGCAGCGAGAGGGTACGCGTTCGTCAAACGGCACAAGGCAGGGGCCGCGCTGGCCGTGTTGCTGCTCATCTACGGCACGCTCGTCTTTGGCGTATTGCCGCGCCCCGTCTTTTTCAGCGGGGATGAGGGTGAAAAGCTCGTCGTGGCGGCCTCTGTTGCCCGGAGCGGCGACCTGTGGAACGTTGCCTATGAATATCCGGGGCGCGATTTCGATCCCGAGATACGTCTCTTTTTCTGTCCCTGGATGAAGGTTGCCAAGAGCGATCCCGTGCCTTACCATCTCTCTACGCTTACGTTTTTGAATGCGCCCCTATACGCGCTGCTCGGGGTAGACGGCATGTACCTGCTCCCCCTACTGTCGGGCATAGGCGTTGCCTGGCTGGCGTACCTCCTGGCCCGCTTGATGGAGCTTCCAGGGGCCTGGGCGATTCCCCTGGTGGTCGGGGTCTGTACGCCGATGTTCTTTTACAGCCTGACCACCTGGGATCACGCCCCGACGGTATTGTACTCGACGTTGGCCGTCTATTGGATGGCCCGCCAGGCACGGCGGTTGCGCTGGTGGGAGATGGGGTTGGCGGGCATCGTTACCGGGCTGGGAATGTGGACTCGCTACGAAATGTACCTGTTTGCCGGGGCCGTTGTTTTGGCCTATGTCTATGTGTTCAGGCTCGATCGACGGGCATGGAAGGGCCTGGTTCCTTTCGCGATCGGGTTGGCCCTGGTCGTGGCCTTGATGGAGGCTCAGATCCGGACGGTCTATGGGGGAACCAACGTGCTTGATTTGTGGTTGACCCGCTTCGTTGGCGAACAAGGCGGACAGGAAGCCGCTTTGGTGGCCGACGTTCTGCGGGGGGTGTTGCTTCGGCGTGCCGAGACCGTGCTCGCCCTGACCGTGGATGGTTCATCCGTCTGGTTGGAGCGGGTCTTTCTGGCATTGGCATTTGTGGGCACGATCGTGGTGAACCGCTCCAGAAAGCTGCAGCGGCGTCCGCTGCTGGTGATGGGCAGCGCGCTGATGCAGGCGATCGGGACCGTATTGGCCCTCGTCCACATGCGCATTGGCACGCTCGTCGGGTTGGTCCCCACCTTGCCCCTGTCGGCGCTGGGGCTGGTATATACCTCCCCGCCAGCGACGGTGAGGCCGCCGTCGCGGCGGATCGTCCTGGATTTGCTGGCCACTGCGAGCGTGATCTATCTCTTGCTGGGTATGTTCTTGCTTCCGGCCTGGGGCAGCCTGGGCTGGGGGCCTCGCTACCTGGCTCAGCTCTTTCCACTGCTGGCGATGCTGGCCTGGGCTACGCTGTGGCGCTCCCTTGCGGCCCAGCGCGATGCCGACTCGCGAAAGGCCATCTACCTTGCCTTTGGCGCGTTGTTTGTTCTCAGCCTGATCATGCAGTGCGTCGGCGTGGGCTTACTGTATGACAAAAAGCAGCGTATGCTGAGCATGTATGACACGACCCGCGCTCTGGATGCGGATTACCTGTTGTCAGAACAGACGTGGTATCTTCAAGAGATGGCCAGCCTCTATTTCGAAAAGCGCTTTTTCCATTTGCGCAGCCAAGAAGAATATGATACCGTGATGGAGCGATTCTATCGCCATGGCGTACGGCGCTTTGCTTGGGTTCCGTCCCAGGTTTCCGCGATCGAGCCCATACTTGAGACGGGGGCGTTTGCGGTCAGGCCGATCGACGAGCTCTTGTACGAGATCGTGAGCGTGGACTAGCACGGCGTCCTGGGAGGGGCAAGGTGTACAAGGAAAAGTCAGTGGCCGCGGTTGTGCCGGCCTACAACGAGGAAAAGCTGATCGGACGGGTGATCGAGACTATGCCCGACTTTGTGGACTGGATCGTGGTGGTGGATGACTGCAGCAGCGACCGCACAGCCCAAGAGGTCGCGGGCTACTGCGAGCAGGATGCTTGGGGCGAAAAGCTGATCCTCATCCGGCACGGAGAGAACCGGGGAGTTGGTGGCGCGATCGCCAGCGGGTACAAGTGGTGCCGCGATCGAGAGGTGGACGTGGCTGCAGTCATGGCCGGCGACGCGCAGATGGACCCGGATGACCTGCCCGCCCTGCTTGGGTGTGTGCGCCTGCGCCTCGTGCAGCGGACCTGGCCTGTTCGCCACTCTTCTGCTCGCGTCTCCGGGCGCACTGACTTTGCCCTGGCGCGCGTGCCCGCCGAGCTCAAGAGCTTCAAGTCCGGAAGCTTCTACGTGGTCCCGTGCTCCTCGCTCGCCGAGTTCGATCCTGGACAGTAGGAGAGGACTGAGGTATACTGATAGTATGTCTGTTCTGGGTCCTAGGGCAAAGCCGCGGGTGTGGACGTCGAGAGAGTCGTGATGCGGCGTGCCCGGGCGAGTTCGTGCGACCTGGGAGCCACGGAGGAATGGGTATGTATGGTGGCAAATCCATAGCCGTCGTCGTGCCGGCCTACAACGAGGAAAAGCTGATCGGGCGCGTGATCGAGACCATGCCCGACTTTGTGGACTGGGTCGTCGTTGTCGATGACTGCAGCAGCGATCGCACAGCCCAGAAGGTCGCGGGCTACTGCGAGCAGGATCCGTGTGGCGAAAAGCTGATCCTCATCCGGCACGGAGAGAACCGAGGAGTCGGTGGCGCGATCGCCAGCGGGTACAAGTGGTGCTGCGATCGAGAGGTGGACGTGGCTGCGGTGATGGCCGGGGACGCGCAGATGGACCCCGATGACCTGCCTGCCCTGCTCGATCCGGTGGTCTCGGGTGAAGCGGACTATGCCAAGGGGAACCGCCTGTTCACGGGTGACGCCTGGAACGAGATCCCCAAGATTCGCTACCTGGGCAACTCGGCGATGTCCCTCCTGACCAAGATCGCGTCGGGATATTGGCACGTGGCCGACTCCCAGTCTGGCTACACGGCAGCGAATCTCAATGTGCTGCGGACGATCGACTGGGACCGGATGTACAAGCGGTATGGGCAGCCCAACGACCTGTTGGTGCGGCTCAACGTGTACAGCTTTCGCGTGCGCGACGTGCCCGTGAATCCCGTGTACAACATTGGAGAGGAGAGCGGCATCCGCCCAGTGCGCATGATCCCCAGGCTGTCGTGGTTGCTGGCCAAGCTGTTCCTCTACCGCATGGTGCAGAAGTACGTGATCCGTGACTTTCATCCGCTAGTGTTTTTCTACGGGCTTGGGAGTGGCTTGCTAGTGGCTGCCGTTGCTCTTGCTGTGAGATTGGTCTGGTTGTGGACTGTGCGAGGGAGCATTCCGGCGATCAATGCGCTGACCGTGGCCTTTTTTGGCATTGTCGGGCTGCAGTCCCTCTTTTTCGCCATGTGGTTCGATATGAGCTACAATAGGGACCTGCGTTGATCGGCATTCGACGATGGAGGGCGTTTCTGCGTCGGGGCTGTACTTGGCCCTGCTCGCCCCGCGATTCGGCAAGGAACACAATGAGGGACTCGGGAAAACGAATGTGCGAATCCTGATCGATTTGGGGCATCCGGGACACGTGCACTTTTTCAGGCACGCCATCGACACCTGGCGCGCCCGTGGACACGCGGTGCTGCTTGCTGCGCGTGACAAGGACGTCACCCTTGCTCTGTTGGAGCGGTACGGCCTGGAGCACCGTGTTCTGAGCGCTGTGGGGCGTGGACAGCGCGGGCTTGTGGCCGAGTTCTTGAGACGGGAGTGGAAGCTGCTGCGGGTGATACGCGAATTCAGACCCGACGTCGTGACGGCGATCGGTGGAGCGTTTATCGCTCCGGTGTGCAAGCTAGCGGGCGTTCCCTCAGTCGTGTTTACCGACAGCGAGCACGTCTCCCTGGATCGCTACCTGACCTACCCCCTGGCGTCTGCGGTGTGCACGCCCTATTGCTTCAAGAAGAAGGCCGGGCCTCGCCACGTTCGCTATCACGGGTTTCAGGAACTGGCCTACCTGCATCCCAGCCGTTTCACGCCCGATCCTTCGGTGCTGGCGGAACTAGGCCTCTCCCTGGAGAGCCGCTTCGCTCTACTGCGCTTTGTCGCTTGGGGGGCTAGTCACGACGTTGGGCATTCGGGGTTCACAGGGGAGGAGAAGGCGCAGCTCGTATGCGAGCTCGCCGAGAGAGGGCGCGTGCTGGTGAGCGCGGAAGGGCCGATGCCCAGCGAGTTTGTGCCATATGCGATATCGGTTACACCGGACAAGGTCCATGACCTGCTCTACTATGCGTCGCTCTATGTAGGTGAAGGCGCCACTATGGCGACGGAAGCTGGACTGCTGGGCACGCCCTCGGTCTATGTCTCCAGCCTGGTCGGGACGATGGGCAACTATGAGGAACTGGCTCGCTATGGCCTGGTGGAGGCCTACCGGGACAGTGTCTCCGCCATACGGCGTGCTATCGCGTTGATGGACGATCGGCAAGCCAAGCAGGCCAGGCAGGAAGCGCGCCAGCGCTTGTTGCAGGACAGAATCGATGTGACCGCTTGGCTGGTGGATTTCATCGAGGACCACGGGCGTCGCGACCGTCCGAGGGCAGGGCACATCGATCGGTGATCTGGAGAAAGCTTGGCGTGTCCAACGAAGGGGCGCTCGTGCGATCCTCACCGACTCGGGCGGGCGCAAAAGGTGGCCTGTCTCCACAAGGTGCCCTGTATCACGTTGAGAGACTAGACCGAGTGGACGGAAACCGCACAGGCCGGCTGGAATGTGCTTGCGGGCGCGGACACGGAGCGCATCGTGGCTTTGGCGCGGGATATGCGTCCTCCCAGCCAATCCCCTCCCTTGTTCGGAAATGGGCGGACTGCTGGGCGGATCGTGGAGACTATGGGTTAGTGAGCGTGATGCCGTCTGTTTGGGCTGTTGCCCGACGGACAGGCGCCACACTAGACACCTGAGCTCTTGGGGGGAGGGGGCGTCCGGTGGCTGAAAGGGGTGGCCTGAGAAATGCTCAAGAACGCAAACCTGCTAGTACTTTCCCACCAATACTACAGCTTCATCAAGGACCAGGTGGAAGAGATTTCGGCTCACTTCAGACACGTCGACGTCTTGGTCAGATATAAGCCAATCGCTGAGATATCTAGCTTTCTTCCGGTCGAGGGCTTGAAGCGTCATCGGAAGCGTTCGGTGATAGTTCTCGCCGGCGTCCCGGAGAACGTTCGGGTCATCCCGGTCCCTCTTTACTACCTGCCAACGGACTCTGGCTACAAGAGGCTTGGGAAGAAGCACTATCGGGCGGTGAGGCGTATGATAGCCAAGCACGACATCCAGCCGGACTTGGCCCACGCCCACTTTACCTGGTCGGCTGGCTACGCGGGCGCGAGGCTGCGCGAAGAGACCGGTATACCCTTTGTCCTAACTGCTCACGGATATGACATCTATGATCTGCCCTTCAGAGACGCTGAGTGGCGAGAGAACATAAAGTATGTACTTGACAGGGCGGACGAGGTGATCACGGTCAGCGCCAGCAACCTAAAGTGCGTGAGAGAGCTAGGTACGGAAAAGCCTGTGCACGTCATTCCAAATGGAGTCAATCTCAAACTGTTCTACCCACGGGAATCTGGTGAGTGCAGACGTGTACTGGGCCTGCCCACAGATCGAAAGATCGTGCTAGCTGTCGGGCGTTTGGCTGAGATCAAGGGACAGAGGTATCTCGTTGAGGCGGTGGGCCAGCTCGTATCATATCGGCACGATGTTATCTGCTACATAGTCGGTGGTGGTGAACTGAGGAAACGGCTGGACCGACAGGTGCGCGAAGCAGGGCTTCAGGACTACGTCAAGCTGGCGGGTGCACGTCCCTATCACGAGATACCGCTCTGGATGAGCGCATGTGACTTGTTTGCGCTGTCGAGCCTTCGGGAGAGCTTTGGCGTTGCCCAGGTGGAAGCTTTGGCTTGCGGAAAGCCGGTCGTGGCGACATACAACGGCGGCAGCGAATCGATCGTGACGTCCGAGGACTATGGATACCTGGTTGAGGCGGCAAATCCTGGAGCGCTGTGCGGCAAGATGCTCGTCGCGCTGGACCGCGAGTGGAAGAGGGAGCATCTCTTGAACCACGCCTTGCGGTTTTCCTGGAAGGAGGTCACCAAGCGGATCATCGACATATACGAAAGCTTGCTCGATCAGGGTGGGGAACCGGGTCGTGAACGTTGAGTAGCGGGCAGAATGCCTGAATCAAGACCGGTTCCGGACTACACCCGCATCGCACGTGCCGCGTCCAGCGTGGTGTTCGCGATGGTCGCGGCACGCTATGTCTACGTCCACCGGAACGAGTTGACAGTTCTGTTCAGCGTTCGCGGCTGGGACATCGCGAGACTGGTGGGCGCACTCTTTCTACAGAGCCTGGTAGGGGCAGCGCGGTTTGCCAGCCTGTACAGAGTCCTTGGCGCGCATATGGGGCTCTGGGAGAGTTTCGGATTGTCGAATGTCGCTACCGTGTTGAACACGGTCCTGCCCGCGCAGGCAGGGGGCGTGGCTCGAGCGGTCTACCTGAAACGCCGGTACGCCATTCCTTACTCACAGGCTCCTGTGATCCTACTGGGCGCGATGGTGTCTTCGCTGTCCATCGGTGCGGCTGTCATGATCATCACCAATACGATCGCTGTCCTTATGGCCAAGCCGGTCGCTTGGGCCCTCTGGTTGGGTGCCGCCTGTGCGGGTGCCCCCGTTCTGTTGCTCTGGGTGAGCGTACCGGAGCGATGGACCTCACGGCTAGGGCGTGTCGGCCACATGTTGCGTCTCTTCTCAGATGGCTGGCAAAAGCTGCGCCAGGACGCCCGCTGTTTGGCCGAGACGGGATTGTACCAGATCCTCGTGTTTGTCGTTGGCGGGTGGATCATCGCCATAGCCTATGGTGGTTTGGGGGTCCGTGTCAGCCCTCTTGTAGGGACGAGCATCGTCGTGTTCGCCTCGTTCGCCAACCTGGTCGTCCTTACCCCGGGCAATCTGGGTATTCAGGAGGCTGTCGTAGGCTATCTCTCACAGCTCTCGGGACTGGCCTTTGTGGATGGTGTTGCCGCATCTATCTTGATTCGCATAGTCGGGCTGATGGTCAACTTTGCAGTGGCTCCTGTTGCCTGGTATCTGCTCTTTCTGCGTCGGGGGATCACCATCACCGAGAACACACGCACACCAGAGGACCAGGAGTGAGGGACCGTACTTGCCTCCACCGATAGGCCGTGGACACCGGCCGGTCTTGACACGAATGCCTACGCAGTCTGCGTTCTCGATGCGGTACAATGTCAGTGAGCAAGAGGCCGTGTGATAGTCTCAAGATGTAAGAGTCCTAGACATGAAATTGCTCTTGAGGGCATTCACTGCCACTGTGCTGGTGGTGATAGCGTGGACCATCTACGAGGTGATCGCCGGGCACCTATTCGATGCCACTTCTGGGCGGGCAGTTGTTGCTCTAGCGGTTTTGGCTCTGTTCCCCTCTCTGTTCAGACCCTCCCCCGATTTGGTGGACAGTCGACTAAGCGAAACCATGCTCTTGATAGTAACGGTCCTCGTAGGCCTGTGGGCTCATATAGTCCAGAGACGAATGTCGCCGGCGTGGGTTGTAGAACCCTTCGATGTAAGAGAACAGATCGCTTCGTGCTTCGTCACGCGTACGGTAGGCACG
>JADHXD010000078.1 GCA_016783145.1 Anaerolineae bacterium
GCAGTGAGCGTTCCGCGTTGGGGACAGACAGATAGTCAAAACCAGGCATTGTGTCCGTAAAAGCAGTCTCAGAGGGGGTAGCGTCCATACATAATGAAGTTGCCAGCCTACGCGATTGGGGGTACATTGTACCCAGGCAAAAACCAAGAACGGAGGCTGGCGAGATGAAGTATACACCGATTTGGACACAGAAGCGAACCGGGGACTGGTTGGGGAGTCGGCTACATGCGCTGGTGGTGATTAGCGTGGTGCTGACTGCACTGGTGGGGCCGCTGCCGGAGAGTAGTCTGGGATGGGTAGGCTATCCGCCCCAGGGGGTCGGATGGTGCGGAGCGGGCAAGCGAGGGCAAGAGGAGCGGTTGCCACTGCTGTGGGGCTTGAGCCTGGCGGCAGGCTGGAGACAGATACAGCGGACGTGGATACGGGCGCTGGTGCGGAGCGGGTTACTTGCCGTGCTGAGTATGGTGCGCATGCAAAGGGTGCACGGCGACCGGTGGGTACTCGGTTGGGCCTGGGTGTTGCCGTGGATAGAGTGGTTGCTGGAAGGGATATCGGTGGCCTGGCCCAGGTTGGGGCGGCAGGCGGAGATACGAGCCCTGCGTTGGGGAGTAGGCTGGATACGCTGGGGGAGTCTGCTGTTTCTGGGCGAAGAGGTGCTGCGGCAATGTCTGATCCAGCGCGCGCCAAGTGAGTTTGTGGGATATGGAGCTATGGTTTCGCTGTGCACAGGCGAAGCAAAAGAGGACTTGGGGCCGCAGGTGGAGATTGTGTCCGTGGAAGGAGGATATCACATTCAGTTGGCAGGAGAGTTTCACCTGTCAGTACAGAAAGACGACACATTCTGGCTGCGAATGGTGATTCTGTTCTTGCGACAGTTGGAAGGGCCGGCAGAGCGACGTGGAGGGCGTTCCACGCGAGACGGACGGCGACCGCTGGTACCGCAACAACAGCTGGCGACAGGGTTGGGCGTGCCCCAGCCAGATATCAGCCGCTGGGAAAAGTATGGATTACAGCGGGACTGGGCCAATCTGCTGAGCTTGCAGAGCGCCGAGGTGTTGAGTACAGAGCTGCGAGCACAGATCATCGAGGTCTGCGCTCGGTTTCCGTGGTGGTCACAGTCTGACGTGTACACCTATCTGCGCCAGCAAGGGGTGACGGTGACCCATGCCCAAGTGCAACAGGCCATTGGCGAGAGTGGATGGCCGCAGTTGCGCAAGACGATGAGTCGCTTCTTTGTCATCGGCGCGGAGTGCATCCGTCCCCGAGACGAATGCCTGGTGACAGAGTTGCTGGGCACGTTGCGTGCTGTGCTGGACAAGGTGGCAGGGGGAGAAGGACTGACCGCAGAGGAACGTGTACAGATCGCTCATCTGCAGACGGCAGGCGAAGCGCTTGGACTGACCCCACCCCCGACGCCGGCCGCCGTTCCGTGGGCACAGAAAGTGTCTTGGATCTTGTTTGCTGCAGAGGCTCCAGAAGAGGAGGGAACGATTCGCTGCACCTACTGCGGGAGCACAGATGTGCGGCCCAAGGGACGCCAGGGACGTCAGAAACGCTACCTCGACGAACAGAATCAATGGCGAACGGTAACTGTATATCGTTATCGTTGTCGGAACGCAGCGTGCAGCTATGGCAGTTTTACGCATCTTCCCTTGGGTCTATTGCCCTACTCGCCCTATCCGCTGCAGCGGCGCACGGCAGCGTTGCAGATGTATGCCTGGGGACGCAGCAGCTACCGGCGTACGGCACAGGCGTTGGGCGTTCGTGCCGGTCGCGTGTATCTGTGGGTCAGTGCCTTTGGGCGAGACCTGCTCCCCGTCGCTGCGCTGTTTGGGGTCGTGCGCTTCAGTGGCGTGGTCGGGATCGACGAAAAGTGGGTACAGGTGCCCGACAAGGCCCCTCGCGGCAGCGGACGGACCAAGGCGCCCAAGCCACGACGCTGGATGTACGTCTATCTGGCCGTAGACGCTTACACCTATGACCTGTTGCACATCGCCCTCTATGCCCGTAACAGCGCCCACAGCACCAGAGCCTTCTTGTTGGCCTTGAAAGCCAAGGGCTACCAGCCCAAGGTGATCGTCACCGACCTGCGCTCAGAGTATGGACCGGCGATCGCAGAGGTCTTTGAGCAAGCACGTCACCACGAGTGTATCTTTCACGCCCTGCAATGGGCACATCGCCAGCTCAAAGAAACGTATGGCACAGACTATGCTCAGACCCGCCCCGATGTGGTCCAACTCAAGGAGCGGATCGACGCCACCTTTCAGGCCAAGACCCGACGCACAGCAGAGAAACGATATGCCAAGGTGATGGCCTTGCGCGAGCGGTACGTGGCCCAAACGCCAAAGGTGGACAGCGTCTTTGACTCCCTGGAACGGCACTGGCCCAAGTTGGTCAACGGCATTGAGAGCACTATCGTTCCCCGTACAAACAATGCCACTGAACTGGTCACACTTGTACCTGCGCTGCAAGTGCAGGTGTCCGTCGCTTTGACCAGCATTATCGGAGATACCCGACAGGGTGCCAGAACTTCTGTGGTTTCGAGTCCCTGGCCAGCGCACGTCTGTTCCTGGCTGTATTTGAAAAGGTATATCGCTTCACGCCGTTCACAGACGATGCTCAACCGCGCATCCGGGGCAGGTGCCCACTGGAGTTGGCTGGGTATGACGTGGCTAGCCTGCCCATGGCTCAGATATGCAAGGGCTGGGCGCTGACCTGGATGGCCCCACCCGGTCCGGGAGCTGTCCCGAATGTGTAATGCTCCCTCCTGTCGAACGAGATGCGACAGGTGGTCCGAAGCATGGTATAATGGGCGAAAGTATGCACTCGCTCTTTGCTGCCGCAAGGACCCTTTCTCACCCAGGAGTAGGCCATTGCCCCATCCGCCCAGCATCCTCCTCATCCAATCCGACCAGCATCGCTTTGACTGCGTGGGCGCGAACGGACACCCGTTCCTGCGCACGCCGAGCCTGGACCGCCTGGCAGCGGAGGGAACCCGTTTCTCTCACGCCTTCTGCCCGATCCCGGTATGCGTCCCCTCTCGGGTCAGCCTGATGCACGGGCAGTGGCCCACCGAACACCTGGCGATCGCCAACCAGAACACCGAGGCCCCGCGTCCCGCCTTAGGGGGACTGCCGGCCTTCAGCCACGTCCTGCGCGAGACGGGCTATCACCTGGCGCACGTCGGCAAGTGGCACGTGCACCCTCACAAGAGCCCGCTGCAGTACGGGTTCCACGAGCACGTTTCCGGCCGGGCGGGGTACGCGGCGTGGCGGGCGGACGTGGGACTGCCTCCCAGGCCGGCGACCCGGGGCTGGTTCGGCGAGGTCGATCGGTACATCGGCCCCGAGGGTACACAGGTGGCCTGGGAGGCCGATCGCGTGATCCGCCTCCTGGAGGAACGCGCCACGCGAGACGCACCACTTTTCCTGCAGTGGGACCTCGATCCCCCGCACCTGCCGAACGTCGTGCCGGAGCCGTACGCCTCGATGTATCCGCCGGACGCGATCCCGCCCTGGCCCAGCTACCCCGACCCGCTGACCGGCAAGCCCTATGCCCAAGCGCAGCAGCGGCGCACGTGGAAGGTCGAGGGCTGGACGTGGGCGGACTGGGCCCCGATCGTGGGCCGCTACCTGGGAGAGATCAGCCTGATGGACGCACAGATCGGGCGCGTGCTGGGCGCGCTCGAACGCTTTGGATTGGCAGGAGATACGTTGGTCATCTATACCACGGATCACGGCGATCTGTGCGGTGGGCACGGTATGGTCGACAAGCACATGGTGCTGTACGACGACGTGACGCGCGTCCCCCTAATCGTGCGCTGGCCCGGACACGCCACGCCAGGTGCGGTATGCGACGCCTTTGTCTCGCACAGCATCGACCTGGCGCGCACCCTGTGCGAGGCCGCGGGCGCGCCCGTTCCCGGCACGTTCCGTGGCCGCAGCCTCTTGCCGCTGCTGGCGGGCTGGGCCACCAATGGCCGCCAGGACATTCTGTCGATGTATCACGGCAACCAGTTCGGCCTGTACAGCCAGCGCTCGGTGCGAGACCGCCGGTGGAAGTACGTGTGGAACGCGACCGCGGAAGACGAGCTCTATGACCTGGATGCGGATTCAGAGGTGCGCAACCTGGCGACCGACCCCGCGTTCAGCGGCGAGTTGGCGCGCCTGCGCCGCCGGCTGGTAGAGTGGATGGAGGAAACACGCGACCCGCTGCTCAACGCCTGGACGCGAGCGCAACTGCTCGAAGGGCTGAGCATCTGACACGGTAGGGGACACCATCTCGTTTCCTCTCTGAGGCAAGGCACAGAAAGGATGGAGAATGGAAGCCATTCGGCTAGAGGCCCACGACCCGGCTTCGCCGCTCCACGAGAACGACATCCCGCCAGGCACCGTCTATCTGTCCCAGGCGTTCCCGGCGGCCTACCCGGCGGAACCCGCACGACACGTGCAGGGCGATGCTGGCCTCGTTTTCGGGGAAAATGCCCGCCTGCAGCGTCCAGATGCCCGCGTGCTCCGATCTCTCGATCAGCGCGCGGAGGAGCGCGCGACCCACGCCTTTGCCTCTCGCGCACGCGGAGACATAGATGCTGACCTCCGCCACGCCGGCGTACACCGCTCTGGACGAGACCGGGCTGAGAGCCGTCCAGCCCACGATCCGATCCCCCTGTCGGGCGATGAGCCTGGGTTCGGGGAGGTGACCGGCATCCCACGCCGGCCACTCGGGCACGCCGGCCTCGAACGTGGCGTGGCCCGTGGCGATCCCCTCCAGGTAGATGGATCGCACCGCGCCCCGATCCGCGGCTCGCATCTCCTCTATGGACAGCGCACGTGCATCCGGATCGTTCAGCGGAACATCCCAAGCAGAGTGCCGCGCAGGCCGGGCCACCCCTCCCTAATCCGCCGCAGCAGCTCGGGATCGGCGCCCATCCCTCCGATCGTGCGTGGAGCCAGGGCCAGCCCTCCGATGGCCATGATCATCGAGACGGCCAGGCCACCGACCGCAAAGAACAGGCCGAGGGCGATCCCTCCAAACGCCAGGCCGCCGATCGCGATGCCACCCAGGACGAACAGGCCCAAACCCATTCCGCCCACGGTGAAACCGCCTACGGCAAAGCCACCCACGGCTAGAAGCCCGATCGCGATGTTGCCGACGGCGATGATCCCTCTTGCCACGCGCGGAAGTCCGGTCTTGGGATCGATGCCCTGCGCGACGTGGATCAGGGGCCACCCCCAGATCTCTTTCTCGGACCGGTATTCGTACCCCCAATAGGCCCACGGGTAGCCTCTGACGGGCCAGCCTGGGCGCTGGGCACCGTCCAGGAATTCGCCACAGTACCGGCACTTGATCGCCTCATCCTGGATTTGCTCGGCACAAAAGGGACACGTCTTCATCTCAACCGCTCCTCTCGTCGGTTTGCTCGACTGCCCTTATGATACCACAGGTCAACGAATCCACCAATCCCTTTCTGCCGGTCTCAGAACGCAACGCAGAATCACTTGTTGAATTCGGTCTCGATCTGTGGTATCATAGGATAGCTGTCTTCCCGTACATCTTGGTTCATGCAAAAAAGCAAGGAACATGCGAAAAGGAGGCATGCCCAATGGCAAGGCTCATCGTGACCGCGTTTTCAGAGGACACCATAGCCGCTCCGGGGAACCGCGCCCCAAACTACATCATCATCTCTGCTACGGACACACAGGGAGTGCCCGTCACCGGGCTAAAGGTGGCCAACCTGCAGGTGGATCCGATGATCGTAGGCCCCGGCGGGGCCAAGGTAGACATTGTAGACGTCAGATCTGGCCGGCTCCCAGGATTCTACAACATCAGGGTTGTCCCCATCGACCAGGAAACGTGGAAAACGGGCGTCTATATCTTTGCCGTCGCCGTGGAAAAGGATGGGGACAGAGGGCAGACCCTGGCTACCGTACCTATGGACTGAGGGGGCAAAGGTGGGGGGATCGGGTACGGTGTACATCGCCCAGGCACGCTGGTGTGCGGCGAACGTGCTGGATGAGCAGCATCGCCTATCTCTGACGGTTCTGGGGCTGCACGTGAGAGGAGACCGATGCCCACATTCGAGCAAGTCACTCCTGAGGGGTTGTGTCGGGTCCTTGTCACCCTTTTCACCGACGGTGAGCTGCGCGATCTGTGCCGGGGCATGGGCATTGAGTACGAGCACCTGCCCGGGCAAGGGAAAAGGGAAAAGGTCAGGTCACTGATCGCCCATTTTGAGCACCGACGCCGGTTCGCTGAACTGGTCGTCCGCGCTAAGCGTATGCGCCCGGACACCCTCTGGAGCGACACAGTCCAATCACCGCTCGAGGCATCTGCGACCTCTCGGCGTACGCCGGATGGACGGCTGCTCGAGGTCAGTGGGTGGGGCAAGAAAAGGCGGGCAGCAGCGACCGTCGCCCTGATCCTCTTGATTCTCCTGGCAGTGGCCCTGGCAGCGATGGGCCTGAGTATGGCCTGGGCGACGGTCAGAGAGCGCAGCCGACTGGCCACTGCAATGACGGCCACTCTACCGCGCGCCTCTACGGTCACGCCGCTGCCAACAGCCACGGCACCCGCGCAGCCGACGACCACTCCGACCTCCACCCATACGCCCGTGCCCTCGCCGACGTCGCCCGACACCGCCACCCCTCTGCCGACGCCGCCTGCCACGCTCACGCCCTCTCCCACCGAGCCCGCTGCGCCGACGGCGACGGACACGGTTGTCCCCTCGCCAACAGCTATACCGATGGCGACCGCTCCCCCTCCGCAGACGGCTACGCCGACGCCCACAGCACCTCGTGCGAGCGCCTTCGTCCCGAGCGCGACGCCAAGGCCGACGACGACCGCTCTTCCCGCACCCAAGCTCGTGGAGCCAGAGAGCGGGGCCTGCTTTGCCGACAAAGTGCGCCTCAAGTTCACCTGGTACCGGAGACTGGAGGAGGGCGAGAGCATTTCGATCTATGTGCGGTCCGCTCGCCTACCGGCCGAGTTCTACTGGCAGGTCAACGAAGCGGACGCCGTCTATGGAGGAGGCGCTGTACATCCGGTGCAGGGCGGATACCGGTTCGAGGTCAACTCCAGCCTGGGCCTGGTCCCCGAAGGGGAGGCCTACTGGAGCGTGGCCATCGTCGGAGACGCGACATCGCCCGAGGGGCAGGTCAGTCCGCGGAGCGAGGAACGTCAGATCTATGTGGTTCCCTGGCCCGGAAAGCGGCTTGGATGTCGCCCCGGGCTAGAGTGATACGACTCTTGCCATAGACGGGCAGGCACCTTCCTGCTATACTGGCTGCAAGTAGACCGAGATCAAGCCGTGTGGCCCTATGCGAATGAGCGCATCGCCACATCGCAGCCGCGAGAGGAGCCAACAGAGACCCCCAACGGTGCGTTCGACTGGAGGCGCAAAGAGGGAGACCAGCGGTGTCTCCCTCTTTTTCTATGGAAAGGACGGCTCCGTGGGCGTCTCAACCATCCGCCCACGGGGCCGTGCCAGGTGGCTCCATGCTCGGATGCCCGGATGCTGCTTGCGCTTGGTGGTGTTTCCGAGTACAATCTACGTTGCTCCCTAGCGGCGACGTCGATGCCTCTCACTCCCATGCGATCCGAAAGGAGCCGGCAGACCATGCCCAAGGCACGGTCCTTCCTCGAAGGCTTCCAATTCCTGCGCGGAAACATACGGATTCTCACGATCACCCAGTCACTGGGTATGTTTTGTCGGAGCATGGTCTTTCCCTACGCTTCCCTGTACATCCTGGCCCTCGGCGGGGACCCGGCGCGGATCGGATTCGTCAACTCGGTCGGGCCTCTCGCCGGTTTGATCATCTTTCCGATCGCCGGGTGCCTGACGGATCGCACGGGCCGGGTCAAGATCATCGCGTTCGCCGGCTACTTTTCGGCGGCAGTGACCCTTCTGTACGTCCTGGCCCCGAGCTGGGAGATCATCGCCGTAGCCGGCCTGCTACAGGGCTTTATGGCCTTCCAGTTCCCCCCCCTCTCGGCGCTCATGGCCGACTCGCTGTCGCCCGAGAGCCGCGGGCGAGGGATTGCGACCATGAACACCATCTCGAGCGCCCTGGCGATCGTTGCCCCATACGTCGCGGGCGCACTGCTCGACGCCTACGGCGTAGAGCTGGGGATGAGGGTCCTCTATGGCGTGATGGCCGTGGCCAACCTGATCAGCGCTACTGTGAACCATCGCTTTCTCAAGGAAACGTCCTCAGGGCGTGCGGAGACGTTCAGCCTATCCGACCTACCCGGGGTCTTCAAGAGCGCGTATGGCGACCTCCCCACGACCTTGCGGCAGCTACCGCGCGCTCTGCGTGCCCTGACGGTAGTGCTCGCCCTCGGGTTTATGGCCAATGCCGTCGCCAGCCCGTATTGGGTCGTGTTCGGGGCGGATCACATCGGGCTGAGCTCTTCGGAGTGGGGCCTCATCCTCTTGATCGAGACAACGCTGCGCAGCCTGGCCTACATCCCCGCGGGGATGATCGTCGACCGCCACGGGAGGACCAAGTGGATCCTGGCATCGCTGTGCCTGTCGTTGGTCTCTGTTCCCCTGTTCGTCCTGGCGACCAGTTTCACCCAGGTGCTGCTCATACGCGCGGCCGTCGCTGTCGTCACCGCGTTCTTTATCCCCGCGTGCAGCGCACTGATGGCCGACATCGTGCCGCGGGACATCCGAGGAAGGGTCATGTCCGCCATCGGGCGAGGGACGGTTATGATCGGGGCGGCCTCAGGCGGGACGGGTGGACCTGGTATGGGCTTCCTGATCACCATACCGGTCATGGTCGCCTCCAGCCTGGGAGGCTACTTGTACACCTTTGATCCCACGTACCCGTGGATCTTTGTTGCCGTGACGACCGCGATCTCGATCTTGGTGACCGCCCTCTTTGTGCGCGATCCCAGAGAGGCAGAGATCTAGGCCCCACGGACTGGCCGACCTGGCATGGGAGGGATCTGGCGATGACCCGTAACCCACACATCGATCCATCTCCCTTTACTCTGGACGGTGGCTCGGTTGGCGTGCTGCTCATTCACGGCTTCACCGGCTCTCCCCCCGAGATGCGGGTGGTGGGAGATCATCTGCACCGGAAAGGCTTGACCGTCTCTGCACCGCTCCTGCCCGGGCACGGAACGACCGTAGAGGAGTTGAACCGGTGCACGTGGACCGACTGGACCGCCCACGCCGAGGAGGCATTGGCCGCTCTGCAGGCGCGCTGCGAGACGGTCTTTGTGGGCGGCCTCTCGATGGGCAGCCTGCTCGCCCTCTACCTGGCAGCAACCCATCCCGAGCTGGCGGGGGCGATCCTCTACTCACCGGCCCTCCTGGTGGCAGAACGGCTCCTCTACTTGACTCCGATCCTCAAGTACCTGATCCCTACCAGGCCCAAGGCGAGCAACGACGACGGCGACCTGACGGATCCCGAGGCCAAGCTCCGCTCGTGGAGCTACGAGGAGAACCCCGTGTTCGCCGCCCACGAACTCCTGAAGCTGATCCACCGCGTCCGCCGGCTCCTGCCTCAGGTGACGTGCCCGCTGCTCTTTGTTCACAGCACGTTGGACCGCAGCATCCATCCCAAGAGCGTCCAGTTCACCTATGGGCGAGTCGGGTCGGCGGATAAAGAGGTGCTCGCCTTGCACAACTCTGGGCACAACCTGGTCGTGGATAGCGAGCGAGAGTTCGTCGCCGAGGAAACGTACCGCTTTATCTCGGACCGTGCACCCGCCCCACCCGAGGCGCCCGGCTGAGCGCTGGTCCTGCGCCCGGCTGAGCGCCGGACTATAGCCCGGCTGAGCGCTGGTCCTGCGCCCGGCTGAGCGCCGGACTATAGCCCGGCTGAGCGCCGGACTATAGCCCGGCTGAGCGCCGGACTATAGCCCGGCTGAGCGCCGGACTATAGCCTGGGGACGCGCGCTCAACGGCGCGAGGTGGCCCGAAAGTTCCGGAGTGACAGGATCAGCAGCACAAGGGCCACGCCCACGCCTCCGCCGACGAGGTACCAGAAGGCGGGTCTGACCGGGTAGTCGACCGGCGCGGAGGCCGGGGAAGCGGTGCGAGGAACGGGAAGCGTGGGCGTGGATGCTGGCGCCACCGGAGGGGTTGCGCTTGGGCTGGCAGTTGGTTCGAGGAGGGCAGCAGGCTCGGCGACTGGCGTTGCGCTGGGCACAGGCGGTTGCGTAGCAGTCGGCGAAACCGCTGTCGGAGATGCAGTAGGCGGCTCGGGTGACGGTGTCGGCGATGAGGTTGGCGCAGGGCTTGGAGTGGCGGGGAGGGGATCGCTCACCGTTCCGACACGGCACATCACGGGAGACAGCTCCCGGTAGTTGCCCGCCCTGTCGTACACCCACGCTGTCAGTGCCCCCAGCCGCTGCTCTCCAACGGAAGCCGCGTCCCACGAGATGCCAAAGCCGTCGTCAGGTTCGGCATCTGCCGCGAGATGATGCCATTCGTCATCGTACCGCGCGTAAAAGACCGCCCTGTCCAGCCCGCTGACCTCATCCGTCACCTCCAGGGTCAACGTGACCACCCCGCTGAGGACCATCCCTGGCGACGGAAAAGAGACCTGACCGCGCGGCGGGGTGCGGTCCAGGGCCACGTTGCGGACATCGGCCGCCCACCCCTCGTTGCCTGCCCGGTCCGTGGCCCGCGCGCTGAAATCCACGATCCCATCGGGCACCTCGTCGGCCTGCCACAAGAGGGACCAGCCATCGACGCCGTACCGGTCCTCGCCGATCTTGAGCCATCCCTCTCCCTCGTTCACAAAGAACTCGACATAGTCCACCCCACTGCCACCGTCCCAGGCCCACACGCTCTGGGCGACGTCTGGCCGGGCCACGCCGCCGGTCGCGGGGCGAATGTAGCCCACACTGGGGGGCTTGCGGTCTAGGACCAGGCCAGTGACCTGGGGAAGTGCCGAGTGGACCCGTCCTGCCAGGTCGTAGACCCGTGCCTGCACCCGGATGCCTGACTGGTCTCCCACCGACGCAGGATCCCAGAACGCACGCCATCCATCCTCTCCACCTCGGCCCTCCCCAACCTGGTGCCAATCTCCGTCGTACCAGGCGTAGAAAACGAGGCGATCGATAGGCGGGGTCTCAGGAGAGGGTACGAAGACCAGGTCGAGCGTAGTGGCAAATGCGGCCTTGGACTTCGGATGGGACAGTTCGCCGGCGGGCATACCGGGGTCGATCGATATGCCCTCCACCGGCTCGGTCAACGTCTCGTTGCCCGCACGATCGACGAGACGGGCGACGAGGTCGATCTGCGCGCCACCGGGTACCTCGGCGGCATCCCACTCTAGCAGCCAATCCCCCTTCTCGAGCTGCTCCCCATCCCCGATCTCGCGCCATTCGCCTGCGCCGCGCTCTCGCGCCAGGTACGTGACCCGCTCTACTCCCGACGTGGCATCGTGCGCAGAGGCATAGAGCGAGAGAAATCGGCCGGCGGTGCTTCCTGGCAGCAAGCCGACGATCGCCCCTTGTGGCGGGTGCCGGTCCACGGTGATATCCGTGCGGATGGGGCTCGCCTTGCTCACACGCCCGTCCATTCCGACGGCCCAGGCGTGCAGCCAGGTCTCTCCCTCAGGGACATCCCGGGTATCCCACGCCCACGACCAGCCATCCTCACGGACCTCGTCGACTCCGATCCGATGCCACTGCTCCTGGTAAAAGGTCAGGAACTCGACCCGCTCGATCGGTGGACTGTCCTCATCCGGGAGGAACAACGCGTACAGGTCACCGTTCGTGCTGGCGTTCTTGGGTGGGTGAGTGAGCTTGCCCATCGGCAAGGGAAGGTCGCCTGGAGCCCACAGCCAGGTGGCCTGCACTCCCGAATAGTCAAGCAAAGGGTCTGGCGTGTCTGTGGGATACCAGCCATACGGATCGGTAAATTTGCCCTGGTGCTCCACCGCAAAATGCAGGTGAGGGCCCAGAGAACATCCCGAATTCCCGCTGATGCCCAGTGGCTCGCCGGTCTCCACCCAGTCTCCCGCGCGGACACAGATCCCCTCCAGGTGCAGGTAGAACGTGCGGTACCCGTCGGCGTGTTTGAGACACACGTACTGGAGCGGAGAGTCACAGGACGAAGGCACGCTCCCGGCAAAGACGACCTCCCCCGGCGCGGCAGCCAAGATAGTCGTCCCCGCGCCGGTCCCATAGTCAATGGCGTTGTGACCATCATAGTAGACATACCGGAAGGTGTAGGGCAGCCAGTACCCGCCGCGAAAGGTCGCCGTACGATCCAGGATCCCGTCTATGGCGCTTGCCTGGTCGCCGTTCGAGAGGACAAGAGTATCATCCCACCCCCGGTCCGGGTAGTGATGGTCAAAGTAAGAGGTCGTCCGGTACTGGCGAGCGAAAGGGGGGTAGAGAAAGGGCACCGTCGTGGGGGTGGGCGGAGACCGTTCCTGTGACACGACCTGGCTGGCAGTGCCCGGAATGGGCGCTCTCAACGCGAGCAGGATCAAGCACCCGATCCCGATCGCGCTCCCTACCCCCAAACGCCTTGATCTCTCCATCTGCCTAGGTGTCCGTTCCGGACCTGCCGGTCAGGGGCTCTCCATCCGCGACGTGCGGGCCATAGTTGCCGATCGCGCGCCAGAGATCCAGGATCTTGACGTATCGGTCGAGCTTCATCCCGGTGTAGATGCAGTTCGACGTGCAAAAGATATAGCCACCGCCCGGCATGCCATGAGTCAGGGCGTATCGTGCGGAATCGAGGTACTCTTGCTCGCTTCCGGTGTCGATCAACCCACAGTTGACATTTCCGCAGAGGCATACCCGGTCGCCGTACAGCTCCTTGACCTCCTTGATGTCAATCCCTCCCTGGGGATCCAGGGAATGGAGGGCGTCTGGCTCGCAGTCCAAAAGCTGATCGATGATCGGCATGATGTTTCCATCGGTGTGCTTGATCACGTAAAAGCCCATCTCGTGGTACCCGGCAATGAGCTGCTTGAGATAGGGCGTCACGACCTCGGCAAAAACCTCAGGCCGCAGGAAAGGGCCGGTGTTAAAGCAGTAGTCCGCGCACAGCGCAAATCCATCCAGTCCTTTGCCTCTCAGTGCCTCGGCCTGCTCCAGGGCCTCGTCCACACGTCGCTGCGCGGTCGCCTTGACCTCGTCCGGCTTTTCGTACAGCCAGGCGGCCCACTCCATCATGCTCCCCCCAGAGGGAATGCTGTACGTTGCGTCTCCGTGTTTCATCAAAAAGTACTCGTCACCGGACTTTTCCCGGATCTTGTCGATAAGACGCTGGTACTCTTGGACCTCGTTGACCGGGTGATGCAAGAAGATCGCGCTGTGCTCGTACCTCCGGGCGGTGTCGATGAAAATGCTTGCGATGTCCTCGCGATGCAGCTCACGTTCGCCCTCGCTCATCTGCACCCACTGCGCATAGTTCCTGTGGCTGGGGTGAACCTTGCCAAAGGCCTCCATCGTCAGAAAGAAAACCAGTTCGAAATGGGGAACCCGCCCGGTAATGGGGCGGCGCTCAAGCGCAGCGATGAACGTTTCACGAGGGTTCACGAGCGTTCCTCCTTAACCTGTGTGGTCCAGCCACCCTCCAATCCCCATTCTGCTCTCACCAGCGGTCGATGAGCGGGAGCAGCTCGGCGAGGTGAGTGATCGCTGCATCGGGATGCACGTCGTTGGAAGCATCCCCCGGACGGCGCTTGTGTACGCCGCGCATACCCACCCGTTGCGCGCCAAGGATGTCGTGTTCTGGCCTATCGCCCACAAAGACCGCCTCATTCGCCGCAACCCCCAGCGCGTCCAGGGACAGGTGATAGATGCCCGGCTGTGGTTTCCAGACCCCCACATCGGCCGAGAAAACAGTGTGGTCGAGATAGGGCACCAGGCCATAGCGCTCCAGGTCTCGGCGATGGAACTCACCGGGCCACATGGTATTTGACACCAGGCCGATCTTGAGCTCCCGCTGGCACAGCGCGTCGAGTGTGGTCACTGTGTCCTCGTAGATCGTGACACGCGCGTCCAACGGCGCGATATAGCGAGCAATAGCCTCCTCGACATCCTCTGGAGAGGGCGCTACGCCGCAGGCCACACAGGCTTCGCGCAGCCTATCGCCCAAGCGCAGATTGCCCTTTCCCTGCGCGGCACGCTCCCAACGTTCGGGCAGTGCGTCCACAAAGCGAGCGGCAAAGGTTTCTGCGGCCAGATCGTACCCTCGGGCCACGAGGTATGCGTGCGCGCTCTCCACCCCAGCGCGCTCCCACGTCAGCCAGGGCAGGTGATCGGGGTTGTAGTCGAGGAGCGTGCCCCCCAGGTCGAAAAGTACAGCTCGGATCATGTTCCCCCACACGGTCTCAGGATGTGCCGATAGTGTACCCGGAACGAGGCATCCAGTCAAACTGTGACCTGCGTCAAGGCGTGTTTCACCTCCCGGCAAACGTCCGGCATGCCTGCTGGAGCCGATCTGCCCATCACAGGCCACACGCCCAGGTGAGACCGCTGTGCCGGACAACTGTCCGCCCCCGACCGAAGCGCCTCCCCCACATCGATGAGATTCGACCTGTTGGCGCTTTCATGCTATAATGTCTCTCTCATATCACGATCAGAGGATAGTCTTGAACTCACTTCTCGTTCCGGTTGCCAGTTTGCTTGCCCTCGTGCTGGGCATCACCATCCACGAATTTTCGCACGCCTTTTCGGCCGAACTGCTCGGCGACTCGACGGCTCGGCGGATGGGACGGATGACGCTGAACCCGGTCGCGCACTTTGACCCTCTTGGAGGGCTCATGATCCTGGTCAGCTCGCTGTCCGGGTTTGGGTTTGGGTGGGGAAAGCCCGTGCCCGTCAACCCACTCTACCTGCATTTCGGGCCGCGGGTAGGAATGGGCATCACCTCCTTTGCCGGGCCGTTTTCCAACATCGTCCTGGCTACGTTGTTCGCTGCGCCGATGCGTATCGCGAGCACTCGTGGAGTGATGATGCCTGCAGCCGCGTGGATCCTGCTCGGCACGGTCGTCAGCACTAACGTGGCCCTGGCGGTGTTCAACCTTCTCCCGATCTACCCACTGGACGGGTTCAATGTCCTGCGCGGCATCCTGAGCACCGTACGCGCGCGCTGGGCGTATGGACTGAGCGATGTGATGGATCGGATGCTGAGCCTGGGGCCCATGATCTTTATAGGACTGCTCCTGGTGGATCGGATTCTGCCCGGACGGGGGATCATCTGGACGATCTTGGGGCCAGCCTACGATCTCTTGATGAGACTGATCGTCGGCATCCCATCGTAGGGCCTGCCAGGACAAGGTGAAGCGACTTTGGTTGGACGTGCAGCGCACCGCGCCTGGCAGTTCTTCCGAGCGATGTCCGCCCGGGTGCGACAGGACGAGTTCGAGTTGGTGGACGCACGACTCTCAGCAGGGCAAGCGGCCCTCTTTCGCCGTATGGCGCGTTGCGACCAGCGGCACTGCCTGGATGTGTACTACACCCTGTACCAGGCAGGTCACCGGGGCAATGCCCTCTTGCAGGCTGCGCTGATCCACGATGCCGGCAAGTCAGCCGGCGGGCTGACCGTGTGGCATCGCGTAGCAGTCGTCCTGCTGGGGCGATTCGCCCCAGCCTGGATGGCCCGCCTGGCTGCGGATGGACGGGGGTGGAAGACGCCCTTTGCCGTCCACGCGCGGCACGCACATACGAGCGCGCAGTGGGCAACCCAGGCTGGATGTGATCCAGATATCGTTGCTTTGATCTGCGAGCATCACGCACCGGAACCTACAGACAAGCAATTGGCCGCCCTAAAGTGGGCGGACGAACAGAATTGAAGGGAGGCCTCGTGGCATCACGACCTTGTATCACGATCGTAGGAACAGGATTGATCGGAACCTCGCTGGGCTTGGCGATCCGGAACGCCAGGGAAAACGAGTTGGATGTCTTGGGACACGACAAAGACCCCGGCCAGGCGGGGCTTGCTCGCCGGATGGGAGCCATCAATAAGGTCGATCGCAATTTGATCTCCGCCTGCGCCAAGGCCGACATGATCATCCTGGCGATCCCCGCATCCGCGATCCGAGAGACGCTTGGGCTGATCGCCGGTGACCTCAAGTCTGGCTGCGTGATCACCGACACGGCCAGTGTCAAGGTCCCCGTGCTCGAGTGGGCGGACGAACTGCTGCCCCCCGATGTCAGCTTTGTGGGCGGCGATCCCATTCTCTTTGGCGACGAAGCGGGCATCGACTCGGCCAAGCCCGACCTGCTTTCGCAAAAGCTGTACTGCCTGACTCCTTCCACACGCGCCACATCGGAAGCCGTCAAGTTGGTGACCGACCTGGTAGCGATGGTCGGGGCGATTCCCCACTTTGTCGATCCGCACGAGCACGACGGATTGATCGGTGGGACAGAACACCTTGCCGATGTCATGGCAGCGACTCTGCTGCGAACGCTCTCCTCTTCGGGGGGTTGGCGCGATATGCGCCGGATGTGCGGCGCGACCTTTGACCGGGTGACATGCTTTTCGATGGCCGACACCGCCGAGTATCGGGATCGCGCCCTGCTCAACCGGGAGAATCTCTTGCGCTGGATCGACAGCTTTCAACAGGAGATCAGTCGCTTCCGGCGTCTGGTCGAGCAGGAAAACGGGGAAGCGATCCAGACCTACTATCAAGCCGAGATGGACAACCGCCTGCAGTGGCTCCAGGATCGAGACACGCAAAACTGGGGCGATATGCCACAGAAGACAGACATCCCCTCTTCGGGCGAGTTTCTCTCCCAGATGTTCTTTGGGGGTCTCGGGCGGCGCAGACCGAGCAGTTGACGGCCTATACGTACATCGTCGAATGCAGCGATGGAACACTCTACACCGGCTGGGCCAGGGACGTGGAAAGCCGAGTCAAGGCCCACAACGCCGGCCGAGGCGCGCAATACACGCGCAGCCGGCGCCCGGTCCGTCTGCGCTACTGGGAGCGCCACCGCGATCGTTCAGCAGCTATGCAGCGCGAGCAGGAGATGAAACGGTTGAAACGGGCGCAAAAGCTGGCCCTGATTGCTCGCTTTGAGGATGCTGGCGACCAGGCACCGCGCTAGCAGTGCACAGCAGTGCATCGCGTCATTCGACGATCCGGGCTCGCACGAGGAGAACGCATGCCCAGTCTATCCATTTCTTTTCCGGCATACAACGAAGAAGCCAACATCGGGAAGGCCATCGAGGACGCCGTTCGCGTTGCTTCCCAACTTGCAGCAGATTTTGAGGTCATCGTAGTGAACGATGGCAGTGCGGATCGCACGAGCGAGGTGGTGCGCGAGTACATGGCTCGCTATCCCCAGGTACGCCTGATCGAGCACGAGGTGAACCAGGGGTACGGAGCCGCCGTCTTTGACGGCCTGGTTGGCGGGGTCAAAGAGTGGGCCTTTTTTACCGATGGCGACCTTCAGTTTGTCCTGGATGAGCTGGCGGAGCTTTGGGCACTGCGCCAGGAGGCAGATCTGATCATCGGCTACCGCGCTCCCAGGCGCGACCCGTTCATCCGCAAACTAAATGGCTGGGGCTGGACGTGGTTGACCAATGTGCTGTTCGGCTATGTCTCTCGCGATGTAGACTGCGCGTTCAAGCTGCTCAGTCGCCAGGTGATCGACACGGTCGGACCGCGCGTCGCCTCGCGAGGGGCGACCTTTAGCGCCGAGTTCCTGGCACGCGCCAAGCAGATGGGTTTTGCGTTTCGTGAAGTGCCCGTCACCCACCTCCCGCGCACCGCGGGAAGCCAGACCGGCGCCAAACTGAGCGTGATCCTGCGCGCGTTCTGGGAGATGTTTCTGTTCCGGATCAAGATGTGGCGTGAAAAAGCACACTCCTCCTGATTGGGTCGTCTTCGCGTTCTGCCTGATCTCGTTCCTGCGTGGTGTCTACGGTCTGGGCGAACAAAGCCTGTGGTGGGATGAGAGTCTCAGCCACTATCGGGCCACCAAACCCATTCCGTTCATCCTATCCAACCGAATGACGTTCACGTCAGGGCGCCAAGAGATCCCCGCCACGCCGGACAATCACCCTCCCCTCTACTTTGTCCTGCTTCGGCTGTTGATCCTCGCCGCCGGGGACAGCGAGTTCGCAATGCGGTTCCTGTCACTGGCAGCAGGGGTCCTGATCGTGCCCCTGCTCTATCGATGCGGAAGGCGGCTGTTTGACCCGGTCAGCGGCACGCTGGCGGCCTTGTTCGGAGCGCTGTCCCCACTCTACCTGTGGGCCCAGCAGGAAGCTCGCCCTTATGCGCTGGGAACCCTGCTGGCAGTCACATCGTTCTACGGGTTGATGCGCCTGCTGCCTGCTTTCCCCAGCGGTGTGCCTGCCCAGCGCGAGGGGAGACAGGTCGGCCCCGCTCACCGAACCGCTGGCTCACCCCCGGCGCTGTGGGCCCAGTGGAGAGGCGGGCTGGCGGCATACGCGCTGGCAACCGCGGCGATGATCGCAACGCACTATCACAGCCTCTTGCTGGTTCCGGCGCAGGGCATCATCCTGCTCTTATCCCGGGATCAGAAAAGGCGGCACATGCTGCGGATCTGGGCGATCATCGGGGTCCTGGGAGCAGGTGCTGCATGGTCGGCCCTACGGTGGTTTCCACCTCGGGTCGAGATCCCAGGATACCAGTTCGTCCCATTGGCCACGCTGCTGGACGACGTACTGCGCTCGTTCCCGCTGGGCGTCTCTGGGACCCGACTTCCTCCCTTTCAGTGGATCGGCGTCGCCCTGCTGCTGGCTGGCCTGGGGTTAGGACTCGCCCGACCTCGTCGTTCCTCCTGGCGGCCCACGGTCTATGCCCTGCTCGGCGCGTTTCTGCCGATCGCCGAGATCTATGTCCTCTCCTTTGTGCGTCCCGCGTATATGAACATCCGCCACCTGATCTTTGCCAGCCCGTTCTACTACTTGCTCCTGGCGTCCGGGATCGCCCAAGTGCGATTCCTGCGGAGGTTCGCACTCGCCCGACCGCTCGCCCTCCTGGGCACGGGTGTGCTGCTGGTGGGCATGCTGCTCTCCACACACGTGTTCTACACCGACCCACACTATGCGAAAGAGGATCACCGGGGCTGGGGACGGTACCTGAGCGACCACGTCCGGCCCGATGACCTGGTGCTGATCCACTCGGGGCTCGTCTCCGAGCTGTACTTTTACTATGTCGAAAGCGAGGCTGTCTGGTATGGGTTCCCGCGCTTTGGCGTGGACCCTGAGACGACGATCGCTGAGCTTGAGGAGATCATGTACGAGACCGATCGCGTGTGGGTGGCCTATTCCTCGACCCCCGGTTGGGCGAATCCGGGCAACCTCACGCTCAATTGGCTGCAGCAAAACGCGATGCGTGTCACGTTCGAGAGCTTTCGCAGCCCAACCACCAATGTGCAGGCCCACGCGTTCCGCCTGAGGCCGCCGCTCGTGGGCCGCCTTCCCGACGATGTCCATCGACCGGCGCTTGACTACGGCGGCCAACTCTACCTGGTGGGCCTCCGCTCTCTGATGGACCGCGTAGAAGCCGGTCGTATGCTTCAACTGAGCCTCTACTGGAGGACAGCTCGCGCGCTTGAGCGCGACTACCGGGTGACGCTGTCCCTCGTAGACGGGGCTGGCTTTGCGTGGGCGTCGCTGGACTATGACCTGGGCTTGGGTGACTATCCCACCAGCCAATGGCCAAGCGAACAGATCGTACGCGACGACGTGGACCTCGAAATCCCGCCGGGCGTGCCCCCCGGTCGCTACCTGCTGAATGCCTCGGTCTACCCGGCCGATCACAGCACGCCGGCACTGGAGGTGCGGGGCCTGGAAAGCGGCGAACTGCTCGGGCTGATCGTCCCTATCGGCAGAGCGGAGGTCATCCGGCCCAAGACACCGCCCCCAGATCACGAGGTGCCCGTTGACTACCGTACCCCGCGCCGGTACGGGGACATCTCACTGCTGGGACACAACAACGAGGGAGGTACATACCGGCCTGGCGACGTGATCCTGATCGACGCCTATTGGCGGGCGATCCGCCCCCCGCAACAGGATCTCACCTTCAGCCTAGGGCTCGTCGGCGAGGATGGAGGGCGCTGGGGCACCCGCGAGATCACCCCCGCAGGAGACCATGTGCCCAGCCAGTGGAGCACGCGAGAGGTCGTGAGAGGCCAGTACCGCTTTCGCATCCCAATCGACGCGCCACCAGGCCAGTATGCACTCGAGCTGACTCCGGCAGAGAAGCGCCTGTACGCGGGCTTGTGGCCCTGGGGAAACCGGGGCGTGACGCTGTGCGCACTCACGATCGCACCCGCGAAAAGCGATCTCTCTTTCGAGATCCCGCCTATGCAGCACGTGATGCGTGCCAGCTTGAACGATCAGGTGGAGCTGCTGGGCTACACCCTGGCTTCAGACACCGTCCATCCAGGAGAGGTCGTTTCCTACACGCTGTACTGGCGCGGCCTGCAAGACATAGGCCAGAACTATACCGTGTTCAACCACTTGGTCGCCCCGGACGGACAGACGTGGGGACAGTGGGATAACCAGCCCCGGCGGGGCACAGCGCCTACCACCCGCTGGTTCCCGGGTCAGGTCATCGCCGATCCGTACGAGGTGCCCCTTTCGATCGATGCACCACCGGGAAGGCTTGAGCTTCACGTCGGTATGTACGACCTCTTGAATATGGCCCGTCTGCCTGCTCGCGACGAGCACGGCACTTTTATCGGAGATCGCGTCGTCCTCACCGAGATAGAGGTTACAGAGACACAGTAAGCACAAGAGATCACGGGGCCTCCGTCACACTCCTGCATGCATCTGCCAGAGGCACCTCTGAAGGGATTGGGCATATGCCGGACAAACGATGGCTCCACCACCTCGCACGTGGAGGCCTGCTTTCTCTGCTGTTTGCGCTGCTGATTTCCGGCGCACGGCAGATATCGCTGACCGCAGACGAGCCATCCCATGTGACTTCGGGATACACTGGGTTGGCATCGGGGCTCGGCGGACTGTGGACGCTCCCCCGCAGGGGGCATCCGCTCTTGATAGACGCGTGGCTGGCGCTGCCGATCTATGTCTCTCAGCCGGGCATACCGTTGGAACAGCTCGACGGCTGGGGAGAAGACTATGGTGTCTTTGTCGAGGCATTCATGGCCCGCCTGCAACCGTTCGAGCGAGTCAAGCTGGCGGTCAGAGCACCCGAGATCCTCTTGACGTTGCTCCTGGCAGCCGTGGTCTGCCGCTGGGGGAGCGACCTGTGGGGGCAGTGGGCGGGCACGCTGGCACTGGGAGTGCTCGTCTTTGATCCCACGCTCCTGGCCCACGGACGGCTGGCGACCAACGACGTAGGCGTGGTCGCTCTCGGCACACTGGCGCTTTACTGTACGTGGCGATGGAAGAGGCAGCCTTCCTGGACGAAAGCGCTGGTCGCGGGGATCGTGCTGGCGCTGACCATGTTGGCCAAGGCGTCTGGCGTGCTTTGGGTCGCGGCGGCCCTCCTGATGATGCTGGAGACGGCCTTCCGGCGGCGAGCAGAGGGTCACGTTCTCTCTCACTTGGGGCAGATGGCCCTTGCAGGAGGAGTGAGCTTCTTCCTGCTCTGGGGGAGCTATGGCTTTTCCTGGGGACCTGTGCCCGGATTCCCCTGCTCTCTGCCTGCGCCTGCTCACTGGGAGGCACTGTCTTTCCAGACCCGCAGCGCCGACGAGCGTTGGGTCTTTGCGTTGGAACGCCGCAAGAGCGGGGTGTGGTGGTGGTACTTTGCGCTCGCGTTCTTGATCAAGAACCCTCTGCCCTTGCTGATCGGCCTAGTATTCGGCGTGGCGGTGCCCTGTCGTCCGTCCAAATCCCGGTGGGTGACCCTGGGCCTGTTTCCACTGCTCTATGCTTGCACCATAATGTGGAAGGGTTTGAACGTCGGCTATCGACACATGCTGCCGGTTCACCCCTTCCTGTACCTGGGCATCGCGGGCGGGTTCACACAGTGCAGGCGGCGGCTGCAGAGCATGCTCGCCTGGAGAGGTGTGGCGGGGATTCTGGGTGCGTGGTACATTGTCGGGACTGCCCTGGTCTACCCCTACGAGATCGCCTACTTTAACGAACTGGTAGGAGGACCTGACGGCGGCTACCGCTACCTGGCGGATTCGAACCTGGCGTGGGGACAGTCCGATCACATCCTGGATGCCTATGCAGAGGCGCATCCAGATGTGTTCACCGATCCTCCCGCAGCTCAGTTCCGGCCTGCGCCCGGAAGCTACATCATGAACGCTTCCTACCTTCAGGGCGTAGGCTTAGGCGACCCCTATGCCTACGAATGGTTCAGACATCGGGAACCTTTGGCGATCCTGAACCACAGCCTGCTGATCTATGATGTACCCCCCTCGGAGGGAGGCTGGTTTGCACAATGTGAGATACCGCGTGCGCCCTTGAGCGGTGCCGCGATCGTCGAGGGAACCGGGCAAGAGAGTGTCCGTCGTGCCCGGTTCGACTGCACGCAGGCATGGCTCTATCCCGGCGGTGGGCAGGAAGCAGGGACGTATGTTCTGGATCGCGCGCTGTTGGAGGAGGGAGGATGGCATCGGCTCTCGCTCTGGCCTGCCCCTTCCGCGCCCTCAGACCCCTTTGTCGCCCGCCATCTGACCAGGGCCAGGCTGGCGTTTGGGCACGCGGGGGATGCACATCGCACTGCCTTTGCGCTTTACGAGATGCCACCTGATGTGGTAGAATGGCCTGTTTGTCCAGAGGCTTATGCGTCCCGTGGGAACGCTCGCCCGGACGGGTTGGCAGACTCTGACTCCGTAGAGGCACCGGTTGCGCTGCAGGGTCCGCTGGCTTTTCTGGGCGCGGCAGCGTACGCGGGAGGTGAGTCTCTGGAAGTGGAGACCTGGTGGCAGGCCACAGAAGGTCCGATCCACCGTCCTTTTTCCATCATCGGACAGCTCGTCTCGTTTGAGGGGGAGACGTACGGAATGTTCGACAAGTTGGCCATGTCGCCGCTGACGCTCCTGCCGGGGGACATCGTGGTC
>JADHXD010000225.1 GCA_016783145.1 Anaerolineae bacterium
CTTGAGGTGTACTATCTGGAAGCAGGGCCGCAGGGCGATGAGAGCCCCTTTCTGCACGAAGAGCGAATCCTCGCCGGCGCGATCGCTAACCGCCTGGGTCAGGCGATCGAGAGGATGAGGACGAGCGAGGAGCTCGCGGACAGCAACCAGCTCCTGGAAACCACGATGGAACACACACACGTGCTGTTCGCCTATCTGGACCCGCAGCTTAACTTTGTGCGGGTCAACCGAGCCTACGCCCAAGCCGACGGGCGAGAGCCCTCGTTCTTTCCCGGCCGGAACCACTTTGCCCTCTATCCCAACGCGGAGAATGAGCGCATCTTTCAGCGCGTGGTGGAGACCGGCGAGCCCTACTATGTGTATGCCAAGCCGTTCGAGTATGCGGAACATCCTGAGCGAGGGACGACGTACTGGGACTGGAGCCTGGTGCCGACGAAAGGCGTCGATGGACAGGTGAACGGTCTCGTCCTCACCCTGGCGGACGTCACGGAGCGGATCCGGATGGTAGAAGCGCTGCGGGAAAGCGAGGAGCGTTTCCGGACCCTGGTTCAGAGCCAGGGAGAGGGGATCGGCATCGTAGACTGGGTGGAGCGGTTCACATTCGCTAACCCCGCGGCAGAGCGCATCTTTGGCGTGCCGCCGGGCGAGCTGGTCGGTCGTCACCTGGCAGAGTTTGTCGATCCGGCAAGCTACCAGCAGGTCCAAGAGGAGACAGAACGGCGTCGCAGGGGCGAAAAGGGCACCTATGAGCTGGAGATCATCCGCCCAGATGGTGACAGTCGCTATCTGCTCGTCACCGCCAATCCTCAGACCGACCTTGGAGGGCTGTTCGCCGGTACGTTCGGGATTTTCCGTGACATTACCGAGCGCAAACAGGCAGAGAAGGCGCTACAGGCGTACTCGGAGCGCCTCGAAGAGATGGTCGAAGAGCGCACAGCCGAGCTGGTAGACGCCAACCGGCAATTGCAGCGCGAGATCGCCGAGCGGGTGGCGGCCGAGGAGGCACTGCTGAAACGCAACCGCGCACTGGCGCTGCTCAATCAGTCGGCGCAGACGGTGAACTCGATCCTCGACCTGGACCAGGTTCTGATCAGTGTCCTGGAAGAGGTGCAGGGCCTGCTGGACGTAGTGTACTGCTCGGTCTGGCTGATCGACCGGGAGAGCGGCAAGCTCGTTTGTGAACAGGCTGCGGGTCCCAGGAGTGAGATCGTCCACAGATGGCCGATGTCTGTGGGCGAGGGCATCGCCGGCTGGGTCGCTCAGAAAGGCGAGAGCCTGAACGTTCCCGACGTGAGCGTTGACAGCCGTCACGCACAGGATGTCGATCGACTGACCGGGCTTGCGCTGCGTTCCCTGCTCTGTGTCCCTCTGGTGGTCAAGCAGCGCATCATTGGCGCCCTTCAGGTGCTGGATGCAGCGCCTGCCCGGTTTGAAGAAACGGATCTGACCTTGTTGGAGCTGCTTGCTGCGTCCGCAGCGACCGCCGTCGAGAACGCCCGGCTGTACGAGGATCTGGGCCGCGCCCGGCGGCAGTGGGAGGAGATCTTTCAAGCCATTGGACATCCCACCCTGGTCCTGAATGCCGAGCACACCATCGAGGCCGCGAACCGTGCTGCGGTGCGCCTGACAGGCAGGTCGGAAGAAGAGCTGCGCGGCAGAAAGTGCTACCAGGTCTTCCACAGCCGCGGGCAAGCGGCCCCGGGCTGCCCGATGACAGATCTGCTCGTCTCTGGGCGTCTGAGCACCGTCGAGATGGAAATGGAGGCCCTGGGCGGCACGTACCTGGTCTCCTGCACGCCGGTGTTCGGCGCAGGGGACCGCCTGGAAGGGGTCATCCACATCGCCACGGACATCAGCGACCTCAAGCGGGCGAGAGAGGAGCTGGAACGCCGCAACCAGGAGTTGGTGACCCTGAACGCGGTTGCGACGACCATCAGCCAGTCGCTCAACCTGGACCACGTCCTTGAGGCGACCCTGGACAGTGTGCTGGACCTGGCAGGGGTCGATGCGGGCTGGATACAGTTGTTCGCTGAAGAAGAGGGACAGGGAGAGGCGCTGCTGGTCGCCCATCGTGGCATCTCCTCGGAGATGGTCGATGAACTGACAGGAGGTGCGGCGGACGCGGGATGGTTGAGGCGGTTGGCCCGATCGGACCAGCCCATCGTGATGACGGGGCTTGAGGACGGCCCAGCTCTTCGTTCGATGCCTGCAGAGACGAGCGTGCCCTCTACGGTGGTGGGCGTTCCCATTCGGGCGAGGGAGACCACGCTGGGAGTGCTGGGCATCCTGAGTCGCGGCCCTGATGGGATGACCTCCCAGGCGGTGCAGCTACTCCTGGCAGTCGGGCACCAGATCGGTATGGCGATCGAGAACATCCGCCTGCTCGATGAGGCGTCCGAGCTGCAGATCCTCAGAGAAGTGGATCGGTTGAGATCGGAGCTGATCGCCAACGTGTCGCACGAATTGCGGACCCCGCTGGGATTGATCAAGGTCTCTTCTACGGCGCTGACGATGGATGAGGTCGAGTTCGACCTGGAGACCCAGCGCAGGTTCCTGCTCGGGATCGAGGAGGAGGTCGGGAACCTGGAACGGATCGTGGACCAGTTGCTGGATGTGAGCCGGATGGAGAGCAGCAAACTGCAAGTGGACAGGCGGCCGACGGATCTGGGCCAGCTTGCCAGGAGAGTGATGGAGGCTGTGAAGCCCCAGCTCGAACGGCACGTGCTCGCGTACGAATTCCCCGAGGATCCGCTGGTGGCGAGCGTCGATGCCAGACAGGTCGAACAGGTGCTCCGGAATCTCCTGGAGAACGCGATCAAGTACTCTCCGCATGGAGGGACGATCAAGGTCCAAGGAGAGCGGCGAGGGAGCAAGATCACTGTCTGTGTGAGCGATGAGGGCATTGGGGTCCCCGCCGAAGAGCAGGAGCGGATCTTTGAGCGCTTCTATCGTGTAGACAACCCGGTGACTCGTCGCGTACGGGGGCTGGGCCTGGGACTGTCTATCTGTCAGTGGATTGTGGAGGCTCACGGCGGAGCGATCTGGGTGCAGGGCGGGCCGGACGCAGGAAGCACCTTCTGCTTCGCCTTGCCCTCCGGCTTTCCAGGATTGGACTCCCCTCCCGAATCGGTTCGAGTCTAGGTCCTGCCAGAAGAGAGGTCGAACATGGCAAAGGTTCGCGTGCTGGCTGTGGATGATGAGCCCCGGTATGTCTGGGCCATACAGACCATTCTGAAAGGGGTAGGCTACGAGGTGCTCACCGCTGCCGACGGGGAGACAGCACTGGAAGTGGCCGCTGTGGAACCGCTCGATCTTGTCCTGCTGGACATCCGGCTTCCCGATCTGGACGGGTACGAGGTGTGCCGGCGCATTCGCGAGTTTTCCACCGTGCCGGTGATCATGCTCACCGCGCTGGCCGAGGACGTGGACAAGGTCAGAGGGCTGGATGCAGGTGCCGATGACTATGTCACCAAACCCTTCAGCGCCCAGGAACTCTTGGCCAGGATGCGGGCCGTGCTCCGGCGTGCCGAGTTCGCCCAGGCGCCAACAGTGGCACCAGTCTTTCGTGCTGGTGATCTGACGGTCGATTTCTCTCAGCAACGAGTGACGGTGGGCGGCGAGGAGAAGTTGTTGACGCCTACCGAGTATCAACTCTTGTGCGAGCTGACCAGACACGCAGAGCGCGTGTTGGTGCCCGAATACTTGTTGGGAAGGATATGGGGCGGCGGCTACGAGGGAGAGAACCATATGCTCCGCCAGTTGATCTATCGGTTACGGCGCAAGATAGAACGCGATCCTCGCAGCCCGGAGTACATCCAGACCAGGCCCGGCATGGGCTATGTCTTTGTCGTGCCCGGCGCAGACTGACGCGATAGGATCCCAGGTCCACAAAGGGCCACGCACGTGAGTGCGTGGCCCTTGAACATGTGAGCGGTGATTGAGACGTTTTTGATACGTGAGAGGTTCGCTTTGTGACGGATCTGTGACCGGACGACGGTATAATGAAAGGAAGCCAGAGGCCAGCGCGCTCCACGAGCACTGCAGGCGGACCGACCTCCGGTTTGCTCGCCGCAGGTACCTGGGCGTGGCCTGGGAAGAGGCACGTGGGGGAGAGAGGCAGTGCAGTGAGCCGCATAGATGCATGCACGGATGGCGATGATCCCACGTCTGTTGAGGGCGTCCTGAAGCGCGATGAGGGCGAGCTGCGGGCCAGTGATGCCCTGACCAGCATCGGCGATGCGGTGGTTGTGCTGGATGCTGATGGACGCATCGCGTTTGTGAATCCCACGGCCCAGGCCATGACGGGCTGGTGCCAGGCGGAGGCCCTCGGTGAGGACTGGAGCCAGGTGTGCTGCCTCTTGGAGGAGACGCGCGCGCGGATGGAGAGCCTGGTTCAGCGAGCGCTTTCAGAAGGTTCCCCTGTTCACCTGGGCGTGGGTACTGTGCTCGCATCGAAGGATGGTCGGGAGGTTCCGGTTGGGGGCAGCGCGGCCCCGATCAAGGACCAGGAAGGCGCGATCAGCGGCATCGTCCTGGTGCTCCACGAGGTGAGCGACCATATGGGGGCGCTCGAGGCGCTCCGACAGTGTACCGCCGAGCTGGAAGCGGATATCGAGCAGCTTGATACCTTTGTGCAGACAGTGGCGCACCGCCTGAAGGACCCGTTGAGCACGATGATCGGATACGCGACCCTGCTGCAAAGGGATGTGGCAGCCTGGTCTGCAGATCAACGCCGGGAGTATGCGTGTACGATAGCGAGAGTTGGCTTTCAGGCCTGCAACATCGTCGATGAGCTGGTACTCTTGGCGGCGGTGTGTCACTGGGAAGGCAAAATGGATCTGCTGCATATGGGAAGCATCGTGGCCCGGGCGGAGAAGAGGCTGAGACCTCTGGTGGAAAAGAACCGGGCTGAGATTGTCTTGCCCGATGGCTGGCCGGCAGCCTATGCATATGCCCCGTGGGTCGAAGAGGTGTGGGTCAACTACCTGAGCAACGGTATCCAGTACGGGGGCCATCCGCCGGTCCTGGAGCTGGGGGGGAGTGCCGGACCGGCGGGTATGGCACGCTTCTGGGTGCGGGACAATGGCGGCGGCATTGCGCCGGAAGATCAGGCTTGCCTGTTCTCGCCATTCACCGGGCTCCATCAGGTTCGTACCGCAGGATATGGACTGGGTCTGCCAGTCGTAAGACGCATCGTGGAAAAGCTGGGCGGACAGGTTGGGCTGGTCAGCCAAGTAGGAGAGGGAAGCACGTTCTTTTTCACACTGCCAGCCTTTGGGACAGCGGGCGCGGCGTGAGCGGCGCAACAGGCATGCAGATCGGGGCTTTCGAAGTAGAGGGAGCGAGCGGGACACCAGATAGGCGCTCAAAGTAGAGAACAAGCACTATGAGTTGGGGAGGAGTGAGTTCTAGTCTGGGTTGATAGTTGCGGAAGCCCGTAGAAGGGCGGATCAGACAAAGTAGAAAGGCACACAGCA
>JADHXD010000079.1 GCA_016783145.1 Anaerolineae bacterium
TTGCTCGTAGTATTCCTCTTGAGTCGTTTCGTCTACTTGGGTCATCGCTGCATTATAGCGCACTTATATTAGCGTAGCATTAGAATACCATTAGAAATTTATTAGAACTCGCCGGGAGAGACCCCCTGAACGCTTACCCAGCCGGCACAGATGACGCCACAGGAGCTCGAGACCGGGTACTACTACGCCTATGAGCAGTTCTACAACTGGTCATCCATCCTCCGCCGCTGCCGCTACGGCGAACCAGGCTTTGCCCAGCGCGTGTTCCTCAACCTCGCCTACAAGCGTGTCGAGCCTCTGTACGGGCTGCTGGGCCGTCCAGTCCGCGTGGGCTGGCTGCGTCCGCTGTTCAACTGGTATACCAGAAGCTTTCCCGGGCCCAGGAGCAGAGCTGCCCAACAACGCCTCCTGCGGGCAACGACGCGTGGAAAGCCCAACATGTGAACAGAGATCACACGCTGCTGGACAAGTCCGCGCTGCCGAAGGTGCCGAAGCGACGCCATCCGCCTCCCGCCGAAGGTGTCGCAGGACAGTGCAAGCAATACTCCATTCGCACCGCCTGTCCTGCCGAAGGTGCAGAAGGGAGCAAGCCTGCGTTGCGGTTACCAATTGTCCGGGTAGTCAAAGTACTCGTTCATCTCGGCATTTGCTTCCATGCCCATTAGGTCTTCGAGCACGGCGACGGCCTGATCATAGCTGCGCGTCTGGTGGCTTTGAAGCGCATTGAACAGCAGCACGGACTTGTCTCCAGTTTTGAAGGCGAGCAAGCTGCGCTCCATCTGCAGGATCTCGGGCCAGATGCACTCCCACATGATCTTGGGCGGCAGCGGCTCCACGCGTAGGGGCTGGACGCCGTTCATGTTGACGATCGCGGGCACCTCGACGACGACGTCGTCAGCGATCCCGGGAAGCGCGCCGTCGTTGCGCACGTTGACCTGGGCGCGGTACTCGTTGTCGTTGACCAACCCGTCAATGATCGGTACTTGCTGTTCGTGTGTCTTTTGCGTGCCAAAGAACTCGGATACGCTGGCCTTTGGATCATTCGCCAGGCGGTCCATGTCGGCGATGCGCTTTTCCAGACGCTCGACAAAAATCGGGCGTGCAAGCTCTGTGTCGGGACCACCCCACGGCTGTCCGAACCAGTGTTTCTTTGTATCGATGTCGCTGTGATACCACCATCCACCCTGCCGTGGCGTGTCGCCGATGGGGAACAGGCCGTACATCTTGTACTGGTGGACGGCGCTGCGAGACATCTGGATGTCGTGTGTGCCCCTGGCCATATGCGTGTCCCAGTACTCTGGCCCCTTGGTCTCTATCCACTCATCGATCAGTGGGTAGGCGTCCTTGCCCAGGTGGTAGAAATGGGTCAGCCAGATGTTGTGGTTGAGGCCGGGCGCTTGCCAGGTGACCTCTCTGGGCTCGATGCCAATCGCCATAGCAACCTCGGCAAAGCCATAGTGCCCGTGACACAGCCCGCAGACCTTGATCCCGGTCTCACGGGTCATCAGTGTTGAGCCGGTGAACACAGGATTGCCGGACTGGATCAGCAGGGCATCGGGGCAGAGGCGCTCCATGTCACGCGCCACGTCGAGCATTAAGCGGAGCTGGTACCACGAACCGAGGCCCACGCCGCCATAGTAGTAGCCGTGCTTGGCAGTAACCTCGCGTGAAGCGCGCGCGTGATAGTGGCCCTGGACAAATGCGGTATTGACCACAAAGTCGGCATCCCGGAGCGACGCCTCGCGGTCAGTGGTCTTGTCAAAGGTGAGGTCGGCGCCGACCTCGCCCGCGTATCGCGTGGCAAAGCCATAGATCATGTCCAGGCGCTCGGGGTTGATGTCCATGAACGAGATGTGACTGCCGGCCAGGCTGGGGGTGAGGCTCAGGTCTTTGACTAGGCCCAGCGAGAACTCGGCGCTGCCGGCGCCAATGACGGTTACCTTGACTGACTTGGGCATTGGTGATTCTCCTTTCGAACGTTCGGTTCCATTTGCTTTTCACATTGCACGGCAGACCCGATGGCCGAAACGTCGTAAACTCCCAAAATCGTCCGTGGCACATCCGCGTCTGTATTACGATTGATCCGCGCCGATAGCTGCACTAGCCTGCTACTGCTTTCCATCTCGGGATAGCAGACTCAAGCACTCATCGACAACCTCCTCCGGCCGCATTCCGTCGGAAATCACGAGCGCCTTCAGGCCTAGCCGCGTCACTTCATCGCAAAGATACGCATTGTACCAAAAACTTCTTTCACAATACCGCTCGATCATCAATTCAACATTCGATGCGCCCTCGCTGAAATCGCTGGACCGCACTCGTTTTTCGATCAGCGCTTCGTCAGCCAACAGAAACAACCCGGAAACGTCACCAGTTAGGGAGTGAACATAGGATGGCCTCAGGGCCCATCCTTCGATGACCACAGGATGGCCCCACGCCTCGTGCTTCTGAAAGAGCGTCCGTAGAGCCGGCCACAAGCGTTCATGCCCATTGTTGGCGTCTTGGATTAGCTTTTCCTTGCTGTTCACGATATAGTATTCGCGATAGTCAATAGGATGCCGATCTCTCCTCGTCACTGATCCGATCGCAATCGCGATGTCATCCGCAGAAATACTGCTATAGCCTAGCCGGCAAGCAAGAATACGGGCGACTGTAGTCTTTCCGAGCATGGGTGCGCCGCCCAGATATACGACTTTGGGGTATCTCATGTAGCTGTGAACCTCCGCAAGCGCGAGCCCCAATTCTGTACTGAGGATAGCAGAAAGCAGAGCACGCATACAAGTATACGCTCGTAGCGAGATCCGCGCAAGATCCAGGCACAACTTGCAGCACCGTAAAGGATCTCTTGGGTAAAGTTGGCTGTCGAGGATGTGTAGAAAGCGCGCCAATGAAAACGGAGCGGTGTTAGGCCTAGCCCCCTAGCTTCTGCTCAGGGAAGCCAACGAATACCTCGGACCCAGCAACCGGAGCGTCGTCTCGGAATATACTCAGCACGCCGGGCGCTCCACCACCTCGCAACGCAATATCAAGGGCACCCTCTTGATAGTCCGCCTCAAGGAACACGTAATGTTGGCCCTCATCATGACACTTGATCACTATCCGGTCACCGCTATGCCTCGCCTCAGTGATGTACTGAGCGATTGCCCACGGGTACTCGGACGCCGTGATGCCATCATGCTGCATCAGGTGCAGGCTCAGTTGCTGGGGGCAGATGTACACGAAACCTGCGGCATTGAAGACCCTGGGAAACACATCAAAAGGCCCGAGCATGAGAAAGTCGACACCCGAGAATTGGTTCTCCACGACATAGCGGATGACATACCCTCTTTCGCGCACAGCCTGTGTGAGCGTGCGGCCGAATGCATCGAGGTACTCGAAAAGCGCCGCAGCCATCAACACCTCTTCGTTGACGTACTTGTAGAGGTCGTCGACCATACTGACCACCGCCTGCAGCAATTGTTCATCTGCCAAGTCATGCACGCGCATACGTACTGCGTCCCGAATCTGGCCGCAAGCCGCCTTGCGCTCCGGTTCGCCGAGCTTGCTGAGCCGCAGGGTACTCCTGTTTATCGCGCTCGTCGTCTGGTCCCAGTAGTCAACGAGACGAAAATCCCAATTGTCCATCTGTCCTCCATTGGCTATGCGCCCTTTGACATATAGGGTTGCCCCTTTGTAGCCGCCTATCGGCGCGGCGTCTGTGCCCATCCGCCGCGCCGATAGGAGCGACCCGAAGCGTCGGTCCTATCTATTGAGTAGATCGAACTACTCCGGTCTGTCTACCCCAGCCCCAATACAGAGTGAGTTCGCTGCGACATCCTCGGAAGTTGGCTTATGCCAGATCCTGACGATAATGCTCAGTGATGGGAGAGGAGTGAGGGACGTCCGCCGACGCTCACATTATGAAACTAATGCCCATTCTTGTCAAACCGACCGAAGGGACAACTCGTGGAGGAACAGGGCCCGAAGAAGCTGTTGGATCTAGTCCGCGCCCTGCCGGAGGTGCCGTGGGTGCCGAAGCGACGCCATCGGCCTCCCGTGCTGTCGCAGGACAGTGCAAGCACTACGCCATCCGCACGGAGCAACGGCCAGCGCAGACAGGATTAGGGCCTGGGACCTGCGGGCCGCGGGTCCCAATCCGACATTTGTGCTTCAAACACAAAGAGGCGCCCTCTCGGGCGCCTCTCAGGTAGCGGGGAGAGGATTCGAACCTCTGACCTCCGGGTTATGAGCCCGACGAGCTGCCTCTGCTCTACCCCGCATCGCAAGACATATTATACTCGATTTCTGGCTCCTGTCAAGTGCCAATTTGCCAAGATCAAGAGTACACGGCAATATGCTCAGATATTTGACATTTTCCTCGTTAGGTGATATGCTTTACCAGTTTTCGCGTACGGAGAGGCCCGGACTCAGGCCCACCGCCGTGCGCGCCCATCACGGATCATAGACAGCCACTCCACTCGGATGTCGGCAAGGAAGGGATATCGCATGGAAGAGGTCCAGTCATTCACCGGCAAAGTCAGCGACAACGTGGAACGCGTGATCATTGGCAAACGTGACGTCATCGAGCTCACGCTGATCGGCCTGCTGGCACAGGGGCATCTACTGATCGAGGACGTGCCGGGCGTTGGAAAGACAATGCTCGCGCGCTCTATCGCCAAGTCGATCGGCTCCACGTTCCGTCGCATCCAATTCACGCCCGACATGCTGCCCAGCGACGTGACCGGTGTCTCGGTGTTCAACCAAAAGACGCTCGAATTCGAGTTTCGCCCCGGCCCCGTCATGGCCCAGATCGTCCTCACCGACGAAATCAACCGCGCCACACCCAAGACACAGAGCGCGCTCCTCGAAGCGATGGAGGAAAGACAGGTCACTGTGGATGGGGTGACCTACCCGATGAAGCGCCCCTTCTTGGTCCTGGCCACCCAGAACCCCATCGAGTATGAAGGCACCTTCCCGCTGCCTGAGGCGCAATTGGACCGCTTTATGCTCCGCATCAGCCTGGGCTATCCCTCCAAGGAAGACGAGATAAAGATCCTCGATTCGCAGCGGTTCAGGCATCCCATTGAAGGGATCGAGCAGGTCGTGACCGTTCAGGAACTCATCGACGTGCAGGAAAAGGTCAAAGAGATCCACGTGGAGGACCTGGTCAAGCGGTACATCGTCGACCTCGTGAGCATGACCCGCGAGCACCCCGATGCCTACCTGGGAGCCAGCCCTCGTGGAAGCCTCAACCTCTACAGGGCCGGGCAGGTGCGGGCCGCGATCCACGGACGCGACTTTGTGATCCCCGATGACGTCAAGGCCCTGGCTATGGCTGCGCTTGCACACCGGCTCATCGTCAGCCCTTCGGCCCGCATCAAGGACGTGGACCCCCGTGCCGTGGTCGAGGACGTCCTGCAGTCTGTCCCTGTTCCCGGCGCACGCGCACGAGCTGAGAGATAGAGCACCTATGGGAACAGAACAACCGTGAAAAGAGCCTGGTTCTTTCTGCTGATAGGTATTGCCTGCCTGGTGTTGGCTCTCACCACTGGGCGAAGCCTGTTCTACAACATGGTGTACCTCATCGCGTTGGTGCTTCTCATTTCCTTCGTGATGGCCTGGACAGGGGTTAGCTCGGTGCGCATCGCACGGCGAACCCGCTCCAGGCGCTCCTCGGTGGGAAAGCTGGCCGAAGAGAGCTTTACGGTAGCCAACACGGGTTTCTTACCCAAGATATGGCTTGAGGTCCGAGACCACTCTACCCTTCCTGTGCACCGTGTCAGCCAGGTGATGAATGCTTTGGCCCCCAAGCGCCGCCGCAACTGGGCCGTGCGCACCATCTGCCGCCGCCGCGGGCGATTCACATTGGGGCCCTTGACCCTGGTCAGCGGAGATCCCCTGGGCCTGTTCGAATTCAAGCGAGACCTCAGGGTCTCCTCCAACATCGTGGTCTATCCAGCCATGATCCCTATCCCCTCATTCGTCCCTCCTTTGGGGCAGCTCCCCGGGGGCGATGCGGTTCGGCAGCGAACGCACTATGTCACCACCAACGTATCAGGTGTGCGCGACTATGCGCCCGGGGACAGCTTCAACCGCATCCACTGGCGCTCGACGGCGCGTACCGGGCGACTGATCGTCAAAGAGTTCGAGCTGGACCCGACGGCGGACATCTGGTTGTTTCCGGATATGCATCTCGGCACACAGTACAGCCTTCCCCTTCCCGAAGTCGAGCCCGAAGACCCCTGGCTCGCCATCTTGCGCGGCCGCAGGCGGCCCGATATCGAGCTGGACCCCGCGACCGAAGAGTACATCGTCACCATCGCCGCCTCGATAGCACAGCACTTTATCTACAAGGACCGCGCGGTAGGGATGGTCACCTACGGCCAGGCGCGCGAGGTCCTCCAGCCAGACCGCGGGCACCGCCAGTTGACCAAGATACTGGAGACGCTGGCCGTGATCCGGGCCGAAGGGGAGATCCCGATGGCCCAGGTCCTGCTGAGTGAGGGCGAGCGACTGGGGCGCGGAGTGACGCTGATCGCCATAACCGCTTCCGTCGACAGCCACTGGGTAGCTGCTGTGCACGACCTGATGCGACGCGGAGTCCGCGTCGTCGGCGTGCTGATCGATCCCGAGAGTTTCGGCGGGCCTGAGGGCGCTACGATCGCCCTGGGAGAGCTGCAGGCCAGCCGCGTGCCCTCCTACCTGGTGCGCAACGGAGACGATCTCTCTCGGGCACTGTCTCAGCAGAGGGTCTTCACCCGTATGCCCATCCGCTAGCGAGCACAGGCCGTACGCTCGTCGCACAGGCCCGCTGGCTCCCAGCCGCGCATCCCTCTATCCCCCTGCCCCGTTGGATCCACAGGTGGCCGCCTGGATGGGCTGCCAGCACATACAGAGACGCTCGGCCGGTCGAGATCGATGTCTGCCCTGGCGGCCGTGCATCGGACCTCCTCCCAGCTCACCGTGGATGACCCACATGAAAGGATGTGCTGCCATGAAAGCAGCAGGTATCGAATCACCAGGCCAGGCCACACATACAGACGTTCCCGGAGCCGACGTGCACACCAAAGCCATCACCATCTTTGGCAGCGCGCAGCCGCATCCGGGCAGCGCACTCTACGAGCAAGCCCGCAGGCTGGGACGTCTTCTCGCCAAAAGAGGATTCGCCGTTGTCAACGGCGGCTATTCTGGCACGATGCAGGCATCGAGCCAGGGGGCGACCGAGGGCGGCGGCCAGGCGGTCGGCATCACCTGCGCCATCTTTGATGACCGCCGTTCGGGAGGAAATCCGTACCTGGCTCACGAGATCCACACTGCCGATCTGCTCGCCCGTCTCCGGCAACTGACCGAGCGATGTGATGGCTTTGTCGTGCTGGACGGGGGCGTGGGCACGTTGCTAGAGCTGCTGTTAGTGTGGAATCTGCTTGCCGTTGGCGTGATCGACAAGCCCTGCATCCTCGTGGGCGCGCACTGGCGGCAGGTCCTGCGCGACTTGAAGCGCCAGACCCAGGTGAACAGCCAGCTCTGCGCGCTCTTGAGCGTGACCGACTCTGTTGAGGATGCCGTGCAGCTCCTGGATGCCAGCCTGGGCAGGTGACGAGGAGACCCAGGCCGCCAGACAGTTTGAACACTCACGCTCCAGTGCAGCGCAAACGGCCCGGTCCATCGTAGCGTCCCGTCTCACCTGGACTGGCCCCCCCGGGGCAGGCAAGAACGAGCCGAAATCTGGCCTCCCCGAGATGACTTTCCATAATGTCAGAGCCCGCTTGCCAATGTACGCATTGTCGAGTATAATGAGGGCACATCTGAAAGGATGTGGCATCGCCTGCAGTACGGTAAAGACACAGGGGGGGACCATGCAAGACCACGTGCGCTTTCCCAAGTACGTCTTTGGCCTTCACGAGCCTGGTGGCGAGTGGCTCATGGAGGAAAAGGGGAAGAAAGGGTGGATCGTTTTCACCCATGGCCTCGGCCGCGATCCTCTCGACCTCACTGGCTACGACTATCGTCCCTGGAGCGAGCACGGGTTTGGCGTCATCGCACGCCTCAACCACGGGTATGGATCGGCGGGTACGATCCCCTTGCCACAGCACTATGCCGCCTTTGCGCAGCGGGTGCGCAGCTTTGTCGCCAACAGCCCCGGCTGCCACATCTGGGTGATCGGCAACGAGATGAACCACGGCCAGGAGAGGCCGGACGGGCAGATCATCACCCCCGGCAGGTACGCTGCGTGCTACAAGAACTGCTGGGACCAGATCCACGGCCTTCCCGGACACGAGCACGACCAAGTGGTTGCTGGCGCGGTCGCTCCCTGGAACAATACGACCGCCTATCCCGGCAATGAGGGCGGCGATTGGATCAAGTACTTTTTCCACATCCTGCGATCGATCCGCGATCTGGACTGCCCCGTCGATGCCATCTCCCTCCACACCTACACGCACGGCTCTGACCCCCGCCTCGTGTTCAGCGAGCAAGGCATGGACGCACCGTTCCACAATCGGCACTACAACTTTCGCTGCTATCAGGACTTTATGAACGCCATTCCCCAAGAGCTGCGCCACGTGCCCGTATACATCACAGAGACAGACCAGAACCAGGCGTGGGACAATGCCAACCGTGGATGGGTGCAGAATGCCTACCGAGAGATCAGCAGTTGGAACGCCGATTCCAGCAACCAGCAGATCCGTGCGCTGATCCTCTATCGCTGGCCGAGGTATGACCAGTGGTACATCCAGGGCAAAAGCGGCGTGTATGCTGACTTTCGAGAGGCGATGAACCACGAGTACGTGTGGCGCGAAATCAAGCCGCCACGCCAGATCAACGGGTTCACAGTCCGAGGCGCCTTTCTCGAGTTCTTCGACGAGTGGGGACAGGACCGCTGTGGAGCGCCGATCACAGAAGAGATCGTCGAAGACGGGCTCAAGACGCAGTACTTTGAACGGCTGGTCCTCCAGCAAGACCAGTCTGGTGACGTCCACCTCAAGGCGGTGGGTGTCGAAGTCCAGGCACTGCGCCGCACCACGCGCGACCTCCGAGCACAGACCGAGGAGCTGCAAGAGCGAATCAGGGCGCTGGAGAAGCAGATAGAGGAGGGATGTGAGCAAGAGGTGCCCGAAGGGCCAGGCGGTGGCGAACCGCAAGAACCGGAGGAGGGCGAGCCAGGTGGGCCAGGCGACGGCGAGGGGCAGCAGCCCGATGGCGACGAGCCAGGCGAGCCCGGTGCGCCAGGCGACGGCGAACAGCAGCAGCCCGAAGAGGACGCGGCACCTCCTGCGCCGCCCGTCGCAGAGATCGTTCGCCCCATGTGGGAAAACATCGTCTACGAGCTGCCCAGCCATGCTGAAAAACGATACGACCTGCGCGAAGCGAGATCTATCCGGTACCTGGTGATCAGCCATACCGCCGTGTCCTCGACGGTCACCGCAGAAAAGATCGCCCAGTTCCACGTCGAACACCTGCAATGGCCGGGCATCGGCTACCACTTTTACATCGACGGCAAAGGGCACATCTTCCAGACCAACGAGCTGACGACTATCTCCTACCACGTCGGTGACCGCGATCCGATCGCCCTGAGCATCTGCATCGGAGGCAACTTCACAGACGAGATCCCCAACCCGGCGCAGCTCGCGAGCGCCGCTCACTTGAGTGCCTGGCTCCTTCAGGAGCTGGCTCTGCCTGTCGAAGCGGTCAAGGGAAAGCAGGAATTCGTCGACACGCAGTCCCCTGGGTACCAGTGGCTGGCCGGAAAGCGGTGGAAGGATCTACTCTATGCCGAGATACGCAAGGCGCAGAGCACGCAGGTGAGGGAACACCCCCCCAAACCCCTCTATCACTATCTGCTCCTCCGAGACTCTCCTGCCAAGAAGGCCGGCGAAGACTGGCAGGCCGCCAAGGCTTACATCGACCGCTTCCAGGTCATCTATGGGATCTCGGTCGAGCAGGCCAAGAGAGCAAAGATGGTCACGATCGTCGGGGGAGTTTCCGGCGTGGGTGAGGAGGTGGAGAGGGACCTGCTCGATGCGGGGTGCCGCGTCGAGCGCATCTCTGGCAAAGACTCGGCCGAGAACGACGCTATCCTGAGGGGTATGGCGCAGCGCGGACAGCGGTTCCCGAGCTTGGTGGGCTAGGGGTCTGGACGTATGGAACAGCGACCTTATCAGGTGCAGCTTCCCACCTTTCAGGGTCCGCTGGACCTGCTCCTGCACCTCATCGAGCAGCAAGAGCTCGACATCACGACCATCTCGCTGGCGCAAGTGACAGACCAGTACCTGGCCTATCTCCGCGTCGTACAGGACATCCACCCTGACGACCTGGCAGACTTTATGACCGTTGCCGCCCGCCTCCTTCTCATCAAGTCACGGGCCCTGCTCCCTGTTCCACCGCAGGCCGTAGAAGAGGAGGAGGACATCGGGGAGGACCTGGTTCGGCAACTGCGCGAGTACAGACGGTTCAAGCAGGCCGCCCAGGCTCTCGATGAACGCGACCACGCCGGACTGCATATGTATCCCCGCTCGGTCCCCACCGCCCGGCTGATCACCTGGGAACCCAAGCTCGACCTGGCAGACACCTCGCTCGACGACTTGGTCAAAGCCCTGCACGATCTGCTGAGCGAACAGGTCGCGCCAGAAAACGGCACAAGCATCGTCCCGCTCAGCATCACAATAGACGACAAGATCGAACAGATCAGCGATCTGCTCCGTTCCCACGCTGTGCTGACCTTTGACGGCCTGCTTCAGGACGCGACATCCAGGGTGGAAATCATTGTCACCTTGTTGGCTGTCCTGGAGCTCGTGCGCAGCCTCCACGTGTCTGTGCGTCAAGAACAGCTCTTTGGCGAGATCCTGATCACACCCGTCCAGGATGGCGATCGGCCAGCCAATGTCCCCGGCGACGGCTGACCGACCACAAGCGGGCCTACTTGCGTGCTCGGGTCATCCACCACAAGCCAAGGACAGCGAGCAGGGCCCCCACTCCATCAATCGCCACGTCAAGGACGTTGCCGTGCCGGCCCGGCACGTAGGCCTGGTGGAACTCGTCAGATAGGGCGTACAGCGCTGTCAGGAGCCAAGCCGCCCCCAACGCCCCAAGCCCCCCCACCCTACGCTTCAGGGCGCGCCACAGCAGCACACAGAGGACAGTGTACGCAGCCATGTGTGCGACCTTTTTCAGCAGCAGGTCCCATAGCGGGTCCGGAGCGTGGGGCAACGTAGGCTGAGCCGAGAGGACATAGATCAGCAGCATCCACGCCAGTGGAGGCAGCGTGTAGCGGACAAACTCGCAGCCGAGCTGCCTGATCCCGCCCCACTTCCGCAGTCTGCTCACCACATTCCCCAGCAGGGCGTATCTCCCCGAACGTATTCATCTATCCGCCGACGGGTCCCAGGCGAGGCTTGAGGGGGCAGAGCATCGACACCGAAAAAGCCAAAGCGCTCTATCTCGCGGTCAGTCCGCCCGGCGAGTGTAAAGGTTGAGCACACAAAGACGGCCACGTGATCGCTCTTGCCCTCGAAAAAGTTGGTGTACACGCCGAACAGGTCGAGGTGCTCCAAGGCAGCGCCCACCTCCTCGGCTGCCTCGCGCCGGATGGCCTGTTCCATCGTCTCCCCTCTCTTCACCCCACCCCCGGGGAGATACCACCTATCCTGGTAGGTATGTCGTACCAGCAGCACTCTGCCATCTCGGATCAGCAGCACCCTGGCGCCCACCGTGATCGGCCTGGTGACCGCCCACCAGAGCCGGCAGGTCTGGTAAACGAGCCTGGACAGGGACCCCATCGCGCATCCTTTCCATCGTCGCGCCGAGCCACAGGACAGCGGGCATGCGACTGACGCCCAGTCACCCGGATTCTACCACGAGTATGCTGACGATACAAGCTCCACACTTGTCGCCCACGCTCCGATGGAGTATAATGCGCGACAGGAGACATAACGGTGAACTGGAGTCAGATCGGAAAACTGCTTCTATTCGTGGGGACTGCCACGGCTGTGCTGGGAGGCGCGTTAATCCTGACCAGCAAACTGGCTGCCGATGGCAGGATCCCCTGGCTGGGACGGCTGCCTGGGGATATCCGCATCGAGCGCAAGGGGTTCTCCTGCACCCTTCCCTTGGCCACGAGCATCGTCGTCAGCCTGCTGCTGACCGTGATACTGAACCTCCTTCTACGCCTGTTCAAGCGCTGAGCCCCGCCGGGGAGAGCAAAAAGATCCAGTTGGGTGAACCTGGGACTGCCGGTGACCCTCGGTGCGCCATGAACCGGCAGCCAGAAAGGACAAGCGAGCCGCAGGGTGAAGACCTCTGACTACGCCTACGAGCTGCCCGAATCCTACATCGCACAGGTACCCGTCGAGCCCCGCGACAGTTCGCGTCTCTTGGTCGTCGATCGAACGTCGGGCCAGTGGGCGCACCGGTTCTTCCGCGATATCGGTGACTATCTCTTGCCCGGTGACCTCCTGGTCGCCAACGAGAGCCGTGTGATTCCCGCACGGCTCTTTGCGCATAAGGTCCCAGGAGGGGGCAAGGTCGAGCTGCTCCTCCTCTCTCGCCGCGACGAACGGACCTGGGAATCCCTGGTCAAGGGACGCAGGACCCCGGTCGGCACTCGTCTGGCGCTGGGAAGCCCCACCACACAGGGAGGCTCGGGGGTTTTGGAGGGCGAGGTCATCGCCTGGACAGAGGCGGGAGGCAGGCTGATCCGTTGGGATCGTCCCGTGGAGCCTTTCCTCGACGAGCTGGGCGCCATCCCCCTACCGCCGTACGTCCACGCACCGATCCCTGATCCAGAGCGGTACCAGACGGTGTATGCTCGCCGGCCTGGTTCTGTGGCTGCCCCGACCGCGGGCCTGCACTTTACAGCGGAGCTGCTTCTGTGCCTGCGTCAGCGTGGGATCGACCTCGCATTCGTCAACCTGGACATCGGTCTCGACACGTTCCGCCCCGTGCAGACGGAGCACGTTCAAGATCACCACATCCACACCGAGCGCTGTTCCCTCAGCCCGGAGGTCGCACGCCAGATCAACCAGGCCAAGCTGGACGGGCGACGGGTGATCGCCGTTGGCACGACGAGCGTGCGCGTCCTGGAAACGGCTGCCTTGCGAGCGCGGGCGCCCCGTGGAACAGACGCGGCATGTGCCTGGCAGAGGGTCAGCGCCTTCAGCGGGCCCACCGATCTGTTCATCTATCCCGGGTTCCAGTTCCGGGTCGTGGACACACTGGTCACCAATTTCCACCTTCCTCGCTCCAGCCTGCTGATGCTGGTCAGCGCGTTCGCCGGCCGAGAACTCATCCTGGAAGCATACGAGGAAGCCAAGAGAGAGGGCTACCGCTTCTACAGCTTTGGCGACGCGATGCTGATCCTATAGCGGATCGTGGCGACGCTGATCCTGTGGCTCCCTGCATCGGTTCCTATTCTCCCAATAGACGACCGGCCTCCCCGTTGCTGGGGCAACGGGGAGGCCGGTTCCATCGCATCGGGGCCGCTACCGAACGACGATGTTTACCAATCTCCCCGGCACGACGATCACTTTGACGATCTGCTTTCCGCCCACGTGGCGCTGAACGTCTTCGCTCTCCCGAGCCAGCCTCTCGGCCTCCGCGTCATCGATGTCCGCCGGGACCTCGATCCGATCCCGGACGCGACCATTGATCTGCACGACCAGGGTGACCGTCTCCTCAGCCGCGATCGCCTCATCCCACTCAGGCCACCTCTGCAGGTGAATGCTCTCCACCTTGCCAATGCGATGCCACAGCTCCTCGACGATATGCGGCGTAAACGGAGCCATCAGCAGCAGCAAGCTCTCGACGGCCTCATCCCAGGCAGCCGTGTGTGCGACCGGCGTGTCTTTGGCCGTCTTCATCGCATTGCGCAGGCTCATCAGCGCAGCGATCGCCGTGTTAAAGGAGAAACTCTCGATGTCCTCGCTCACCTTTCGGATCGTCTGGTGCACGATGCGTCGCAGGGCTTTCACATCTGACGGAGCGGCGCCACTCCCATCGGCCGTGCGAGGCTCGGTGGCCAGGCTCCACACATCCTCCACGAAACGATGAGAACCTCTGATCCCTTGGCTGTCCCACGGCCCTCCTAGATCCCAGCGGGCAAAGAACATCAGGTAGGTGCGCACCACATCCGCGCCATACTGCTGCACCAGGTCATCGGGGGCGATGACATTGCCACGGCTCTTGCTCATCTTCTCGCCATCTTCGCCCAGCACCATGCCCTGGTTGTACAGGCGGATCATCGGTTCGGCAAAGTCGATGATGCCCATATCTCGCATGGCCTTGGTAAAGAACCGGGTGTAGATCAGATGCATGGTCGCGTGCTCGATGCCGCCCGTGTACTGATCTACCGGCAGCCAGTAGCTACCCTCGCGAGGATCGTAGGGCATCGAGTCCCCGCTGGCAGGCGTACCCGCGCCATAGTAGGGACTGAGGTACGCACACTGGTACCACGACGAACACATAAAGGTGTCCATCGTGTCCGTTTCACGGATCGCCCGACCACCGCACCTGGGGCAGGTGGTGTGCAGGAAGCCCTCGTGGTACTTGAGCGCGTTCTCGCCCGACTTGGGGATCTCGGCATCCTCGGGCAGCACGACCGGCAGGTCTTCATAGGGCACAGGGACCTCGCCGCACTCCTCACAGTACACGATCGGGATCGGCGTGCCCCAGTATCGCTGGCGTGAGATCAGCCAGTCGTGCAGTCGGTAATTGACCGCGAACTTGCCTATCCCCTGCTGGTCCAGCCACTCGGTCACCTTTCCCTTGGCTACGGCTCCCTTGGTCCCGGTGAATCGGCCCGAATTGATCATCGTGCCGTACTCGTGGTGGAACAGCACATCCGCATAGAAAGGCTTGCTGCTCAACATCTCCATCGTCGTCCGAAAGCCGTGCGCCCAATCGCACATCGCCTGGCAGCGTCCCAGGATCTCGCGGGCCGCCTCTGTCGAGTCATAGTCTACGATCCCATCGGGAAAGACGAACGCCCATCGCGTGCCCACAACCTCCACCCATCTCCCAGGCTGGACCACTTCCCACAGCGTTTCCAGGTAGCGCTGCGTCTGGCGCTCGCCACGCAGGGTGACCCGCAAACCCTCCTCGTCCTCGCCGGCGGAGCCCCTTGTGCATTCGACTCCGGCCTTCCCCAACCGCAGGGCGAGGGCACCCAGATCGCGCACGGCACCGGGGTGGACAACGCTCTTGGACAGGCCGTCAGGCCGTTCGATCACCGGGATGATCGGCAGCCCGAACTGGATAGCGAACTCAAAGTCACGCTCATCGTGCGCGGGCACGGCCATGATCGCACCGGTCCCGTAGGTCATCATCACATAGTCCGCGATCCAGATCGGTATCCGCGCACTGTTCACCGGGTTGATGGCGTACGCGCCGGTGAACACACCCGTCTTTTCCTTGTCCGTCGCCACCCGCTCGATCTCGCTCTGTCGAGCGGCCTGGTGCTTGTACCCCTCCACTGCCTCTCGGTACGCATCGGTGGTCAGCTTGTCGACGAGGGGATGCTCAGGAGCCAGGACCATGAACGTGGCCCCCCACAGCGTATCCGGGCGCGTGGTAAAGACCTCGAACTCGTCCCCACTCTCCGTCTTGAAGACAACCCTGGCGCCCTCGCTCCGGCCGATCCAGTTGTCCTGCATGGTCTTGACCCTGTCGGGCCAGTCGATCTGGCTGAAATCCAGCAGCTCGTCGGCATAGGCGGTGATTCGAAAGAACCACTGGTTCAGCTCCTTCTTGACCACCTGCGTGTTGCAGCGCTCACAGTGCCGGTCCTCACCCCACACCTGCTCGCGGGCCAGCGTGGTGTTGCACTGTGGGCAAAAGTCGACCGGAGCAAAAGACCGGTAGGCCAGGCCCATCTCGTACATCTTTAAAAAGAACCACTGCGACCAGCGATAGTACCCGGGCAAACAGGTGACGGCCTCACGACGCCAATCGAACATCGCTCCCATCGAGCGGAGCTGCTTGCGCATGTTCTCCACGTTGCTCATCGTCCACTGGTAGGGGTGGATGCCGTGTTTGATCGCCGCGTTCTCGGCAGGCAGGCCAAACGCGTCAAACCCCATCGGAAAGAGCACATTGTACCCCTTCATGCGCAGGTAGCGCGCCCGGGCATCGGAGGGCGACATCGCATACCAGTGCCCAATGTGCAGATCACCGCTTGGATAGGGCAGCATGGTCAACGCATAGTACTTGAGCTTGCTCGGATCCACGTCCGAATGGTACAGCCCATCCGCCTCCCACTGCCGCTGCCACTTTGGTTCGATCTCGGCGGGATTGTATCTGTCTGCCATTCTCTTCTCCTCTCAGTCTCCACGGTGCAGCCCGAACCACATCATCCCCGGTGTCAGGCGGGACCGAGACTGCCACCACCCGCACAAAGCAAAATCCCCCTCGTCTCAGGGACGAAGGGGATGCTCCGCGGTACCACCCTGGTTGAAGCGGGCCTGGTGGGCCCACTTCCACTCTGTGCCGATAACGGCGGCCGCCGGCGTCGTCTAGGCAGAAACCCGGCTTGAACGACGCAGCTCCCAGGCGAGTTCGGCCTCGTGGCGCTCTCCGAAGGCGCCTCGCCGCGCTCCCACCATCGCGCGGCTCTCTGCGAAGATGGCCTACTACTCCTGTTCACCACTTTTGCTGTGAATAGCAATCGCCTATCACTTTTCGTCCGCTAACGACAAGCCATAGGCGATCATGTGCGTGGTGGAGCTGAGGGGACTCGAACCCCTGACCCTCTCAATGCCATTGAGATGCGCTCCCAGCTGCGCTACAGCCCCATTCTGTCTGTCTAGAGCGGTCCGCACGGTGCGGAACCCGATTTCAGCAAGGTTCCAATGTCCTCTCAGGGCAACTGAAACCTCAGTGGAGCTGAGGGGATTCGAACCCCTGACCTCATCAGTGCGATTGATGCGCGCTCCCAGCTGCGCTACAGCCCCGTCAGACTTGTACGAGTATACCCGAAAGAGGCCCTGTTGTCAAATGATGCGATCCGGTGTATACTCATCTGCTGTCACTTCGGATCGCGCTCGGGCATCGGGTCCTGCTCGGAGGAGGGTACATGAAACTCGGAATGGTCACCTACCAGATCGCTGCCCAGTGGGATGTGCCAACGATCATTGCGAAATGCGCCGAACTGGGCTATGAGGGCGTCGAACTCCGCACCACGCACGCGCACGGCGTGGAGCCATCTCTGTCCGCCGGGGAACGTCAGGAGGTGCGTGCCCGCTTTGCCGATTCGGGCATCGTCCTTTGGGGCCTGGGCTCGACCTGTGAGTATCACGCGACTGAGCGAGCAGAGGTCGAGCGCAACATCGAAGAGACGAAAGCCTTCGTCCGGCTGGCAGCCGGCGTGGGTGCACGCGGCGTCAAGGTGCGGCCCAACGGGTTCCACGAGGAGGCAGGCATCTCCAAGGAACAGACACTGGAGCAGATCGGCCTCGCTTATCGCGAATGCGGCGAGTATGCCCGAGAGCACGGCGTCGAGCTGTGGATGGAGGTCCACGGGCGCGGCACGTCCGATCCACGGCACATACGGACGATCATAGACGCAGCGAACCACGATTGCTGCTTTGTCTGCTGGAACTCGAACTTTGGCGAGGTGGATGAGAACGGGTCCATCCGGGCCAACTTTGAGCTGCTCCAGCCCTGGATACGCTCCTGTCACATCACCCGGCTCGCCGACGCATCCTACCCCTGGCGCGAGCTGTTCACGCTCTTGCGCCAATCCCAGTACCAAGGGTTCACACTGGCCGAGATCCAGGCCAGCCCAGATCCCGAACGCCTGCTCCGCTACTACCGGGCACTGTGGCTGGAGCTGACCCGCGCCTGACCCCCATGGACCTTTCAGTTGTTATCCTGAACTGGAACGCGGCAGAGGAGACGATCCGCTGCGCGCGCGCCGTCAGCGCCTGGGAACACGTGCACGCCACACCGTGGATCGTGGACAATGACTCCGCGGACGACAGCGCAGAACTCATCGCTCGCGAACTCCCTGAGGCCCACCTGATCTGCAGCATCGAGAACTTGGGGTACGGCGGTGGAAACAACCAGGGGATCGCCCAAGCCATGTCCGCGGGCGACGCGCCCATCCTCTTGCTGAACAACGACGCGTACATCGACGAGCAACACGTCGTCCGCCTGCTGTGTGCCCTCCGTGCCGACGAGCGCCTGGGCTTCGTCGGTCCTCTGCTGTACGGCTCGGACGCCGGCGGTCTGCTGTCGGCCGGAGGCAGAGACATCTCCAGGCATGTCAACTCTCACATCCAAGGGATCAGGGGCGACGGTCCCATTCGCGAGACCGCGTACGTGCCCGGGACTGTAGCACTGATCCGCTCTGCGGTCTTTCGCGAGGTCGGGCTCTTTGATACGGACTACTTTTTCAGCGGCGAGATGGCTGACCTCTGCGAGCGAGCCAGGCAACACGGGTACGCCAGCGCGATAGACACGCGCGCCCGCGCGTACCACGCGCAGCACGACTCATCCGATCTTCGCGACACCCTGTATGCCTACTATAGCCTGCGCAACCGATTCCTGTTCGTGCAAAAGTTTCGCCCTTCCCAGCAGGTCTTGCTCCACGGCTTGTGGACGCTCTATGGCCTTGGTGCATCTCTGAAGGCCAGGTTGCTGAACAAGGTGGCCCGTGCGCGCGCGCTGCACCTGGCGGTTTCCGACGGGCTGCGCGGGCGGTTCGGGGGGCAGAACGAGCGCATCCTGTCAGTGGGTTCGGTCCCGGACTCCTCAGGAAGCACAGGGCAGTGATGAACATCCTCTATCACCTCACCATCCCGCCCCCGCGCATGCCAGGAACCGACGCCGTCGTAAAAGAGATCGAGGCTCTGCGAGCCCGCTTTGGCGGCAGACTTGTCTATCTCAACCCCAACCGGCGCTGCGTCTACGTTCCCAGGATCGCCTTTGGATTCCACCAGCTCCTTCGCCTCCACGCTTGGGAGAGAGATGTAGACCTGCATCACGTCTTCAATCCCGATCCCTATCCCTTTCCAGTCCTCCGAACGCTCCGCCGCCCCATCGTTTATTCGCTGACGGGCGGTGTGAGCAACGTCCGACCGAACGTGGCGCTTTTCTCGACCTTTGCGGCCGTTACCGTGTCCGACGAGCGCAGTCTTGAGCGGCTGCGGTCGTGGGGCCTGGACAACGCCCTGTTAGTGCGCCCTGGGACGGACACCAGCCCGTTTACCCACGCTCCTCTGCCCCTTCGATCTCAGGTCCGCCTGCTGGTGGGCTCGGCTCCGTGGAATCGGGCACAGTTCCGACAGAAAGGCATCGACGCCCTCCTCGCTGCCGCGCGCCGTGCCCCTGATCTCGCCCTGGTGTTCCTGTGGCGCGGTGTTCTGGCGGACGAGATGGAGCGACGCGTGCGCCGGCTGGGGCTCCAGGGGCAGGTCGAGGTGCTGAACAGAAAAGTGGACGTCAACAGGGTCCTTGCCGGCGTGCACGCCGCGGTTTCACTGGCCACCGACCCGGCGGTCATCCGCCCCTATCCCCACTCGCTGATCGAATCCCTGGCGGCGGGCAAGCCCGTGATCGTCAGCAGGTGCATTCCTATGGCAGACGATGTGGAACGAATGGGATGCGGCCTGGTCGTGGATAGCGCCGACACGGCTGACATCCTCAGCGCGGTCGAGTCGTTGGTGCGCGGCTACGAGGCCCTGCAGACCCAGGCACGACGCGCGGGCCAGAGCGAGTACACTCTGCAGGCCATGATCGCCTCCGTCGGGAGAGTCTATGAGCGCGTCCGCGCACAGACAGACAGAGGCTGAGGCGGCGTCGCCGCCCCTGTCCGGACGGGAGGTGTTCCACGCCGCCCTGCTCCTGATCGCCTCCCTGCTGGTCTTCTACGGTCCGGCGGGGCTCGGGGATCGAGCCCTGCTGCCCACGGACGTGCTCTTTGACGTCGACCCCCTCTGGCAGTCCGTCGCCCCTGCGGGCTACAGCCTGCCCGGGAACCACCTGCTCTCCGATCAGGTCTTCCAGTTCTATCCATGGAAGGTGTTCGCGGTCCGGTCATTCGCCCAGGGCATTCTTCCGCTCTGGAATCCCCTCAGCGGTGCCGGCGTGCCGTTTGTCGGCAACGCCCAGTCCGCGCTGTTTGACCCGTTCAACCTCGTGGGCTACGTGCTGCCAGTGGCGGCCTCCTACGTGGTGACTGCCGTCCTCCGCCTCCTGGTTGCCGGTCTGTTCACTTACCTGTTCGCGCGTCAGATCGGCGTCGGCAAGCCGGGTGCGCTGCTCGCCATGATGGCCTTTGCACACAGCGGACCGCTGCTCGTGTGGCTTGGGCACCCTCACTCACACGTCATCGTCTGGCTGCCGGCGATGCTCTGGACTACAGAGAGAGCGCTTGCCACCAGGCGCATACCTGATGTCCTCGCCGCGGGCCTGGCGATCGCTGCACAATTCCTGGGCGGACATCCAGAGACCTCCTTTCACGCGATGATGACCTGGATCGCCTACTCGCTGTACCGTACCTTCGCGCCCGGCAGGGGAGACCGATCTGCGTGGCTGCCTCAGATCGCCCGGATCGCCGGGGCAGCTCTCCTCGGGACCCTCCTCGCGTCCGTACAACTGCTACCCTTTGTTGAGGCCCTGCTGAGCAGCACGACCCTGGCGGATAGGGTGAATCAGGCGGCGGCGTCAAGCGGCTCTTTGTGGCGGCCCGTGCTTGGGCAGTGGCAGGCATGGCCTACCCTGATCACAGCCATCCTCCCACAGTTCTTTGGCACGCCCGTGGACAAGAGCTACTTTTACCCCTACAGCAACTACATCGAGCAGGACATCTACCTGGGCATCGTGCCCTTGGCGCTCGCCCTGACCGCCGTGGTGCGAACGATTCGAAGCCGAACTCACCCCCTCTGGCGCTCCATCCTGTTCTTTGCCCTGCTCTCTGCGATCTCTCTGGGCATCGCGACTCGTCTCCCCTTGCTGAACCTGGTCAACCACCTCCCCCTCTTTGACATCGCAGGAAACGGGAGACTGCGTATGGTCTATGCCTTCTCGGCCTCGATGCTGGCCGGGTTCGGGATGGACGGCGTTGCCCAGGGCATCCGGAGCTACCGCAGGACCGCGCTCATCGGCCTGGTCATCATCGCTCTACTCAGCGTATCCTTGGTGCTGGTCGGGCACGTCGGGTTTGTCGTCTACAAGGACGAGATCCTGCGCACAGGCCGTGACCACGTCGACGCGCAGTGGGGCACCATCTACTACTCGCGCCCCATCGAGCACTACTATGCGCTGGTAGAAAAAAAGTACGCGGCCAAGCTGGCACAAGCTTCGCCCCGGAACGTGGTCACCTACCTGCCCGTCCTGATCGCCCTCATCTGGCTCGTGCTGCACAGGTGGCGAGCCGTCTTCCGGGCCAGAGCGTGGGTCTACGCCGCCCTTGGCTTGACCTTCCTGGACGCCCTGTTGGTAGGCATGGCCTTCCATCCCACGACGCACCCTGAGCACATCTTCCCCAAGCCAGGCGCGGTTCGGTTTCTGGAGCAGGACACAGAGGTGTACCGCGTAGGCGGACTGGGGATGGCACTCTATCCCAACACCGGTATGGTGTTCGGGCTCTCGGACGTGCGCGCTTACGATACAGTGGTCCCTCAGCGATACGTCAACCTGTTCGAGCACGTCGAGGGCAGTGCCCGCTATCGGTTCCACCTCCTCCTCGCAGACGCCGACTCCCCGCTCCTTGACCTGATGAACGTCAAGTACGTGCTCACCAGTCAGGAACTGGGCGGGCGATGGGTGCTGGCCTACAGTGACACTGGAGAGGTGCGGGTGTACCGCAATCGGGACGTCCTTCCGCGCGCCTTTGTCGTGCACAGCGTAGAGGTAGTGGGGGACAAAGACCAGTCCCTGGAGCGCATCACCAGCGACGGCTTTGACTTTCGGTCGCGAGTCGTGCTGGAAGAGAGACCGCCGGGTTGGGCAGAGCTGCCGCCACCCTCCACCCCGGCAACGGCGACCATCACGCGCTATGAGCCCAACCGGGTCTCGGTCGCGGTGGCGACGGAAGCCACCGGCTTGCTCGTCCTCAGCGACACCTATGACCGGGGATGGAAAGCCGCCATAGACGGACAGGCTGCGCCGGTCTACGCCGCCAACCACGCCTTTCGCGCGGTCGCCGTGCCCGCCGGCGTGCACCAGGTCGACTTTAGCTATGAGCCGTTGAGCTTTCGGGTCGCGGTGGCGGTCAGCCTGCTCGCCCTGGGCATCCTGATAGGGATTTCTCTGGCCCTGTGGATCAGGCCCGCCGGCGGCCCAAGAACGGGGACCGGTCAGTCAAGCCTACTTGTTCCTGATCCAGCGCAGGTATTCCTTGCCCTGCCTGAGGAGACCGGAGACCCCACCCAGGCGCAGCGCTCGCCACGCCTTGCCCAGCAGACCACGCCGCGAGCCGGGCGAGGACACCGGGGTGGCCAGACGTCCTTCGGCGGTCTTGTCTGGGGCCATGTGGGGACTGGCACAGAACCGCACCAGAGGCCCCGTCACCGCCTGCCAGCGATAGCGCTCCGCCAATTGCCGGAAGCCCGCCGCGCACTCGGCGCGCAGGTCCGGCCTGGACAGCAGGGACAGGATCCCTGCCGCTACTCCTTCCACATCCCCCGGCGCGACCAGGTACGCCAGGCCCCGCTCCCCCAGGGCCTCAGCCAGCACGTCACCTTCTGTGGCGAGGACGGGAAGGCCTGCCCAGATACAGTCGAGCAGCCGCGTCCTGAAGGCGAACCGCGTCTCGACGTGGTCCAGGTGCAGGCTCACCCCGACATCTG
>JADHXD010000226.1 GCA_016783145.1 Anaerolineae bacterium
GTCCTCAATGATAAAGGGCCGCGTCTGGCCGCGGTGCTGGAATTCGGCGTCGTATCGCAGGTCGACGATCGCCCAGATGCCGCCAGCTAGCAGCTTGTCGTAACGGCGGACAGCTCCCTCCCCGATGTTGACGTAGCGAATGCCCATGTTGGTCAATTCGGCCCAATACTTGTCCTCGGTCTCGACCAGGCGAACCTTGACCTTGTCGATGATCCGGTGGGTGCCCGCTTCTCTGGTCAGTGACTTGATCTTTTCACTCTCGTCGGCACGCACATAGTTACGGCTGAGGGTGTCTCGGACGTACTCTAGTCCCTCGGCTACGATGTCCGGGTCCGTACTGGCGCAGTACTTGCCCAACAGGTATTCGAGCACATAGACCGGCACGTTGAAGCCTGTCTTGACGCTGCGCACCAGGTCCTTGCGCACCACGCGGCCGGGAAAGGCAGCAGCCAGCTTCTGATCAAGGGCATCCAGTTGGATGGTTACTTCAGCCATACTCTCCTCTTGCGTGGCGCAGTTGGGTCTACAGCTCCAACGAGACCACGAAACGGATGGCGTGCCGGGCCAGACGCTCGCCGGTTTGCGCATCGTAAGCAGTGACGTACAGGGTTTCGCCGTAGGGCACGTTATCCTGCGGGTAGACCTTGAGGTTCTTGACCACAGGCTCTTCGATCCCGACGACCTCTAGCGACTCACGGACGAGGCCGCCATCTTGTCGTTCCAGCGCCAGACGGACCTCTCTTTCTGTGGACAGCAGTCCCGTTTGTACTGGCTTGAGCGTCACCTTGAAAAAGGCAACTCGGGTCTCACTGTCCGCCTCGATCTCGATGCCCACGGGCAGGCTCAACGGGCTGGATCGCACTGTGAGGTGCGGCACGATCACTTCCTGCAAGGCCGGCCCGCCGTGCACATAGTTGTAGTGCCCCCAGGCCTTAAAGCAGATGATACCGTTCGGGAAGCACCCAACCAGTTCCTTGCTGCCGAGAATAGGAAAGCGCAGATGCGCCACCGGCGCGACCTGGCGACTGATGGCGTAGCGCGGCCCCTTCTTCAACCACTGGTCCTGGGCCAGCTCGACCTTTCCGTGATCGGCTACCCGATCGAAGAGCAGGAAACCGTGGTCGCCCACGACGTGGATCTCGCTGAAGCCAGCTTGTGCCGCCTTCCGGACCCCACGCGCCACCCGCTCGACCAGATCGTCCAGCACGGCAGGAGTCAGTGTCCTGGCATTCTCGCCGACGGCGTCGATCTCACCCGATGTGACGAGAAGCCATGTGACCTCACCACTGGTGGCCGATGCGGGCGAGAGCAACTGCTGCAGGGTCACGATCTCCACGTTTGGCAGGCACGCCTGCAGCCACTTGTCCCGATCGGCCTTGCTGGCCAGATTGCCCTGGAAGCCAGGCACGGAGATCCGCCAATCCCTGTCCTCCCAATCGATCTCTTGCTTGTCAGCGTCCGGGAGCAGGGCGGACATACCCAGGGGTGTGTTGGAGGGCAGCCTCGTTGCCATCGCCTCGATTCCGGTGTCGTACTCGGCACTCAGTCGATCGAGGAGGATGTGGCCCAACTCGTAGCGAAGGGCATCTACCAGGAAGACGGCCCGGCGAGGGGCTGTGCTGCTTGCCACACGCTGCCACAAGGTGTCCTGGCTGGGCAGTACGCCCGGGAACCCCCATGCGTTCTGGCTGTGCAGTAGCAGCGTCCATCGCTCGTTTGTCTCTGTCAGAAAGCGCATGTAGAAGCGGTCGACCCAGCCGGTGAGGGCGGCGCAGCCGGAGAAGTGCCCTTCCAGCGCGCGCTTACAGTGCCGGTACGTGCGGTCGACCTGCCACCAGCGCTCGACGTAGGCGCGGATCATCCCGGCCGGCGCGTCGAACCCGCCCAACTCGTCCAGCGCCCCGCCTACAGCACACACTAGCTCGTCGGCCAGGGCGAGCGCAGCCCACCCCGGGGTCTCTCCCAACGTCGACCAGAAACTCTTGGCAGCCTGGCGAATGCTGCTCCGGTGCTCCTCAGCATACGCCCTCGCTTGGTCAAGCGCTGTCCACCCGGCGATCTCGGACGCCACCTTTTCCCAGGCCGCTCGCGCCACACCAGGCAGAGGCGGGTCCTGCAGGCGGTCGGCGTGCGCACGCGCCCAGTCGAGCAGACCCGCATAGTCCACCTCGATCGAGCGGGCATATTGGGCGAATCGGTCCCGGTAGCGGCTGTCATAGCGCCACGTGGTGAGGGCGCTCCGACACGCATCCAGGAACCTGGCATTCGGCAGCGGATAGCTAAAGTCGTCCGGCGCGCCGGCCTGCCAGTACAGGTCGACGAGGCACAAGTGGGCCACCAACGCCCGCGCATATCCCTCCGGGTCGTCCACCGGTGCGGCAAAGCCAAACCTGGCCTCGATCATGGCACGGAAATACGCTGCGCGAGCGCTCTGCCCTAGACTCTTCCAGGTCTCCTCTGGCTGATCGAGAAACTGTCCCATCTGTCCCGCAAAGTCGGGGATCAGGGCAGACCAGGCTCCTTTGACGCTGGTCACGCCCTCCCAAAAGCTTGCTCCCTTGCCCACGGATTCCAGGACCAACAGGGGCAGCATCGACCGGATCTCTCTGCGTTCCCGTGCGCTCCGGGGCAGAGGCACTCCGCGCTCTGTCAGGAAATCGTACAGCGTCTCACAAAAGATGCGGCTCGTAAAGCGGTAGGGCAGCAAGTAGTCAGCCTCTTCCTGTACCATCGGCAGGTAGGCCACCGTCAACTGGTCAAGCGGGCGCTGCTCTAGTCGATAGCGTGTCTCCAGCAGGCTTCCCCGGTAGGGCAGCAGGTTGAGGTTGGGAGAGAGGCAGTCCAGCTGGGACTGCCACTCGCCTTCGGGGTCGACCCTGAGGATGACATTGTTGCTCGCAGATTCCCTGTACCCCAGCCCAAACTGGTCCTCGAGCCACTCGGTGAGCGCGGTCTGCCCGGGCGGCTTAGATCGGGCGGCGACCGGGCGCTGTGGCAGATTGCTGACCACCGTGGGATGGGCGATCGACTTGAGCTGCTGCGCCACCTTCGCCTGAGCCACACTCACTGCTTGCTCGCCGGTCTCTCCCTGAAGCCAGTCTGTTCGGATGGCGCCCAGTGATGCTTTCAGCTCCGCCAAGGAGATGCGCTCCTGGCGCGACCGCAAGCCGGCCAGGACCAGGTTCACAAGCCGCTCGCGCAATGCGGGTGCGAGGTCGGGGTAGCCTTCGGCCAGAAACAGGGACATTTCCTCCCGTAGGACGCCTCGCTCAGCATGCTTGTATCGGACGTGCTTTTGTCCCGTCCAGACCTCAAAGAGCACTGCACACAACGCATAGATATCTGCGCCAGCGTCGATAGGCTGGTTCGCCTCTTGTTCTGGAGCCCGGTAGCCTGGCGTACCCGGCTGGTAGACGGTGGTCAGCCCGGAATCGGGCAGGTGCGAGACCCCAAAGTCGCTCAACTTGATCTGCGCGTTGTCGGTGAGCAGGATGTTCTGTGGCTTGATGTCGCGGTGGACGACGTCGAGGGCGTGTACCTGCTCCAGGGCTGAGCAAAGGCCAAGCGCCCAGGCCAGCGTCAGGCCAAAGTCGGGGTGTGGGTGATCGCGCAGGTATCGGTCCAGGCTGCCGCCGGTCATCAGCTCCATCACGATGTAGAAACGGTCCCCCTCTGGAAAGGCATCCTGTACCTGGACGACGTGGTCCTTGCGCTCGAGCTTGCCACCGATGCGGCATTCCTGCTTGACGCGCTCCAGGTTCTGTATGTCCAGATCGCGGGTGTCGATCACCTTGGCCGCAAACGGCCTGTCCAGGTATAGGTGGTGAACCTTCCAGACCATGCCGTAGGCACCGTGGCCGATTGGGTGCTCGAAGCGATAGCTGTGGACGGTGTCGTTGGGTTTGATGTCGATGTCCATACGTTTCTCTATCCCGCCAACAACTCAAACCACTCCCTGACTTCCGCCAGGTCCGGACGATCATCCGGACGGGGCGCCAGCATCCCCCGCAGCAACTGCCTGGCATCATCGGGCAGATCGCTCCCTGCGATCAGAGCCAGGCGCACCGGCTCGTCCTCGGGGCGGCGGAAGATCAGGTCGTACCACACGGCACCCAGCGAGTAGATGTCCGCCCGCGCGTCGACCTGCCGCGCGTCGACCAACTGCTCGGGGGCGATGTACTTGTTGACCACCAACGGCTGCCCGGTCTTGGAGATGGTCTGCCCGATCGCCGGCACGCGCGCAAAGTCAAAGTCCCCGAGCTTGATCTGCCCCTGCTCGGTGACGGTGATGCTCTGTGGGGTCAGGTTGCGGTGGATGATCCCCCGCCGGTGACAGGTTGCCAGAGCATCGGCAACCGGGATCAGATAGCGTATTCCCTGCTCCAGCGGGATGTCCTCGTCCTCGTCGATGATCTCGCGCAGCAGCCGTCCCTCGACCAGCTCGAGCGCCAGGTAGTAGGTGTCGTCGACGTCCGGGTCCTTGAAAAAGTCATAGGCGCGGACGATGTTGGGGTGGCCCTCGACCTGGGACAGGGCCTCCATATCCTGCTTGAACTGGCGGACCGACGCTTCGAGATGTTTCTGCGACTGGACCGCCGGGATGTGGTACTTTTTCAGGCGCGCCCGGCGGCCGCCGATGGTCACGTGCTGGGCCTCGTACGCCTCGTAGAGCGCTCCGGGAGCGAGCTCCTCAACGATGCGATAGCTGCCCACGATGCGATGCTCGGGGTCAACGTGCTGCCGCAGCAGGGCCTCGGCGACAGCCTTCAGGCGGGGCCGGTCCAGGGGCAGCGACGAGGGCGAGTGCAGGTAGTCGGTCCCCGTCAGCGCCTCGATGAGTCGCTCGCGCAGAGGAAAGACGCGGTCCCTGCGCGGATCGTCGATGGTGAGCAGCGTATCGCCCTTGCTCAGCACCACAAAGCCGACCACACTGACCCGGTACAGACCAGGATACGCCTCGATGAGCGTGCTGTGCACGCGCTTGGCCTTCATGTCGATCTTGGTCAGTGGGCTGGGGTGTGCGTGTCGGGCCTGCAGCCAGTGGATCTGGTCGGCCTCGATCGGCCCCCACCAGTGCTTGACCTCAAGCAGGAACACGCCGCGGTAGTTGATCATAACCAGGTCGATCTCAAGCGTCCCGCCCTGGTCGGGAAGGTGATAGTTGGTCAGGACCAGGTTGTCTCCCGGCAGGTGCTCGCGCAGATAGCCGAGCGTGATCATCTCGCCGATGTGCGCGCCTGGGGCGCAGGGAATGACCTCGATCATGGGCTTTGCTCCTTGCTTGCCTGCGCGATCTCTTCAAAGAGGCGATCCAACCGGGCAGTGAACTCAGCTGCGCCGTCCCGGCCGATGCTACGCCACCGAGTCGCGCCAAGGATCTCCCGTTCCCGCTCGCCCGTCACCGGAAAGAACTCGG
>JADHXD010000080.1 GCA_016783145.1 Anaerolineae bacterium
GTTCTTGATGATGTCGTTGCTTCCGCATTTGGGACAAGGATGAATGGTTATGGTGACTATCACGGCACACCTCCGAGTGGATTTAGTGCCCGAGTTTTACCACTCGAAGGCCCATCAGTCAAAAGTTAACCACTACCCGGGATTGAAGGAGTAGATAGGTATGGTCAAGAAGACACTGGGCTACGTGGAGTTGGAGTGGACGTGCCCTCAATGCGGGACCCGGAATCCCGGCCCGCAGAAGGCGTGTTCGAGTTGCGGCGCGGCCCAGCCCAAGAAAGTCGAGTTTCACCAGGCAGCCGAGGAAGAGCTGATCACAGATCAGGCAGAGATCGCGCAGGCCAAGGCCGGACCTGACGTACACTGTGCGTTCTGTGGCGCGCGCAACCCGGCTGGAACGGTCAAGTGCACACAGTGCGGTGCCGACCTGAGCGCAGCGACCGCCCGCGAAAGCGGCGGGGTGATGGGCGCGCATCGTGAGGGGCCGGCAGAACAGATCGCGTGCCCTCAGTGCGGCACACTCAACGAGGGGACCGCGGTCCGGTGTGCACGGTGCAACGCTAGCCTGCCAAGAGCGGGCGCGCCGCCCCGCCCCTCCGCTCGCCGTGGTCTCGAGGCTCAATCGAAGGAGAAGCCCGCCCGGAAGATCGGGCTGTTCGGGATAGTGGGCATTGGGGTGATCGCCCTGATCGCCATCGTGGCCTGCGTGCTGATCATCACCACCCTGCTCCCCTCCAAGGAGATCCAGGGCCAGGTGATGTCTGTGTCATGGACGCGCAGCATCGAGATCGAGGAGCTGCGCGATGTCACCAGGGAAGACTGGAGGGATGAGATCCCAGCCGATGCAAGCGTGGGAACGTGCACAGACAAGCTCCATCACACCCAAGACCAGCCCGCCGCCAACGCCAGAGAGGTGTGCGGCACGCCCTACACAGTGGACAAGGGGACCGGGCACGGTGAGGTGGTCCAGGACTGCCAGTACGAGGTGTACGCCGACTGGTGCAAGTACACAGCAAGGGAGTGGAAGCAGGTCGACACGGTCACGCTCAGCGGGCAAGACTACAGCCCTCGATGGCCCGCTCCAGCCTTTGGCGCCCAGCAGCGGGAGGGCGACCAGCGCCAGTCGTACAAAGTGGTCTTTGAAACAGAGGAAAAGAACTACACCTACGAGACCAGCGATCCGGATGAGTACTCCCAGTACCAGGTCGGCAGCCGGTGGATCCTGAAGGTGACCGCACTGGGCGGGGTCCGGTCGGCCGAACCAGCCCGATAGACGCGAGGACGAGCCGAGAGCAGGATGGCAAAATCGGAACTGAGCGCCGACTTTAGGCCAGCGATTGGGGAGAGCTCGCCTGGTTCCCGATCGTGGAGGGGGAGTGACCCGATGATCCTCCGCATCGCACAGGTCAGGGCCTATCCCGTGAAGGGCGACCTGGAGGCCAACCATCGCCGCCTGATGGAGGTCCTCCTAGAGATCGCTCCCCACAAGCCGGACGTCGTGGTCACCCCGGAGTGCTACCTTGACGGATATGTGTCCACCGAGGAGTGGGTTACCCGAGAGAACATCGTCGACTATGCCATCGATCCCAAGGCGTCCCCCTACACAGAACAGGCATCCAGGTGGGCAGCGGCGGCAGGTTCTTGGCTCGTCTACGGGTGCACTCGGAGGGCGTCGAACGGGGCCTACAACTCGGCTCTCATCTACGATCGGGCAGGCTGCCTGGCGGGAGTGTACGACAAGACGCACTGCCAGACGCACGACAGGAAATACCTGCCAGGACAGGGGCTGCCCGTATTCGACTCTGACTTTGGCCCGTTCGGAGTGATGATCTGTGCCGATCGGCGGTGGCCCGAGACCGTACGGACGCTGGCCCTGAAGGGAGCGCGGATCATCTACAACCCGACCTACGGCATGCACGATGTGAGGAACCTGCACGTGATGCAGACTCGTTCCTACGAGAGCGAAGTGTTCATTGTCTTTACCCACCCGGGCCAATCCCTGGTCACCGGCCCTACGGGCGCAGTCTTGCGCAATGAGGGTTCGGGAGACGGGACCTATGCGCTCACCGAACTGGACCTCTCGCAGGTGGACCAGGTTCGCTCTGGCCCTTCTGCTCACCTGCGCGATCGGAGGTCAGACCTTTACCTGCCCTAGAGGCCCCACCAGGGAGACCGAACGAATAGAGCAGCCAAATGAACATTGGACAATGATCGAGCGAATCTATCCACAGATTACGCAGATGGCGCAGATTGCAGTAAATCTGTGGATGATAGCAGTTTCTCAATTGTGCGAGATTCATCTGGCGTCTCTACAAGACGCTGTCTACGGTAGGGATGCCCAGCTCTGAGAGCACAGGAAGTCAATGAAGCGCAGGGTGATCCAGGTACACTCGGAGAACAACCACTTTCAGCACGCCGAAGTGCTCAAAAGGAACAGGGTAAAGCGGCAGCAGTACGGCGAGTTCTACGTCGAAGGCGTGATGTCCATCAACCGCGCGATCGCGAACGCGTGGCCGATGTCGACGCTGATCTACTCTACCGAGAGGCGCCTGTCCAAGTGGGCTCACGGCGTCATCGAGACTGCGAGCGCTGAGACACACCTGGTGCTGCCGCTCTCCCTGATGGACAAGCTCAGCGACAAGGAAGAACCGTCCGAACTGCTCGCCATCCTGGAGATGCCTCCCGATGACCTGAAGCGCATTCCGGTCAAAGGGGACCTCGTGGTCCTGGTATGCGATCGGCCATCAAACCCCGGCAATCTGGGGGCCACCATCCGCTCCAGTGACGCGCTCAAGGCGGACGGATTGGTGATCACGGGCCACAGCATCGACCTATACGATCCACAGACGATCCGGGCCAGCATGGGCTCTCTCTTTGCCCTCCCAGTCGTCCGCATACCCTCTCACCGCGAGCTGGTGGCCTGGCTTGACGAGATCAGGAGGGTAGTAGACGACGTCCAGTTCGTCGGCACGAGCGCCAAGGCAGAAACGGATCTCACGGACGTGGACTGGACAGCGCCCACAGTCCTCGCTGTCGGCAACGAGACGCTGGGACTGAGCAATAGGTACAAGGAACTGTGTGACTTGCTGGTCAGGATCCCCATCTATGGCTCGGCGACCTCGCTGAACGTGGCCTGCGCGGCCTCCGTCCTCCTGTACGAGATAGACAGGCAGCGCCGAGCGCACAGGTCGAGGTCGAATACCGCGAGCGATGGGGTGTGGGATGCGACGGGCACACGGCTGACGGCGGGTTCCTCCTGACAGAGCGCAAGGGCCAACGGCAGACATTTTGGGAGCCGTCTTGTGGAGGGCAGCCCGGGGCGCTCCGACGGAGACCGTCGGAGCGAGCAAAAGGGTCGTCGGAGCGAGGAAAAGGAGGGCAGGGCACCTGGCCTACCCGCACCGAGGAGATGAGAGTGTCCAAGCAACTTCGAAAACGCCAAAGGCGATCCAGAGCGAGCCCTCCGGACGCCCAACCGTCGAATCTCAGACGATTCACGATCAGAAGTTGGGCGATCACCGAGCAGCTACTCCGCCGGCGACGAGACCGTGCGGCCATCCTCGACCTGATGGGATTCTTTGACTGGTTGGGAGATAGCAACCTGGAGATCATCAAGCGGAGCCTTCCTCCCTTGCCGTGCAAGACCGGTTGTGACTACTGCTGCTACGTCAGTGCGGAGCATCCCGACGTCCTCCCGGTTGAGGTGTTCCGCATCACCTCGTACCTGACCGGCATGGGTTCGGCCGTGCAGGGGGTGGTCCGGGATCGCCTGCGAGCAGCGGCTGCAGGTGCAGTGGAGGAGGCCAGCTCCAGGTCACCGTGCCTGTTTCTGACCCAGAACGAATGCCTCGTTTACCCGGTACGTCCACTGCGCTGTCGCGCCCAGCACTCGCCAGACGCGGAAGCATGCAGGCAGAGCTACCTGGGCCATCGCGATACGATACCCCTGCTGAGCCAACCCGCACTGCTCTACGAAAGCCTCCAAACGGGCATCCGGCTGGGGCTCAAGGATCTGGGCCTGCAGAACAGCCGGCTCAAGCTGACCGGCGCGATCGGGGTGGCCCTGCAGGAACCAGAATCGCTGACAAGATGGCTCACCGGAGCATCCGTCTTTCTGGAAGTCGAATCCCCGGTCGCCGGCGATGAAGAACGCCTGGTGACACAGTTCGCGCGGCAGGCAAAACACCAGGCACGAAACGAAGGGCGGCAGTTGCAGTCCGTGATCTCGACGCTCCTCGAACGACCGGGAGAGTGGGCCTCCTACACAACATCTGGCATCGTCCCGCTTGGCACAGACAGATCAGGAAAAGAGTGAGCGCGGGCCGTCTCTTGGCTCTGCAGGCATTTTGGATGCCCCTTTGTGGAGATCGCAAGCGAGCCGCTTGCGGTACATTATCCCGCTTGGCACAGACAGATCAGGCAAAGAGTGACCGCGGGCTGATTTCTGGCTCTAAACCGCAATTCGCAAAACCACTCTTCTGTGCTATAATAGGCACGCGACCATGAATAAGGAAAGGAGCTCGAAGGGGAACGGCGGAAAGAAGAGAAAGTCTTTTCTCTATTTTCCTTTGTTCCTCTCCATCAAGACCTATGGATGTTTCCAAAGCAGAAGCTACTCTGGGAATGGTCTTCAAAGATAGGACCCTTCTCCAACGCGCACTGACCCACTGTTCATACCTGAACGAGAACCCTGACTATACCCTCGAAGACAACGAACGCCTAGAGTTCCTGGGTGACGCTGTGCTCGACTTTGTGGTCGGAGAATACCTGTACGACCGCTTTCCCAAGGAGGATGAGGGCACCCTGACCAGCTTGCGCGCTGCACTGGTGTGCACCCGTTCTCTGGCCGAGTTCGCGGAGCAGCTCGGCCTCGGCGCTCACCTGCTGCTTGGGCACGGCGAGGACGAGGGAGGAGGGCGCGACCGGCCTGCGGTGCTCTGTGGCGCGTTTGAGGCATTGAGCGGCGCGATGTACCTGGACCAGGGCTTGGACAAAGTCAACGCGTTCATCATGCCTCTCATCCAGCCGGCCCTGGAACACATCATGCGCAATAACCTGGACAAGGATGCCAAGAGCATCCTGCAGGAACTCAGCCAGGCGCATCTGGGCTACACTCCGCGCTACCGCACGGTCGATGCCCGAGGGCCGGATCACGACAGGATGTTCACGATCGCCGCGACCATCAACGGCGTGACGTACGGGAGAGGACAGGGAAGAAGCAAACAGCTCGCTGCCCAGGCCGCCGCCACGGAGGCACTGACGCAGCTTGAGGCCATGCTCAATGCGCCTACGATTCGCGTTCCAGATGGTCCCGATTTCGACCTCCCCGCCCCGGAGGACGATCTCGGTATGCTTGACGCAGCCCGGGTTTAGTGGTAGAATAGCAGGCCTAGACCGGGCACCAGCAAAACGGCCGGGGCAGCATGCTCAGGTCGTTTTTGGTATCGGGCCACCCCAGAAAGCGATATAGAGTCCAACTATGAGCGTCGGTTCTGTAGCCCGAGTTGCAGGCGTAGTCGTGGACGCCGAGTTTGCGTCGGGAGACTTGCCCAGCATCCACAACGCGCTGCTCATCAAGACGGAAGACCAGGGCGACGTGGTCGTTGAGGTCCAGGAGCATATCACGCCGCGCACTGCGCGCTGCATCGCGATGGAGAGCACCGCAGGACTGCAACGAGGACTGAGCGTGATCGACACGGGCGGACCGATCACGGTTCCCGTCGGCAGGGAAACGCTGGGGCGGATGTTCAACGTGCTGGGAGAACTGATTGACGGCGGCCCGCCACTAACCAGCGTCTCTCGGATGCCCATCCACGTGCTGTCCCCTCCTCTGAACGAGCAGCGCGTCATCACCACACCCTTTGTGACCGGCATCAAGGCCATCGATCTGATGACTCCCTACCCACAGGGGGGCAAGATCGGCCTCTTTGGTGGGGCGGGTGTGGGCAAGACGATGCTGATCATCGAGTTGATCCGCCACACCATCCAGGAGCATTCGGGCATCGCGCTCTTTGCTGGCGTCGGCGAACGGAGCCGCGAAGGGAACGATCTATGGCTCGAAATGCAGAGCAGCGGCGTGCTCGAGAATACGATCCTCGTGTTTGGGCAGATGAACGAACCCCCTGGCGCGCGCCTGCGTGTGCCCCTGACCGCGCTGACGATGGCCGAGTACTTTCGCGATCGCGAGCGCCGTCAAGTGCTGCTGTTCATGGACAACATTTTTCGCTACATCCAGGCCGGCTCAGAGGTGTCCGCCCTGCTGGGAAGGCTGCCCAGCGCGGTAGGTTACCAGCCGACACTCGATACGGAAATGGGCAAGCTCCAGGAGCGGATCACGACCACGAGCAGCGGCAGCGTGACCTCCATTCAGGCGGTCTATGTGCCTGCAGATGACCCAACCGACCCCGCCGTCAGGGCAACTTTTAGTCACCTGGATGCGACCACGCTCCTTTCGCGGCGGCTTTCCAGCCTTGCGTTCTATCCGTCCATTGACCCGCTCGATTCAAACAGCTCTCTGCTCAGGCCCAGCAGTGTGGGTGAAGAGCACTATACCGTTGCCACGGGCATCCGCGCCCTGCTGGCCCGATACCAGGAACTCCAGGACGTGATCGCGATATTGGGGATGGAGGAGCTGAGCGAAGAGGACAGGTTGATCGTCGGACGGGCGAGAAAGGCACAGCGGTTCTTGACTCAACCTTTCTTCTCTACGGAGCGATTCACCAACCTGCCAGGGCGCTATGTGGCGTTGAGCGACACGCTGCGTGGATTCCGGGAGATACTGGAAGGCCTTCACGACGATGTGCCCGAGCAGGCCTTTTACATGGTGGGCACCATCGACGAGGTGCTGGCCAAGGCAAAGTCGATGGCCGGAGAGAACGACGGCAATGGCTGAGCTCTTGCGGCTGGTTGCCTGGACGCCCTCGGATACCCTGATCGATGCCCAGCAGGTGGAGTGGGTGCACGTCACCCTGGCTGGAGGCAAGGGCCTCACTATCTGGCCGGGACACGCACCTCTGCTGGCAGAGACCGTCGCCGAGACCGTACGCTACATAGATCGCGGTGGAGAGCACACCACCGACCTGCCCAGCGGTATCCTGCAGATCCAGGACGGCACGGTCACCATCTTTTTGTCTCAGGCCGGGTCCCAGGCAGAGGCAGAGGGGCGCTACGATCGTCTCGCCGAGATGCCCCGCAGCCCCTTGCCCTCATGATCGCTCTGTGGTTCCTGGCCGGGGGTGCTATCGAGGTGCTGAACACGCTGATGCGCTGCTGGTCGATCGAGCAGGTCCGCCACCCGGCGCGGGCCTTTGCCCTGATGGCGGGCGGTTTGCTGTTTCGACTGCTGGCGACCGCGCTTGTCCTGATGTTGGCGTTCCGGCACAGTCCCATCTCTGGATTGATGGCCCTGGTAGGCTACTGGATTTGTCGATGGATCATGATCGGTTGGGTCAAACGTCGCTATCCATCGACATAAGGAGTTCAAAGTGGAACGCATCATCCCGCGAGTAGTATTCACCATCTTGGGCATCCCGGTACGGAATTCTGTTATCTCGACCTGGATCGTGATGGCGATCATTGTCGCTGGGGTGCTGATCCTGCGCAAGAAGGCACCGATCGTCCTCGAGATGCTGGTCACTTTCACAGAGGACCTGGCTGCGGGGTTCATCAAGCGACCGACCGCTCGCTACGTCCCTTTCCTGGGCACGCTGCTCGTTTTCATCGCCGTCGCCAACCTGATCGGCGTCGTCCCGCTGATGTTTACGCCAACGCGAGATATCAACACCCCGTTGGCGCTGGCGCTGGTCGTGTTTTTCGCCGTCTTTGTGTTCGCCGTCAAAGCCAAGGGCGGGATCGGGTTCATCAAGGGATTCCTGACGCCCCTGGTGCCTCTAGATCTGATCGGGTACTTTAGCCGTACGATGTCGCTGACCCTGCGTCTCTTTGGCAACGTGATCGGCGGCGAAATCGTTGTGGCGGTCCTGTTCTCTCTGATTCCGATCGGTATTCCTCTGGTTATGGTCGTACTGAGCAGCATCACTGGCATTCTTCAGGCATACGTCTTTACCGTGTTGGCTGCGTCTTATATCGCCACTATCGTAGATAACTAGACTATCGTGGAAGGAGAGTAAACAAGATGGAAAACCTGGATTCAGCAACGATCATCGGATTAGTCACCATGATCACCCCAGCGATCGCCATTCTGCTCGGCACGATCACGCCGGCGGTCGTCGAGGGACGCGCCGTGCTCAAGGCGTTGGACGGAATGACCCGCCAACCGGAGGCATCCAATGACCTGAGGGGAACGCTGATCATCTCTATGGCCCTGCTCGAATCGACGGCCATCTATGTCCTGCTGATCTGCCTGATCTTGCTGTTCGCAAACCCCATTCTCGACCGCCTGCTGCCCGCAGGCTAGGCTAGGGGTCCGACATGCTAGAATTAGACGCAGCAACGGTTGTTTTCCAGATCATCAACTTTATCATTCTGGCGTGGCTGCTCTACCGGTTTCTCTTTAAACCGGCTGCGCAAAACATCAAGGAGCGCACGGAGGAGAGAAATCGCCTGATGAGAGAGCTGGAGCGCGACCGGCAGTCTGTCGCCGTGCACCGCACCGAGCTGGACGAACACCTCTCCAGGCTGGACGAAGAGGCAGCCAATATGCTCGCCCTGGCTCGGGAAAGGGCAGAGGCCGAGCACGCGGACCTGCTTCGGCAAGCCACAGCCGAAGTCGAGCAGATCCTCGTTGAGGCGCAGGCCGATGCCTATCGCGTTCGCAGACAGGCAGTAGAGACCTTCCATGCCGACCTTGTGGAGGCGATCCTGGAGGTCAGCGCGATCATCACGCGGAGCACGCTCCCCGACGAGGCGCACGATGCCCTGGTCCGCCAGCTCAGCGAGCGCATCTGGGAGCTGGGGCGCAGCGACATCGAACGGGTGGAAGCGTTCCGCACTTCGCTGGGCGATCGCGAGCCCACGGCCCACATCACCACTGCCAAATCGATGACCCTCCAGCAGCAGGGACTGATGGCCCGTACCTTCACGGCACTGGCCGATCGCCACGTCAATATGGAAGTCCGGGTGGACCCCGACCTGGTCGCCGGCATTCGGGTTCGCATCGGCGACATCATCGTGGACAGCTCGATCGCCGGGCAGTTGGAGGAGTTGCGCGAGCAGGCCATCGAGATGCTCAAGGAGCGGATCACAGATGAGTGAGTCTGCGTCGCGCCCGGACGTTGCGTCCGTGCTCCGGGCATTGCGAGCGCAGGCAGAACAGATCGACGTGGTCCGCGTTCGCGATGTGGACATCGTCAAGCAGATCAGCGACAAGGCTGCCGAGATCCTGGGCATCGAACGGATCAAGCCGACCGTTCGCCCTGTGGTCGGCTTGCTCCGCGAGCAGGCCAGCCGCATCGGCTACCGAGTGCGCTTTACGGACGTAGGAACCGTCCAGCAGATCGGCGACGGCGTTGCCAAGCTGTCCGGGCTGCCCAGCGCGCGCACCGAAGAACTGGTGACCTTTCCAACAGGCGTTCAGGGCATGATCCTCAACCTCGAGCACGGGAGCATCGACGTGATCTTGCTCGGAACGGACGAAGGGATCCAGGGCGGAGATTTGGTCACCGGTTCGGGCGAACGACTGCAGGTGCCCGTGGGGCGTAAGCTGCTGGGACGCGTGGTCAGTCCCCTCGGCGCACCGTTGGATGAGCGCGGGCCGATCGAAGCGGTGGAAAAGTCCTTCCTGGAGCGAGACGCTCCAGGGATCATCGATCGCGTGCCGGTTCACGAACCCTTGTACACCGGCCTGAAGGTGATCGATTCGATGCTGGCGATCGGGCGGGGGCAGCGCGAGCTGATCATTGGGGACCGGCAGACCGGCAAAACGACGGTGGCGGTGGACACGATCATCAACCAGAGAGAGAGCGGCGTGCTCTGCGTCTACGTGGCGATCGGCCAGAAAAAGTCGACCGTGCTCTCTGTCATCGAGACACTGCGCAGCTATCACGCGATGCCCTACACCACGGTCGTCATGGCCAGCCCGGACGATCCGCCCGCCCTGCGCTACCTGGCGCCCTATGCCGGATGCGCGATGGCTGAGGCCCTGATGTACGACGGCAACGACGTGTTGATCGTCTACGACGACCTCTCCAAGCACGCTGACTCATACCGCGAGCTGAGCCTGCTCTTGCGCCGCCCCCCGGGACGCGAGGCTTACCCCGGAGACATCTTTTACCTCCACGCCCGCCTGCTCGAACGGGCCAGCAAGCTCGGCCCGGGGCGAGGCGGGGGTTCGCTGACTGCACTGCCCATCGTCGAGACACAGCAGGGGAACATCTCTGCCTACATTCCGACGAACCTGATCTCGATCACCGACGGGCAGATCGTTCTCGATACTGCCCTCTTTAACCGCAACATCAGGCCGGCAGTCAACGTGGGCGCGTCGGTGTCGCGAGTGGGCGGTGCGGCACAGGTCCGGGCGATGCGCGATGTCGCGGGCAAGCTCAAGCTCGACCTGGCGCAGTATCAGGAGGTCGTTCGTTTCGCTCGCTTTGGCACCGAGGTAGACGAGACGACCCGTCGCCAGATCCAGCGGGGTATGCGGTTGGAGACGGCGCTCAAGCAGCGGGAGCATCATCCGCTCTCCCTGGCCGAACAGGTGATCGTGCTCAGCGCCACCTCTGGAGGGTACATGGACGACATCGAACCTGCCGACGTGCCGGCGTTCGAGCGCCAGCTCCTGGAGTGGTTCAAGTCCGAGCATTCCGTGCAGTACGAGACGATCAACCGCAGGGGCGAGCTGAGCGAGGGCACAAGAAAGGTACTCCTCAACGCGCTGGTCGAGTATCGAGCTGCATGGGCCAGGAGGTAACGGTATGCCCAGTAACAAGATGGTGATGGCCGTCGTCGAGCGCGGAGAGATGCTGCACGTGCTCGAGGCCCTTGTCGCCGCCGGATTCGGCGCCACGTTCAACGACAGCCGCGGCGGCTTTCTGCGTACCTCCAAGCAGACCCTTTTTGTCGCCGTGGAGGCGGAAAAGGTGGATGACGTCCTTTCGATCATCCGGGAAAACTGCCGTTCGCACATTGCCCTGGACTCCACAGAGGGAGACACTGCGGTGGAAGAAACACCCACCCGCTCCTTTGCGGAGGTCGGGAGCGCGGTCGTGTTTGTGTGGGACATCGATCGATTCGAGACGTACTTTTGACGCTCGCATGGAGCCAAGTCTAGCCCGGGAACAGCCGGGCGCGTGAGTGCAGAGTAGGAACTGAATGGCCGATCAACAGGGAATCGAGGAGATCAGAGCGCGCCTGAGCAACATCCGCTCTGTCGAACCGATCTTGGGAGCGATGCGCACGATTGCCCTCGGAAGTTGGCAAGCTGCGCTCAACCGCATCGGACAGATCGGCCGGTACAGCCAAGGGCTGACGGCCCTATTCTCCGTCCTGACACCCCTTGTGCCCCTCTCCCAGGGCCGGCCCCGGAGGAAGGACGATCCTCCCCCACCCGCACCGACCCTGGTCCTGGTGATCGGCAGCGAGCGGGGCCTATGCGGGGCCTTTAACAGCACGCTGTTGCGGTTCGCAGAAAAGGTGCTCGAGCAGCACGAGGCTCAAGGCATAGAGGTCGAATTGGCAGCGTTGGGATCGCGAGCTATCCGCGCACTGGAGCGCCAGGGTAGAGAGATCATCTGGTCCAGGCCGCTGCCCATGACCACGCTGCCGTCCAGCGAGCTGGCGAACGAGCTCACCCGCGGCTGGCTGGAACGCTACGAGAAACACGAGCTGGATGCCGTAGAACTGATCTACAACGCGTACCGCGGTTCTGCGCTATACGAACCGACTGCCGCTCGCCTGATTCCCCCTCCACGCTCTCCTTCGAGTGCGAACGAAGCCTCCTGGCCTCCGCCGTACATAGACACGGAGCCTATGGCGCTGTACGTGCGCCTGGTGATGACCTGGACGACGACTGAGGTGTACCGAATCCTGTTGGATTCGGCGGCAGCAGAACACTCGGCGCGCTTTCAGTTGATGGAGGGGGCGACCCAGAACAGCAACCGCCTGATCAACGAGCTGACCCTGGCCCTCCAGAACGCTCGCCAGCACGCCATCACTTCAGAAATGCAAGAGTTGGCTGCCGGCGCTGGGCTGCTCGGCGAACAGGAAACATCATCTTGATCTGAGGAGAACAGCATGCCCAAGATCGCGATCACCGGCAAGGGAGGGGTAGGCAAGACCTCATTTGCCAGCTTGATGGCCTATGTCATGGTTGAGCAAGGCCACAAGGTCTATGCCATTGACGCGGACCCGAACGCAACCCTGGCACAAGCACTCGGTTTTCCCCCCGAGCTCGCCAGCACGGTGACGCCGATCGTCGAGCTGGCGGACCTGATCGAAGAGCGCACCGGAGCCCGTCCAGGAGAGTATGGACGGATGTTCAAGCTGAATCCCCGTGTGGACGACATCCCGGCACGGTTCTCGGTTGCGCACCGCAATATCCACCTGCTGCAGATGGGCACGGTGCGCGGAGCCGGGGCGGGCTGTGTTTGCCCGGAGAACGCGATGCTCAAGACGCTGGTGACTCACCTGCTCCTCCGCGAAAAGGAGACGGTGATCATGGACATGGTGGCCGGGCTGGAGCACCTCGGGCGAGGGACCGCCGGCGCAGTGGACGCGATGTTCGCCGTCGTCGAGCCGGGGACGCGCAGCATCCAGACTGCGAAAGCGATCTACAGGCTGGCAGAGGAGTTGGGTGTGGCCCGGTTCTGGGTGGTCGGCAACAAGGTGCGCCACGAGCGCGACGCCGCATTCATCCGCGATAGCCTGGATGGGCTTCCGGTTGTGGGCATGCTGCCTTACTCTGACCAGGCCATTGAGGCCGACATACAGAGCAAGGCGCTCTATGACATCGCCCCCGAACTGGCCGAGAAAACGCGCCAAATCGTGGAAGCGGTCTTGGGCCAAGGTGCATAGGCAGGACACAGGCGTACCCAACCCCATCCTGCGTTCCCTCTCACCCGCCGGGCTCGTCGCATCACAGGGGGAGTGATCCTATGGCCTCACCGTATGCAGATCGTTTCTTTGGCGCAGACATCGCCGCCGTCGATCCGCTCGTCGACACGCTGATCGGCCTGGAGGAGGAGCGCCAGAGACGGCGCATCATCCTCATCCCTTCAGAGAGCTATGCGCCGCAGTCCGTCCGCCAGGCGCTGGGCTCCGTGTTCACCAACATTTATGCCGAGGGTTACCCACCGTCGCAGATGGTCGGCAACGACGAAGACCTGCTCGCTGACCTGGCGCAGCAGCTTGCTGCCTACCGCCGCTACGCAGATCGGCGGTTTTACAAGGGAACGGACTATGTTCACTTTGTCGAGACGCTGGCCCAGCGCCGGGCGGCCTCTTGCTTTGCCCGGCATGCCAGGCGTCCCATCGACGAAGCAGAGATCAGGGTCAACGTCCAGCCCTTGTCCGGTGCGGCAGCCAACCTGGCGGTGTACGATGCGCTGATGGAACCGGGGGACACCCTGATGGGCATGGATCTCTACCAGGGCGGTCACCTGACCCACGGTTCCGAGTTCAACGTCTCCGGCAAGCAGTACCGCGTGGTCTCTTACGGGGTCAGCAGTCGAGACCACAGGCTGGACTATGGGGAGATCCTCAGGACAGCCGAGGCCGCTCGACCCAAGGTGATCGTCGCCGGGTACACTTCTTATCCGTGGGCACCGGACTGGGACGCATTCCGCCGGATCGCAGACAGCGTGGGCGCTTATCTCGTGGCGGACATAGCGCATCCAGCAGGGATGGTCGTCGCCGGACAGTACCCCAACCCGGTCGGCATTGCAGATGTGACCACCTTTACCACCCACAAGACCCTCTGCGGGCCGCGTGGAGCGTGCATCCTGACCACCGACGAGGACCTGGCCCGGAGGATCGACTCGTCGGTTTTCCCTGGCATACAGGGCGGACCGCACACCAACAAGTTCGCAGCCATGTGCCTGACCTTTCAGATCGCCCGAACGGAGCCTTTTGCGGACCTGCAGCGGCGCATCGTAGAGAACGCGCAGGCACTGGCCAAGGGGTTGACCGATCGTGGGCTTGAGCTGGCCTACGGTGGCACCGACACGCACCTGCTCCTGCTGGACTTGAAGAGTATCCGGCACCCCAACAAGCATCCTCTCTACGGAGAGGTCGTGGCCCGCATCCTCGAGCTGGCAGGCATCGTGACCAACAAGAACACGATCCCCGGAGACACCGTCACTGCCCTGGGGACAGGGATCAGGATGGGCACGCCCTGGATCACACAGCGCGGCATGGGGCCGGCAGAGATGGACCGCCTGGCAGAGTGCATCACCCGCATCGTGCGCGGGATCACGCCCTTTAGCTACGAGGGCCGCCTGGGGCCGCTGCCTCGCGGCAAGATCGACCTTGACGTGCTGGAGGAGGTCAGGTGGATCGTGGACGAGATGGCCCGCAGCGCCCAGGCAGAGATCGAGGGTGAGCGCAGCGACTACCCACACTACTGTCTGCGCCCTCGAGAGCGCCGTCCCGCCGTCCCCCTCTTGGGGGCTGACGCACCCGGGGTCAAGTGGTCTCTGACCAGGGACACCGTGCTGGTTGATAGGAGCGACATGGGCATCGTTCGGGTCAGCGGATGGCGGGCCAGACCCTTCCTCGATGACCTGTGCACGACCGACATCAGCGCGGTGGGCATCGGCCAGGGGACGCAGAGCGTTCTGCTCGACGCGAACGGTCAGGTCATCGATGACCTGACCTTATGGCGGATGGCTGCGGACGAGCGCGGGCGCGACACCTACCTGGTATTGACCCACCCGGAGAACACAGACCGGGTCCTGTCGTGGATGCGCGCCATCTCGGACGGGTACACCCTCTTTGACGACCAGGACGTATGGCGCAAGGTGCGCGGCCCGGTCACGGTGGAGGTGGCCGGCCCAATGCAGGGCGAGCGGGGAATGGCTGCGATCGCCATCTGGGGACCGCTGGCGGAAGAGAGCCTGCGACAGGCCCTTGGAGAGGCGTGCCCTGCCGGGATCGACCCCTGGGACTGGGTAGATGTCCCGGTTGGCCCGCGTTCGGTGATGGTCGCCCGCAGCGGATTTGGTGCGGCAGTTCCTGGGTACGACATCCTGGGTGCCCTGCCCGACCTGGGCACGATCTGGGAGGCGCTAGCTCGGCTTGGAGCCAAGCCGATGCGTGCCCCAGATGCCCGGCACACATTACGTCGCGCGGTTGGGCTGCCTCCAAGCTGGCCCGCCGATGAACGTATCCGGGAGGCCGCCCCCTATGTGGACCGGCTGCCACACCTCTACGACCTGGACAAGCCCTACTTTGTCGGGCAGGACAAGCTGCCGCCGCCTTCGACCCACGTGGCAAAGCGCCCCTTTGCCTGGACAGCGCCGACTGACACCCCGCCCAAGCGTACGGCCCTCTACGAGGAACACGTGGGGCTGGGCGCCAAGATCATCTCCTTTGCCGGATGGGAGATGCCGGTCTGGTATACCAGCGTCGGCGAGGAGCACGTGGCCGTGCGCGAGAGAGCGGGGCTGTTTGACGTCGCTCACATGGGCACGCTCGAGGTCAGCGGGCCTCACGCCGTCGACTTGATGGACCTGGTGGGCGTCAACTATGTCCGTTGGCTCCAGAACGGCGACTCACAGTACAGCGCGCTGCTGGATGCCGATGGGCACATCCTGGATGACATCCTCATCTACCGACGAGCGTGGGACCGGTTCTTTGTAGTGGTCAATGCGGCCAATTTTGACAAAGACTGGGCCTGGCTCAATGCGGTGAACGAGAACCAGGTGCTCATCGACAAGCAGCGGCCCTGGGTCTCTGTGCTCCATCCGGCGATCCTGCGGGACCTCAAGGACCCTGCCAGCGGGCCTGAGCAGCGAGTGGATATCGCCCTGCAGGGACCCAAGTCGCTGCCCCTCCTCCTGGACTGCGCGGAGGATCCCCTGCTGAGCGCCAGGCTGGCCCGCCTGCAGCGCACCAAGTTCGTCGAGGGCACGCTGGGGGGGATCGATCTGCTGATCTCCCGCACCGGCTACACAGGAGAGGACGCGGGATATGAGCTGTACGTCCATCCCGATCACGCCGCTGGTCTGTGGAACCTGCTGCTCGAACGCGGCGCGCCTTATGGCGTCGCGCCCTGTGGACTGGCGGCCCGGGACAGCACGCGCATCGAGGCGGGCCTTCCTCTCTACGGGCACGAGCTGGGCGGAGAGCTAGAGATCTCTCCGAACGAGGCCGGGTACGCTTCCTACGTCAAGTATCACAAGCCCTTTTTCATTGGGCGCACGCCATACAAGGCCCGCAACGACGGGAGCACACGTCGCATCGTCCGCTTCCAGGTCAGCGAGCGCGGGGCGCGCGCGCTGCGCGGGGGCGAGCCGGCGGTCAACCGGCGAGGCCGGGTGATCGGAACGGTGACCAGTTGTACGTTGGTCGGCGATCGACAGATCGGGATGGCCCTGATCGATGGACGCTACGCAGAGCCGGGGACGGAGCTGCTCATCTATCCGCAGACTCGCGGGGCGGTGTGCAAGTCCCCTCAGGAGCTCGAACTGGGAGACACGGTCGCCCTCGCCATCGACGCGGTCGTGCTCTCTCGCTTTCCAGAGAGGGGCACCTAGAAGACCGGCACGTCCGAGGATTCTGCTGGGAATCGGCACGTATGGCGGAACATCGCTCTGTCGAGCATCTTTGACCGCACCTTGCGGGATCGCGCAGCATCCCGCTCCTGGTGGGAAACGTGCCCTACTGTAGGTCGCCTTTCCATAGGCGACATTTCTCAGCGGAATCAGCCCAAACATGCGCTACCAGCCCAGGCAAACGCTTATCGGGCCTGGCGGATGCTCAGATCAACGCACCATTCAACGGAAGGAGAACAGGATGATCACGATCGGCGTCACCAGCCTGGGTATGAAGGGCACCCCCCTTCCCGAGGCGATCGACAAGATGGTCGGATTTGGGGCGGAGTGCACCGAGTTGAACGGGCGCCCCGGGTGCCATCCCGACATCACGTGGGAAGACGAGGCCGACTACCAGACCGCCACCACGCTGCTGGCGGAAGCGGGCATCACCGCCACCTGCCTGGGAGGGTACTGTGACTTTGCCCAGGCGGACGACGAGGCGCTCGAAGCACAGCTCGACGGCTTTGTAACCTACTGCCAGCGCGCGGCCAAACTGGGCATTCCCATCGTCCGCGCCTTCGCCGGCGATGTCAAGGAGGGACACTCCCTGGCCGACTTTGAGGAGCGGATCATCGGCGCCTTTGCACAGCTCATGGCGCGCATTGCCGATTTGGACGTCAAGGTGGGCATCGAGAACCACGGCCGGCTGGCGAACGATGGCTTGTTCCTGCGCAGGCTGATCGAGACGGTCGCTTCGCCCAAGCTGGGGATGACCATCGACACGGGCAACTTTTACTGGGCCGGACACGCGCCGGAGACCGTAGAGCGGTTCATCCAGTTGCTGGCTCCGTACACGATCAACGTGCATATCAAGGATGTCGCCTACCAGGGTGGCAAGACGGCCTTTGTCCCTGCTGGCAGAGGGATCGTAGACCTGCCGAGGCTGTACGCGCTGCTGGAAGGCACCGGCTATGCGGGAGCGATCGTCTCCGAGTATGAAGGACCGGGGCCCTACGGCGCGGGGACGTTGGAGAGCGTGGCTTACCTGCGCGGCCTGCGCGATGGAAGGCGCTGAACCCCGTACACGTCTCGATAGAGGGAGGGATGAACAGTGACCCTTGAGTGGTTTGCTGGCCTCAAGCCAGTCGTGCAAGCGCTGTTGGGCACGCTGTTTACGTGGTTCGTGACCGCCCTGGGAGCGGGACTGGTTTTCTTTTTCAGGACCATCAACCGCAAAGTGCTCGACGGCATGCTGGGCTTTGCGGCAGGGGTGATGATCGCCGCCAGCTACTGGTCGCTCCTGGCTCCGGCGATCGAGATGGCAGAGGAATCCGGTGCGATCGGGTGGGTCCCGGCGACGGGGGGCTTTTTGCTCGGTGGCACGTTCCTCTATGCTGTGGACAAGGTGCTGCCCCACCTGCACCTTGGGCTCCCGATGGATCAAGCGGAGGGGATCAAGACAGGCTGGCAGCGGAGCGTGCTCCTGATCCTGGCCATCACCCTGCACAACATCCCCGAAGGGTTGGCCGTTGGCGTGGCCTTTGGCGCCCTGGGTGCAGGCATTCCAGTCGCGTCCTTGGGAGGGGCGATCGCCCTGGCTTTGGGCATTGGCATCCAGAACTTTCCGGAAGGAGCGGCCGTCTCGGTTCCCTTGCGCCGCGAGGGGTTCTCTCGCCCGAAAGCATTCTGGTACGGACAGCTATCCGGGATCGTCGAGCCGATTGCCGGCGTGTTTGGCGCAGTGGCGGTGCTCTTGATGAGGCCCATCCTGCCCTACGCCCTGGCTTTCGCCGCAGGGGCCATGATCTATGTCGTCGTCGAGGAATTGATCCCTGAATCACAGATGTCCAAGAGCACCGACATCGCCACCGTGGGCGCGATGCTTGGCTTTGCGGTGATGATGACCCTGGACGTGGCCCTGGGATAGTTCTCCACGGAGCGTCTCTTCCTATCTCAAGGACGGGTGGGGTCTGTGGCACTCCCCGTGGGCAGGGTGAACGTGAACGTACTGCCCTGCCCCGGCACGCTCTCTACCCCCGCCTGCCCGCCCAGCCTCTCCACGATCCGGCTCGCAATGGATAACCCCAGACCGTGCCCCTTGACACGCGCCGGACCAAGACGCGCGAATGGCGTAAAGAGCCGAGACTGCTCCTCGGGGGTCAGGCCAGGACCATTGTCGCGCACCCAGAAGCACACTGTGCCGTCTGGCCGTGACTCTGCACCCAATTCCACATACGGCGGCCGCCCGCCATACTTGATCGCATTGGTGATATAGTTGACCCACACCTCCTCGACCCACGGGCCATATCCCAGGGCCACGGGCCAGGTGTCGGGCACGACGATGTCAGCCTGCTGCTCCTCGATCATCGGGTCCAGCCGCTGAAAGGCCTCCGTCACGATGCCGGCCATGTCCAGCGGCCCGACCCTGACCTCCTCCTGCCTGCGCACGCTGGACAGCAGCAGCAGCGCGTCGATGATGTTGCTCATCTTGAGCCCACTGCGCCAGAGCGCCTGCATCGCTTTGTCCTTGGTCTCCTCGTTCATCTGCAGGTGATACTGGACCAACGTCTCCGCATAGCCCAGGACGAGTGCCAGCGGGCCCTTGAGGTCGTGGGCCACTGTGTGCGCAAAGGCATCCAGCTCTTCGATCAGCTTTTCTCGCTCCGCCTCGGCCTGCTTGCGCGCGGTGATGTCCTGCTTGATGCCGATAAAGTGGCTGATCTCCCCTCGTTCATCCTGGACCGGGGTGATCGTCTGCTCCTCGATGTACAGGCTGCCATCCTTTCGGCGGTTGACAAACTCACCGATCCAGACCTTCCCACTGAGAAGTGTCTCCCACAGGTCGTGATAGAAGGCCAGGTCGTGCTGCCCCGACTTGAGCAGACGCGGGTTCCTGCCAAGGGCATCTTCCAGGGTGTATCCGGTCAGCCAGCTGAACGCCGGGTTCACCCAGGTGATCCGGCCCTCTCGATCTGTGATCACGATCGCGTTGGCAGCAGATTCAAGGGCCGTGCTGGACACACGAAGCTGCTGATCCGCTTGCCGCCGTTCCGTGATGTCGTACAGAACAAGCAGCCTGCCCGTGGCGCGACCTCGACGATCGCGCAGCGGCGAGCAGTGCAAGTCATAAGAGCGCCGCGTCTCACCCGCGCCCAAAACCACTTCTATGCGCTCCTCGTCCGCGCCGCTCAAACGCGCTGCCAGGTCGCGCCAGCCAGGCAGCAGGTGCGCCGCGCTCTGACCGACCGCCTCGGACGGAGAAGCGCCGATGATCCGCACTGCGGTTTGGTTGAGGCTCACGATGCGATCCTGCACGTCCAAAACGATCACACCGCCGCTCATCCCTTCGATGATCGCTTCGCAGGCCACGGGCATCATGTCCAGCAACTGGTAGCGAAACAGCCCCCACGCCAGGGCCAGGCCGGTCAGGGTGAAAGCAAAGGGAGTCAGGTCGAGGTGAAGAAAGGGGGTCAAGCCCGAGATGTGGAGGACATTCCCGATCCACGGCGCCAAGGCGGCGATCAGCAGGGCCCCAGACTGCCGGCGATACACGTGCGGGGAAAGAAAGCGCATCTGCAGAAGGATAAAGGTCCCCAGAAACAGCAGCAGATACGAATAGGCCGTATGAACCCAGAACCACGGACCGTAGGTGAGGTCCAGGGTCGCGAACAGGCCGTGCGTATGCAGGCCGACCTCGCGCCAGATCAGCCCGTGTAGGTCGTTTGTCCAGACCAGCAGCGCCGTGATCGTGGGAACGACCGACGACAGCAGCAGATTGCGACGGGTCAGCCACTGGCCCCGGTCTGTATAGCAAAGTGCAAAGAGGAGCCAGATAAGGGGCACAACGACGATGCCCAGGTACTGCGCCTTGGCCCAAATCACCTTGTCCGGCAGGTCAACGCAGGCCAACTCCAGGGCGTATCCAGCCAGCCACACCGTCACGGCGAGCATCAGCAGCGCCAGGAGCACGGCGCCTGGTGCAGGCCGGCGCCGCCAGGCAAAGCGCAGGAGAATGACGGATACGACTGCAGTCGAGGCCAAGGGTAGGATGTAGGGCGTGTACTGCCAGTAACCCATCCGCTCACCACCTGCGATCGGAACCCAGTACAAAGGTCTCTCGTGGGTATGGTCTCAGGATGCGTGTGAAACCAGCACGCATGGGAAGACTCTGCTGAGAAATGTCGCCTATGGAAAGGCGACCTACCAGATATGGTTTTCGAGGGCGCGGTTCCCTCTATCTAGGACAGGCGTTCACCAAGGCTGGGTCCAGTCAAGTACAGTATAACGCAACTGCGGGCGATCGTCAAGCATAGACGACTGAGATTCGATCATACCTTACCAGCACCGCTCGACGGCGGCTGCGGATAGCCGCCCTACATCGTGCCACATCGCAGAACTATGCAGGGATGTATCTTCTCAGAGGGTGGGGGAACTGGGTCCAGACTTCCGAAGTCTGGCAGACTTCGGAAGTCTTTCCCCCGAATCATTGAGATGATACGCAGGGATCGAGCGAACGGACACAAAGCATCAGATCACGCTGGAACTCAACAGATCGTACAGCCGCATGCTCTTTACGGCGTCGTGGATGTCCGTTTCGGGAGGGGTACCCGCGCGCACACAGTCCAGAAAGTGACGGTCCTCCTGGTAGAACCCATAGTATCTGTAGAACTCTCGACTGCCAGCAAGCTCCAGGCCATCCAGTTCCCAGACCCCCTCGGAGGCAGCGCCGTGCGCAGCCAGCGAATAGCGCGCTTCTCCCTCGTGGGCAAGCAGTGTCGCACGACACGCTGCCGCGCCAAAGCCGAGATCGATGTAGGCGCTGAGACCAGGGCCGTGGACCTGGAACCTGTGAACCCGCCCGCCGGTCTTGTAGTTGGCCTTGACGATGCCGGTCACCCCATTGTCAAAGCGGCATACGCTGTTCCAGGCGTTGTCCACCACGTCATCATTGCGGGCGACCACGGTGGACGCGGCAAGCGCAGTGCCCCCTGCCATCCAGCGGACCAGGTCGATGGCGTGGATCGTGTCAGACTCGAATGCGCTCAGGCTGCCGCGATCGAACGCAGCGCTGCCGTACTTGAAGAAACACCCCTCGACTTGGGTGATCCGCGTCCTCTCGCTCATCACCTCCATCACGCGCCGCACCAGTGGAATGTGCCTCCGGTTAAAGCCGACCTGCAGGATGCGCCCCGAATCGGAAGCCTTGCGCGCCAGCGACTCGGCCTGGAAGAGGGTGATCCCGGGCGGCTTTTCCACAAAGGTGTCGATGCCCGCGTCCAGGCAGTTCCAGACGACGTGGTAGAGATTCCCCGGCTCGACGAGGACGAACACGGCGTCCAGGTCTTCATGAGCAAGCATCTCCCTGTACAGGGTATACACCCGCGGGATGGCGTGCTGTTCCGCCAAGGCCGCAGCACGGCTTTCGACGAGGTCGCAGATGGCAACCACGCTCACGTCCTCCATATCACGGAGGGAGGGCAGGTGTACGCTGCGGGCGATGTTCCCAGCACCGATGACCCCCACGTTCAGGGTGGAATCCACGTTGTCGTTTGTCACTGTATCTCCTCCAACCCACTCACGTGCGCTCTCCATTGCAAGCAAGAGCGCGACTAAAGTCGCAACTACTCGTAGCGTAGTGACGATTTCAATCGTCCCGCGACGTAGTGACGATTTCAATCGTTCCGAGACTGAAGCGGCGACTACCCGCGACGTAGTGACGATTTCAATCGTTCCGCGGCTGAAGTCGCGACTACCCGTGACGTAGTGACGATTTCAATCGTTCCGCGGCTGAAGTCGCGACTACCCGCGACGTAGTGACGATTTCAATCGTTCCGCGGCTGAAGCCGCAACTACCCGCGACGTAGTGACGATTTCAATCGTTCCGAGACTGAAGCCGCGACTACCCGCGACGTAGTCACGATTTCAATCGTTCCGCGACTGAAGCCGCGACTACCCGCGACGTAGTCACGATTTCAATCGTTCCGCGACTGAAGCCGCAACTACCCGCGACGTAGTCACGATTTCAATCGTTCCGCGGCTGAAGTCGCGACTACCCGCGACGTAG
>JADHXD010000227.1 GCA_016783145.1 Anaerolineae bacterium
GTCCCGGCGACGGGATGATCAAGAGCTACGAGGAGATCCTGCGCATCCTGGACCGGATGAACCATCCCTCCCAGGGCCTGGTCTATCGTGGTTCCGACCGCTATCTGGGCCATGCGGATACCCCGGTGCGCAGCGAGGCCACCGATGATCTGATCGCTCGGGCAGCCCGACCCCGCGACGGGCCCCTCTATGTGGTGGCGATCGGCGCGATCACCAATGTCGCTTCGGCCCTCCTGATCGAGCCCAAGATCGCCGGGCACATTGTCGTCGTCTGGCTGGGCGGGCATCCGCAGTACTGGCCTCACACGCGCGAGTTCAACCTGCAGCAGGACGTGCCCGCCGGTCAGGTGATCTTTGACAGCGGCGTACCTGTGGTCCAGATCCCGTGCAAGAACGTCGCCGAACACTTGCGCACGACCCTGGATGAGATGACGACCTATGTCAGGGGACGCGGGGCGATCGGCGACTACCTCTACCAGACTTACGAGGAATACTTTGAGGACCACTATGCCCGCTCCAAGGTGATCTGGGACATCTCGACCATCGCCTATCTGAACAACCCTCAGTGGGTGCCGACCGAGGTGCGTCCCTCTCCCGTGCTGCTGGACAGCACGACGTGGGGGCCAGAGGACGCCTCACGACACCCCTTCCGCGTGGCCGTTGACCTGAACCGAGATCGCATATTCGGCGACCTCTTTCGAAAGCTCGAGGACCATGCGCAGTAGCGATTTGCGCTGCGGCCCCTTGCACAAGAAAGAGCTGTGCGACTCAACGCACAGCCCTTCACGCGCATCCATATTGGGTTGACGTCACAGACTTACGCTGCTTCGTTCCACGCGATGAACTGCCGCTCGTACAGATCGCGATACAGGCCGCCCCGATCAAGCAACATATCGTGCGTGCCCTGTTCGACGATGCGCCCCTCGTCGATCACATAGATGCGATCGGCGTTGCGGACGGTGCTCAGGCGGTGAGCGATGACAATAGCTGTGCGCCCACTCAGCAGGCGCTCCAGGGCAGACTGGATCAACGCTTCGGTCATCGTGTCCACGCTCGACGTGGCCTCGTCCAGGATCAGGATGCGCGGTTCGACGAGCAAGGCCCGGGCGATGCACAACAACTGTCTCTGTCCCACGGACAGGTTCACCCCCCCTTCCAGGATCAGCGTTTCGTAGCCTTCGGGCATGTTGCGAATGAACCCGTCGGCGTTGGCCAGCTCAGCGGCGGCGACCACCTCTTCATCGGTGGCCTCAGGCCAGCCAAACCGGATGTTGTCGGCGATCGTTCCTGAAAAAAGAAAGGGATCCTGGGGGACGAGGCCCATTTGCCGGTGCAGGCTGTCGCGCGTGACCTCGCGCACGTCCCGCCCATCGATCAGCACCGCGCCCTCGCTCACCTCGTAGAAGCGGGCCACCAGGTTGGCGATCGAGGTCTTGCCCGCCCCGGTAGGGCCCACCAGGGCAACGGTTTCCCCTGGCTCGATCGTGATCTGGATGTCGTGCAGCACTCCCTTGTCCGGATCGTACTGAAAGGACAGATCGCACAGTTCGATACGGCCCTCAATGGGGGGCATCTCTATCGCATCGGGTCTATCCTGCACATTGGGCTCTGCGGCAAGCAGCTCCAAGACGCGCTCCCCGCCAGCCGATGCGGACTGCAGCGTCGTATAGAGCTGGCTCAGGTCTCGAATGGGGTTAAAGAACCGGTTCACATAGCTCAGAAATGCGACCACAATGCCAATGGTCACCGTTCCCCGAGCGACCATCAACCCGCCGGCCCACAGTACGATGCACATCGCTGCTACGCTTAGGATGTCCACAGCAGGCATAAAGATGAACGACAGAGACATCGCCCGGACGTTGGCATCGCGGTTCGCGCGGTTGACGGTCTCGAATTTCACTTGGGTGTTCGACTCCTGGGCAAAGGCCTGGATGACGCGCATCCCATCGATGTTCTCTGCCAGGTCTCCGACGACGGCGCCGATCCTTTCTCGTGTCTCTCGAAAGGCCGCCCGGGCACGGCGGCCAAACAGCACCGTGGCTACGACCATAAAGGGGATCACGCTGAAGGTGAGCAAAGCCAACCGGGGCTCCATCGCGACCATGGTCACGATGATGCCGATCAGAAGGATGCCATCGCCGAGCATGCCGATCAGCCCCTCAGAAAGCAGCTCGTTGATCACAGCGACGTCGTTGATCACGCGTGAAATGCTCACCCCGACGATGTGACGGTCGTGATAGGGAACAGACAGATCCTGGAGATGGTGAAAGAGCCCACCGCGCAGCGTGGTCAGCACCCTTTGGCCCACCCAAGAGAGGATGTAGCTCTGCCCTGCCGATGCCGCATAGTCGGCGGTCAGTGCGACAGCCAGCCATACGCTGGTCACCACCAGCCCACGAACATCCCCCAAGGCGATGTTCTCGTCGATGGCGACCTTGGTCAGATAGGGCGCGAACAGACCCGCCCCCGATGAAATCAGCATCAGCACGGTAGCCAGAAGCATCTGGCGCCAGTATGGCTGGACAAAGCGCAGCAACTGGATCAGGACCCGCCCGCTGACCTTACCCCGCTCTTCACTGGACCCAAAGTGGCGGAGTGTGCCCCCGGGGCCGTGCGCGAACGCGCCACCACCGATCTGGATACCCATCGATCATCCTTTCATCCGGCCTGGGCCAGCTCCTGCGGGCGTAGTTGGCGATGATAGATCTCGGCATACAGGCCACTCGTCTGCAGCAGCTCTTCGTGCGCGGTCCGTTCCGCCGTGCGGAGACCGCGCGCCACGATCCGGCCCTTTTCCAGGACCAGGACCTGGTCTGCCTGGCGAATGGTGCTCAGGCGCTGCGCGATGACAAACGATGTGCGCCCTTCCATCAACCTGGCAAGTGCGTCCTGGATCAACGCCTCCGTCTCTGTGTCTACGCTTGAGGTAGCGTCATCCAAGATCAGGATGCGCGGGTCGTTGAGGAGCGCGCGGGCGATAGCGATACGCTGCTTCTGCCCACCAGAGAGGGTCACCCCCCTTTCGCCAACCCGAGTGTCATACCCCTGAGGTAGCTGCAAGATAAATTCATGCGCGGATGCAGCCTTGGCGGCGGCGACGATGTCCTCCTCGCTCGCCTCGGGGCGTCCAAACGCGATGTTCTCTCGAATCGTTGCTGCAAAGAGCGTGGTGTCCTGCAGCACAATGCCGATCTGTTCACGCAAAGAGTTGACCGTTACCTCGCGGATATCGGTGCCGTCAATGGCAATGCCTCCCTCGGTGGGATCGTAGAAGCGCGGGATCAGGTTGATCACCGAGCTTTTCCCCGAGCCCGTCGCCCCCAGCAGAGCCACCACCTGCCCCGGCTGCGCCTCAAAGTCGATGTCCTGAAGCACGTGGTGCCGTCCAAAGTAGGAGAACGAGATGTGTTGGAAACGGACTTGGCCACGGATCTTGCCCAGTTGCCGCGCGCCAGGCCGGTCCTCCACTTCGGACTTGGCATCCAGGATCTCGAACACCCGCTCGCCAGAGGCGATCGACTGGGCGATCGCCGCGATGATCCAGCCCAGCCGGCGAACCGGCGCCACCAGTTGACCGACGTAGGTCGTAAAGGCAACCAACTCGCCCAGCGTCAACTGCTCCTGGATGACCAGCCGGCCTCCGTAGAACAGGACCAGGATCGTGCCCACACTGGCGATCAGTCTCAGCAGGGGAAGGTTGAGCGAGCGCATGCGCGAGGCGGTCATATTGAGCGCGAACACGCCCGCGTTCTCGCGGTCAAAGCGCTCGACCTCGGCTGCTTCCTGGGCGAACGCGGTGACGATGCGCGACCCGCGCAGGTTCTGCTCCAGGCGTGTCGTCAGATGATCCATTTGCTGGCGGATCGCCCGGAACAGAGGCCGGAAGCGGCGGCCGAAATCCAAAGCGCCGTAGGCCAGAAAGGGGACAATGGTCAACGTGAGCAAGGCGAGGCGCAGGTTCATGGTCATCATAGAGACGGACACGCCGATGGTCAGCACCGTCACATCCATCAGGCGCAGAATAGAGCGCCCAGCCAGAAAGCGAACTCGGTCGACGTCGCCGACGGCGCGAGCCAGTAGTTGCCCAGTTTCCGAGCGGTCGTGGTAGCTGAAGGAAAGGGACTGCAGCTTGTCGTGAATGGCGTTTCGTATGTCATAGGCCACACTCTGCGAGGAGACCTCCGTCCACCGTCCAGAGAAAAATGTGCAGATGCCCCGCGCCAGCGTGAGGCACATCAGGGTCAGCGCGCCCCACTGGATCGTCCCGACTTGGCCGCCTCCGATGCCCTTATCCACGATGGAGCGGATGATCAGGGGCATGCTCATCGTGATCCCATTGTTGAGCAACAGCAGAAGGTAGGCGCCCACCACGTAAGGCCAGTAAGGACGCAGATAGCCCAGGCACCGGAGTAATGTCTGCCATCCTCCCGGTCGTCGGAGCTGAATCGGCGCTGGGATGTCAGCACGCAGTGCCCCAGCGCGACGAGTGGACTGGCGGGTGTTCTCCTTGGCCGGTCTCTTGCCGGCAGTCGTATCAGTGGCCATTGTCGATCTCCAAGAGGTTCATAATCTCGGTCATCGCCTCGTCGATGACCGCCAATCGTTCCGCGGGTAGTGCCTTGAACCGTTCGCGCAGCAAGGAGAGCCCTCCGAGCCGCGTCCTTTGAGCCACGCCACGCCCAGCCGGGGTCAACCCAACGACCACAACCCGGTTATCCTCATCCGACCGACGGCGCGTCACAAGACCCTTTTCCTGCAGCCAGGCGATCAACTCCGAGGTGCTACTGTCACTGACATAGAGGTAGTCGCGGAGCTGCCCGACCGTACACGGGCCGGCTTCGAGGAGGAATCGCAAGGCGGATAGTTTGCGCCCGCTGATCCCCTCTTGCTGCATCTGCCGCCCATACTGGCGTATGTGGCGATAGATAGTCAGAAACTTGTGGATAACTGCTGTATGCAAGACGCTGCTCTGCTCCGTCATCGTCCACTCCATACTACGGTTACGAACATTTCGGATAAGAAAGTTTCGGCGACGAATATTTCGGATACAAAGTATTATAGCGCACTAGCCCCTTTTTGTCAAGCCGGGGAGGTGCATAGGGTACGGCTGTTGCATAGTCCGAGGAGGGCGCATCCCCCGATGCGCCCTGCTTACTGGCGCACCGTGCCGCATCGGGGGATGCGGCACTCCTCAGTCAAGTCAAGCGACAATGCAACAGCCGTAGTGCAGAGGGTGGAAGTTCCCCCAAAAAGTTGTACCACTTGAGGCTGTGTTTATTGTGATCCTCTTCTGGAAGTGTGCCCAGAGCCCCCACCCACAAGAGGGGGGCATCGTCGCCGTAGAGCGGTGGATAGTGTGGGCAGGCACGCTTT
>JADHXD010000228.1 GCA_016783145.1 Anaerolineae bacterium
TCTCGAATGTCCATGGTGTCTTTCCTCTTTCCAGGCATATGTCTCCTCCCACTCGTTATCAACGAGAGGAGAGTATGCCCGAGATGGAGGAATCGCGCCAGCGTCACGATGGCCCACTTTGGGTGAAAACGAGTGGCCCGGTTTGGGTGAAAACAGGTGGCCCACCTTGGGCGAAAATGCCTGGCCCACTATGGGTGAAAACACATGGCCCAGTATAGTCCGAAAGATGACAAATCGGCCATTTGTGGACAGAAGGCTATGCTGCTAGAGTTCAGTGTGGGCAACTACCGCTCGTTTCACGGTCCGGTGACGTTGAGCATGCAGGCGGCGAAACTCACCGCCACCGACAAGCGCCTGGACCAGGGGAACGTGTTCCAGGCCAACGGGGCGCGCCTGCTGCGCAGCGCGGCCATCTATGGCGCGAACGCCAGCGGCAAGAGCAACCTGGTGCGGGCGATGCAGTTCATGCGCCGCTTTGTCCTGGGATCCTCCAGGGAGTCCCAGGCCGAGGAGGCGACCGGCGTGGAACGCTTTCGCCTGAGCACGGAGGCCCGAGAAAAGCCCGCGTATTTCCAGATCGTGTTCTACCTGGAGGGCCGGCGATACCGCTACGGCTTTGAGGCGGACGAAGGTCGCGTGCAGTCCGAGTGGCTCTACCATGCCCGGCAGCGCGAGACGCAGCTGTTCGTCCGTGAAGGGGATCAGTTCGACCTCTCCAGCGTGTTCAGGGAGGGGAAGGGCCTGGGAAAGCGCACGCGCGACAACGCCCTCTTCCTCTCCGTCGTCGCCCAGTTCAACGGCCCCACGGCCACAGCTCTCCTGCGCTGGTTCAGGGCCGAGTTCAACATCATCTCCGGCTTGAGGGACGTCGCGTACGGGCCGTACACCCTGCGCCGCTTTGAAAAGAGCGAGGCATTTCGCCAGCGCGCCCTGGCCTTTGTGCGCGACGCCGACCTGGCGATCTCGGGCATCGACGTCGAGACCAGGCCCTACGGCGGAACCCAAGTACCTGCGGGTCTGCGCGGCTTGCTGCGCGAGTCGGCCAGCGTGCTTGCCGATCGGGAGACGGCAAAGCCGGACATTGAGGTCGAGGATCTCGCCGCCATCCAGGTAAGGACCTGGCACCAGGTCTTTGACCGAGAGCACAGACCAGGAGGCTGGGAGACCTTTGACCTGGGTGAGCAAGAATCAGAGGGTACCCAGAAGATGCTCTACCTCTTTGGTCCTCTGATGGACACGCTGGAGTACGGAAAGGTGCTGGTCATCGACGAGATGGAGGCGCGGCTGCACCCCTTTATCACGCGGGCGGTCATCGAGCTGTTCCATTCGACGGAGACCAATCCCCACAACGCCCAGTTGATCTTTTGCACACACGACGCGGGGCTGCTGAGCACCTGCATCTTTCGCCGGGACCAGATCTGGTTCACCGAAAAGGACCGGTACGGGGCGACGGACCTCTATTCGCTGGCCGAGCTCAAGGTGCGCAACGACGCCTCGTTTGGCAAGGACTATATCGCCGGCAAGTACGGGGCCGTCCCCTTTATCGGCGGGCTACGGGGGCTGTTCGAGGAGCATCCGGATGGCGAGACGGCGTAAGCCCTACAGAACGCGCGGCGGCTGTTGGCGCTCTATGGACTCGAACACAGCACCGAGCTGGACAATCCGTGCACGACCGTGCACCTGCTGGTGCAGGAGCTGAACCGCCACCTGCGATAGGCCGCAATCTGCGGGGGTACAGCGCAGAGCCCGTCCAGGGCGACGATGAGGAGCGACCTATGCCCGTCAACATCTCCGAGGCCAACTTTGAGGCCACCATCGATCGCGTCCTGGTCGAGTGCAACGGCTACCTCGCGCGTGCGCCCGCCGACTATGACCGGGCGCTCTGCCTGGACCCCGAGCTGGCGATCAAGTTTATCCAGGCCACTCAGCCCCGAGAGTGGACGAGATACAGAACGCAGTATCCCATCGATGCCGCATGGCGCCTCACCGAGCGCCTGGCACGGCTGATCGAGCGGCGAGGGACTCTCTGCGCCCTGCGGGAGGAGCTCAAGGACTCGGGCTGTCACTTTCGGCTGGCCTACTTTTGCCCGAACACCACGCTCGACCCCGACGAGCAGAACCGCTACAAGGGCAACCTGTTCAGTGTCATCCGCCAGCTCCGCTATCGGCCTGAGGGGGAGCCTGCCCAACCAGAGCTCGACCTGGTCCTCTTTCTCAACGGCTTGCCCCTCTTTACCGTCGAACTCAAAAACCAGCTCACCGGCCAGAACGTCACGCACGCGATCCAGCAGTACCGGCACGACCGCCCATCGAGCGAGCCGCTCTTCAAGCTGGGACGCTGCCTGGCCCACTTGGCCGTCGACGATCAGCTCGTCTACGTCACCCCCCACCTGCGGGATGGGGACACGGACTTCCTGCCCTTTAACCAGGGCCACAACCACGGCGCAGGAAATCCGCCCGCCGGCCCGACGTCGGGCAGGTTCGCCACCTCCTATCTGTGGGAAGAGATCTGGTCGGGGGACAGCGTGCTCAACCTGGTACAGCGCTTTGTCCAGATGTTCGACGCGCTCGATCAGGACGGGGTCAAGACGGGCCGCAAGCGCCTGATCTTTCCCCGCTACCACCAGCTCATCGCCGTGCGCGAGTTGGTCGCCCACGCGCGCGCTCACGGGGCCGGTCAACGCTACCTGGTGCAGCACAGCGCAGGCAGCGGCAAGACGATGACGATCTCTTGGCTGGCCCACCAACTCTCCGTCCTACACGACGACAAGGATGAGCCTATGTTTGACAGCGTGGTCGTCGTCTCTGACCGGCGCGTGCTCGATCGCCAGCTCCAGCAGGCCGTGCGGGACTTTGAGCGCGTCCGGGGCGTGGTAGAGACCATCGACCAGGACTCGGAGCAGCTCAGGAAAGCCCTGGAAACGGGCAAGCGGATCATTGTCACCACCCTGCAGAAATTCCCCGTCATCGCCCGCAAAGTGGGCGACCTGCCCGGCAAGCGGTTTGCAGTGATCGTCGACGAGGCCCATTCTTCCCAATCCGGCGCAACCACCCAGGCCCTGAACCGCGCGCTGTGCGTGGACAGCCTGGACGAGGCCGAGGCCGCCGAGGCTGGCGAACTCGAGGATATGGAGGACGTCCTCGTTCAGGAGATGGCCCTGCGCCGCCACCTGCCCAACGTCAGCACCTTTGCCTTTACGGCGACGCCCAAGGCCAAGACGCTGCAGCTCTTTGGGACACAGGACAAGGACGGCAAGCCGCGGCCCTTCAGCCTCTACCCTATGCGCCAGGCGATCGAAGAGGGATTCATTCTCGACGTGCTGGGGAACTATACCACCTACAAGTCCTACTGGCGCCTGGTCAAGACGGTGACCGATGACCCGCAGTACGACCGGGCCAAGGCGCAGCGCATGCTCAAGCACCTGGTCGAGCTGTCCGGTCACGCCATCGAGCACAAGGTGGCGATCATGGTCGAACACTTTGCGCACAACGTGGCCCACCTCATCGATGGGCAAGCCAAGGCGATGATCGTCACTCGCTCGCGTCTGCACGCTGTCCGCTACAAACTGGCTGTCGATGCCTACTCGCAGGAGAACCAGTACCCTTTCAAGTCGCTGGTTGCCTTTTCAGGCACAGTCACCGATGGTGCGGACGACTATACAGAGACGGGCATGAACACGCGCTCCGCGGGCGTGCGCATCCCCGAGAGCGCCACCGCAGAGACCTTCAAAAGGCCCGAGTACCGCCTCTTGATCGTCGCCAACAAGTTTCAGACCGGCTTTGACCAGCCCCTGCTCCACACGATGTACGTCGACAAAAGGCTGGGTGGGGTCAATGCCGTGCAGACCCTGTCCCGCCTGAACCGCATCTGCCCGCCCCACAAAAGAGAGACGATGGTCCTCGACTTTGCCAACGAGGCCGATCAGATCCGCAGCGCCTTTGAGCCCTACTATGAGGCCACGCTCCTGAGCGAGTGTACCGATCCCAACGTGCTCTACCAGCTCCAGGCCGAGCTCGATGACTATCACTTTTGCGACGAGGACGAGATCGACGCCTTTATCGAGACCTACCTCAGAGGACCCAACCAGGCGCTCAGCGCGTTGTATACCCTGCTGGATCCCGTCGCCGGGCGTGTGGCGTTCGCCCCCAAGGAGGAGCAGGGTGAGTTCCGGGGCAAGCTGGATGACTTTGTGCGCCTCTATGCCTTTTTGGCCCAGATCTTGCCCTTTACAGAGACTGACTGGGAGAAGCGCTTCCACTTTTACCGGCTGCTTTTGCGTCGCTTGCCGATCGAGGGATTTCACCTGCCGGCCGACCTGCGGGACAAGGTAGAGATTGACTCTTACCGCGCCCGGGAGACCTACGGTGGTGCGATCGAGCTGGAGCGGGGAGAGAGCGAGCTGCCGCCGGTTGGCAGAGAGAGCGGCGGACGGGGACCAAGTGCCGAAGAGAAGGATCTCCTTTCGGTGATCATCGAGGACCTCAACCAGATATTTGGGATCAAGACCAACGGTGACATGCAGGCGGCGATCACACACCTGCAGGACAAACTGGCGGAGGACATCGCCCTTCAAAAGGGCGCATAGGTCAATCCGCCCCAGACCTTCCGGCTGCTCTTTGACCAGGTCGCCGACGAGCACTTTGCTGAGATGGTGGACGCGTTCTACCGGTTCTACGCCGAGGTCTCGGCCGATCCACGTGCCAAAGAGCGCTTCTTTGACTAGCTCTTTGAGCAGTACCACCGTGGCGAGCCGGAGCAGTAGGGATGATGCGGTCTGCTGTGACGGGACATAGGTATTCGCCTCGAGGTGGTCAAGCCGCCGTATGAGGCCCCATCCTAGCCTCCCTGGTGGCAGAGCCACAGGGGAGGGAGGGACAGCCCCCAGCCCGAGGCAGAGCTGCAAGAGAGGGGGTAGTACGGCCCCCACCCCGACTGCTGCGCGACCCCGCGGAAGAGTCGCAAGGGAGGGAGGAACAGCCCGCAGCGGCTAAGAAAGCCGCCCTGCGTCGCGTGCAGGGGAGGAGTGATGGAGGAGGAGCAGTATGACCGCTTACCGTGGCGCGTACGAGAGCGAGAAGCGTCCTACCCTGGACGAGCTCCTTGCCGACCTGGATCGCGAGGAGCTGCGAGAGCTGCTGAAGGGCCTGGCGGCGCGCGATTCAGATCTGGTCGACGCGATCCGGGTCAAGGTGGCCCTGATGCGCCCTCCGCCTGCCGGCTCTGCGGGCGCCCGTGCCACGGTCGATCCGCAAGCCATACGCCGGCGGGTCTCCGGGGTGCTGCACTCCCTGGACCGTATGCGTGGTTCTGAAGCGTACTGGCAGGTC
>JADHXD010000081.1 GCA_016783145.1 Anaerolineae bacterium
CCCCGGTCTACCCGCTGGACCACTTGTTCGAGTGGATGACGGACCCCCCTTACCTGCTCACACCGACGCCGGGCGCCAGTTCATAGGGATTCACCGCCATCGCCATGATGGCCGAGATCGGATAGACGTGTATCACACGCGCACGCTCTCGCCGGCTCCACGCCGGCGAGAGCACTCGCAAGTCGTATCGACAGCCGTGCTTCTGACCGCGATCCTGTTTGCAGGCTTTGTCCTGCGCATCGCCGCACTGACCGCCGATCGCTTTCACGCCGATGAAGCACTGTATGCAGGATGGGCATTGAGGATCCTGGACGATGACCCGTTGCTGCTCGGCGTGCCGGTCGACAAGCCGCCGCTCTACCTGTACACACTGGCTGGTGCGATGGGCGTGTTTGGTCCCAGTGAGGTCGCTGCCCGCCTTCCCAACCTGGCAGCCAGCATGTTGGGGATCGCGTTGACCTTCCGCCTGGGAAGCACACTGTATGGACTACGGACAGGGATCTGGGCAGCCGTCTTTGTTGCCCTGTCTCCCTTTGACATCCTGTTCGCCCGCACGGCGTTCACCGATCCGATGCTGGTCCTATGGATGCTGTGCGCACTGTACGCCGTCGCCAGGGGCCGCTGGCTGTGGGCGGGGATCTGGCTGGGCCTGGCGCAGGCAACCAAGCAGCACGGTGCCCTGCTGATCCCACTGGTCGTCCTCGTGGGAGAGGTTCTGCTTTTCCACTCCGGGGTCCGGCGAGGACGCCTCCCTGCTTTTGGGCGTCGCCTGGCGATCGGGGCGCTGGGATTTGCCCTCCCCTACGGGCTGGTCGTCGCCTGGGACTCGGCGCGTTGGGCGATCCGGCCCGGCTACTGGACACAGAGCACGATGAGCTATGGTGGACTGGCCTGGGCACCGGTCATCGAGTGGGGAGAGCGGCTGATGGAATGGCTGTCTTGGGCCCGCTACTTGACAGGCTCGCCCGTGCTGAACGTGCTCCTACTGTTGGGCGTCGCGGGCTTGCTGCTCCACGGCTGGCGACGGCATCGTGGGGCCCAAGAGACCACCCTCGACCAGGCACTGGTGACCTATGGGCTTGGCTACCTGCTTTTCCACACGGTGCTCCGGTTCAGCGTCTGGGACCGGTATCTACTGCCCCTCGTCCCGGTGGTGGCTTTGCTGGGGGCACGGGTCGTCGCTCAGGGAGAGAGGGGGTTGACACAGATTGCAGGGCGAGGGGACCGTGCCGGGCGGTTCTTGCGCGGCGTGCGTTCGGCGTGCGTGCTGATCATCGTCCTCTCCGCCGCGATCGCGGGCAGCAAGGGTGCCCTGAACGGATATCCGGTCGGCGGCGAGCACTGGGCCTACCAGGGGTTGGACGAGGTCGCGGCGTACCTCAAGCAGAACGCCCCTGAGGATGCCGTACTCTACCATCACTGGCTGCTCTGGCATTACACATACTACCTGCACGACGCCGACCTGGAACTGCGGTGGTGGGAATCGGGAGAGCACCTACGGCGGGAGGCGCTGCGCACCCCAGACCGAGAGCAGTACATCGTGCTCCCCGACTGGCGCACGATGGAGCCAGAGGCATCGGGGGTCCGCCTGCAGCCCATCTACGAGGCACGCCGGCAGGATGGCAGCGTTTCCTTGCAGCTTTGCCGGATCGAGCTGGAGAAATAGTGGTGCACGGCGTGCCGCACCAGAACCCGTCACGTTTGCGCACGTACCGCGCCGCGACGCACACCCGGGAGCGTTCCCATGAACGCGTCTAGCAAACAGCCGGACCGGCGAGCACGGACCGCACTGTGGGCCACAGTGCTGGCGCTTCTCACCGTGGTCCTGCTCACGGCGACGGCTCCGGACATCGGCCTGACCTGGGATGAACCCGCGTACATCGCGGCGTCCGAATCCTATGTCTCCTGGCTCGGCACGCTCGTCACTCATCCGAGCGAGGCCCTCAGCCCGCACGGGATCCACAGGGATTGGGAGCTGAACCACGAGCACCCTCCCCTGGACAAGGTGTGGTCGGGTCTGGTCTGGGCCGCGTCACGAGCCGTCCTCGACGATCTGACCGCTCACCGCCTGGGCAATATGACCCTCGTCGGGGGGTTGGTGGCACTGCTGTACGCGATGATCGCGGGCGCTCACGGTCACCGTGCCGGCCTGGCAGCGGTGGGGGCGCTGCTCACGATGCCCCGGTTCTTTGCCCACGCACATCTCGCCGCGCTGGATGTACCGGCGGCGGTTTCCTCGTTCGCCGTCGTGTATACCTTCTGGCGGACAAGAGATCGCCCGGGAGGAGGGTGGAGTGTTCTCATGGGCATCGTGTGGGGGCTGACGATGGCGACCAAGATCAATGCCATCCTCGTGCCTCCTGCGCTGTTCCTTTGGACGCTCGTCTTCCAGCGAAGGCGGTACCTGTTCGCGCGCCTGGCGGTGATGGGACTGGTTGGCATTCCACTCTCTTTGACCCTGTGGCCCTGGCTCTATCACGAATCGATGCCTCGCCTGATCGAGTATGTGCGGTTCGTGACCGTGGATCACTGGGAGATCGGCCAGTGGTACCTGGGGCGCTTTCAAATGCCCCCTCCCTGGCATTTCCCGTTCGTGATGACCCTGGCGGTCGTCCCCCTGACCACGACGATCCTCTACCTCCTGGGCATCACGCGCACGTTTGGGCGGCAAAGGGAACGAGCGCTGGGTGGGCTGCTCGTCCTCTGCGCCCTGACGCCTATGGCGGCCCTTGCCGCCGGGCAAGGCATGGTATACGACAACGAGCGACTGTTCATGCCCGCTTTCCCATACCTGGCGGCCCTGGCAGGACTTGGGTTCGCCTGGGTGCTGCACGGACTGGAGAAGGCGCTACCCTGGACGGCAAGGTCTAGCTGGAAGGTAGCGGTTCCCACGATCCTGGCGGGGATCGTCTTTGTCCCCCCGGTGGCGAGCGCGTTCAGCCTGTATCCTCACTTGCTTTCCTACTACTCGGAGACGGTCGGGGGACTGCCGGGTGCCGTTCGCCTGGGCCTGGAGACGACCTACTGGTGTGAGACCTATGCACAAACGCTGCCCTACCTGAACGCGCACGCACAGCCAGGGGACATCGTCTGGGTGGAGGATTGGAGCCACGACGTCATGCTCTACTACCAGCTCCAGGGCGCACTGGACCGTGACCTGCGGATCGCCTGCGTCTCGCCGTGCGTGACTGTATTTGCGCGACAGGGCGCTCGACCGTGGGAGGCGCCCATCGACGAGGCGAACTATGCGGTGATCCAGTACCGCCAAACCGGCCTGGACGAATCGACGAGAAGTTGGCTGCGCCTGCGAGATCCGATCTACCAGGTAAGCCGCCAAGGCATCCCTCTGGTCGAGATCTATGCTCGCTGAGACACGAACACGCCAAGGCCCGAAACGCAAGCGCTCACTCCGGGCAGATGCGATCGCCGTGGCTTTGCTGTGCGCCCTCGTCCTGACATTCTATTCCCAGATCGCGCTGAGCAACCTGATCATGTCCGGCGTGGACGCATTCACCTACTTTTACCCCTACCGTGCCTACGCCGCCCAGGCCATCCGCAGCGGCCAGATCCCACTCTGGAATCCCTATCTCTTTATGGGTGTCCCCTTTCTGGCCAATTCGCAGTCAGCGGTCTTTTACCCCTTCAACCTGGCGCTCTGCTGGCTGTCGGCTCCCAAGCTGGTCGCCTGGTCCCTCGTCCTGCACGTGACCCTGGCCGCCGTGTTCGCCTACCTCTATGCCCGCAAGACACTGCGACTGTCCATCTACCCCGCACTCCTGGGGGCCAGCGCGTTTGCCCTCGGCGGGTTCTTGAGCGGGCAGGCGGAGCACATCAACCAACTCAACGTCTCCGCCTGGTTTCCTCTGCTGTTGCTGCTCTGGGATCGGCGAGGGGGGCGGAGATGGGCCGCTCCGCTGGCGATGGGCATCGTATTTGGCCTGGGACTGCTCGCCGGGCACGCGCAGTCTTCTTACATCAGCATGCTTGGGCTGGGCACGTATGCCACCCTCCCTGCCTTGAAGGACGCGTGGCGAGCCTTGCGCAGACAGATCTCCTGGCACTCCCCCTTGCAGCGCATGCTCAGCACGCTGCTCCAACTGGGCCTCGTGGCCCTGGTCGGGGCGGGCCTGGCTGGCGTCCAGATCCTGCCCACGTTGGAGCTGTCCCGGTTCTCTCTGCGCGGTGCCGGGCTGAGCTACCGGGAGGCGGTCTCCTTTTCGCTCAAGCCCCTCCCCCGGCTGCTGCGATTCACCTTTCTCCCCCCGTGGGGCCAGAACCTGGCCGACGTTTTTGGGGGCAGCTTTTTCACCGAGTACCTGGCGTACGTGGGGCTTACCCCCCTGCTCTGGGCCGCGCTGGCGACCGGCGTCCTCCTGATGCGGGGTCGGAGCGGAGGCAGCGCGAGCGAGGCCGAGGAAAGCCGCAGGGGGGCACCGAGCGCCATGCTCCTTCTGGCTGGAGTGGGCGCCTTCCTGGCCCTGGGCCTCTATAACCCCTTCTACCCGGTGCTCTACAAGGTCGTGCCCGGATTCTCCCTGTTTCGCGTGCCCGCGCGGTGGTTGTTCCTCTATGCCTTTGGTGCAGCGATGCTCTCCGGGCTGGGACTGCAGCAGGCGATGGACTGGCTCCGCTCGCGCCGTGCAGCCACTCCCTCGTTTCCCTGGAAGAAAGCCCTGCCCATCCTCGGGCCCCTATCGGTAGCGATCGCCGCCGTCGAGCTGTACGCCGCCGCCCAGGCCCTTCCCACGAGCCATCCCACCGCCCCCGAGGCGTTCTCGTCGCTGCGAACCGCCCCGGCGCACATCCTTGCCGCACAGAGCCTGGAAGTCGCACCGGGCCGGTTTCTAAGCATGTCGGACATCCTCTTCGACCCGGGAGACCTGCGCGAGATGGAGCGGATGTATCGCGACCGGCTCTCAGAGAGACAGGTCTATGACCTGATCGTGTCCGCCAAGCGCAAAGAGATCATCGCCCCGAACCTGCCGCTCGCCTGGCAGATATACGCGGTGGATGGCTATGACGGAGGCGTCCTGCCGCTGGCACGATACATCCACCTGCAGCGCCTCCTGCTGGACGAGTCCGAGATCGGGATGGATGGACGCCTGCGAGAGGGGCTGAAGCGTATTCCCTCCTCCCGCCTCCTGTCGCTGCTCGGTGTTCGCTACGTGATCACCGACAAGGTGCACGACATCTGGATAGACGACGTGTTCTACGATCTGGCCTTCGATGCTGTCCTGGGGGCGGGCACTCCCCGCGCGGCCGTCGAGCCAGGTAGGCTGGACCACACGGCAACCGGGCTGGGAATCGTGTCCTACCTGGAGAACGCACAGGCGGTGAGCGATGGGGCTCCGGTGGCCGAGATCCACCTGACGACGGACAGCGGCGAGACGATGACGGTCCTCCTCCGCGCCGGAAGGGATACATCGGAGGGACTCTATGGAGAAAACGTGGCCCACGGCCAGGCCCGGATCGGTCGCCGCTGGCCCGAGCAGGCTGAAGGGACCGACTATGTCACACGACTGAGTTGGCGGACCCCTGTGGAGGTCGCGCGGTTGGGGATCGAAGCGCTGCCCTTTGGCGGTTCGCTCCATATTCGGGGGATCACCCTCATCGACGAGCGCGACGGGAGCAGCGTGCCCCTCCTCCTTCCCACAGAAGGCCGCTTCCGACAGGTACACTCGGGCGACGTCAAGATCTATGAGGTCCTCGACGCACTCCCCCGGGCCTACGTCGTCCACCAGACACGCGTCATCGCCGACGACGAGCTGGCGCTGGAGGCGATGGCAAGCCCCTCGTACGATCCGGCCCGCACGGCGATCCTGGCTGGCGGGCAAGAGATCGACCAGGCAACACGGGTCGAGCCGCGGGTCACCGTGACGGCGTACGATCCAGAGCAGATCGTGATCGAGGCCACCCTCTCCGCCCCCGGCTACCTGGTCTTGAGCGACGCGTGGTACCCCGGCTGGCACGCGACTGTGAACGGTGAGCCGGCAAGCATAGAACGAGCCAACGTGCACTTTCGCGCAGTGTCCCTGCCTGAGGGCACCCACGTCGTGCGCTTCACGTACAGGCCCCGGAGCTATACTGCCGGGCTGGCGCTCAGCACACTGACCTCGATGGGCGTGCTTGTCGGGGCCATATGGAGCATCCGCAAACGGCGTTAACGAATCTGAGTCAACCTATTGCTCTCACTCACGATCTGTGGTATCATAGCACTAGAATCCACAAACGAACAGGAGAGAGATATGAAGCGCACAATTGAGTACTTTGAGCAGACAGGGCCCGAGAACACAGAGAGAGTTCTGGAGCTGGCGTGCCAACACGCGCGCGAGACAGGGATCAAGTCCATCGTGATGGCCAGCACGCGCGGCTACACCGCAGGCAAAGCACTCGAGGTATGCTCCGGCCTGAACCTGATCGCCGTGGGCATCGAGCGGGACAGATTCCCGGCTGAGGAGGTCGAGCGTTTTGAGCAGGCAGGACGGGTGATCTTTTCCCGAGAGATCGACTCGACCTACCCATCGGATATGCAGACGGCTTTCCGCCGTTTCGGACAGGGCACCAAGGTAGCTGTACAGGTGGCCGTGTTGGCGGTGCAAGCCGGTCTGGTGGACGAAGGCGAGACCGTCATCGGCATCGGGGGCTCAAGCCGAGGTGCGGATACCGCACTGGTGATCAAGGCCTCCTGGGGCTACCCTGATGTCTTTATCTCAGAGGTCCTCTGCAAGCCTGCCTAGTCAATCTGGAGGTGAAAGGATGAACGTACTTAACCGCATCGTCGTCATCGTGCTCATTCTAGCCGCGATGATCGTGATCCCCCTGGGCCTGATGTTTCCCGAGCAGGCCGAGTACGCGCTGCGATACGGAGCAGACGTGGTCGCGGCCAACCTAAAGTGGCTGAACAGCCTGGACCAGACCGCGCAGATCGGCGTCCGGCTCTTGCTGGCTGCGGTAGGGATGGTCATCTTTTTCGTCGGCCTGCTCTTCTTGGCCCTGGAGGTCATCCGCCTGCGCCGGAGCACGGTCCGGCTACGGGATGGCAGCGGATCGCTGATGATGGATGGGGTCTCCGAGAACCTGGCCTACCACATCGACCTGCTGCCCGACGTGCTCCGGGTCAGGCCAAAAGTGCGAAGCAAGGGCAAGAGCGTCCGCGTCTCGCTGTACGTCGAGACCGCGCCCGGTGTGAGTGTGCTGGAAAAGAGCAACGAGATCAGAGCTGTCGCGCACGAGGTGATCGAGGAGCAGCTTGGGCTCCAGGTGGATGGGGAGGTAAGCGTCGTCCTCAAGCCCGCGGCCCTTCCCAAGGTTCGCCCCAGTGACAAGCGTCCACCAAAGAAGGCAGAGCCGCAGCTCGAGGAACCCCCGCTCGCGACACTGCCTCCTGTGGAGCCTCTACCCGAAGTGCCCCCTCGCGTGGTGCCGCCGACGGTGGAGCCTCCGCGTACAGCATTCCAGTCCTTTGAGCGAGAACCAGAGCCGGCTGCTTTTCCGCCCCCCTTGGAATCCGTCGAGCCTGAGGGGTCGGAGAGCGAGATTATCGAGGTCAAGAGCCCGAAAGAGCCCGGGGAAAGCGAACACTAGGCAGACGATCGCTTTGTGTAGAGGGCATACGGAAGACGACCGGGTGATCTCGACCGGACCTAGGGCAGGTCGGGGATGTCACCGGTCACTTGGCCGGTGAGGATCATCTTGCCTGGCTGTATCTCGACCTGAGCGACCTGCAGTCCGAGCTGCTGTTCAGCCAGAGTCTCGCTCAACGTCTGTGCTATGGACTCTCGCAGCGCACCAGGAACGGGGAATGCCCCGGCGTTGGCTTCGGTGATGTGGAAAACGACCTGCTTGTCCACCACCTCGACGGTCGCTCGGATGTAGGCGGGGACCTCGGTGGGGGCAACGTCGATGAAGGTCGCCCAGATGTCCACGTAGCCATCGCCAAACTGGACCTGCATATCGCGCGCGGGAAAGTCGCCGGGGCCAGACTGCAGCAGGGCGATCACATAGGAGGTCAACTCCTCGTCGCTGATCTCGAGCGCGAACGTGCCCGTCCTAAGCTCGACTTCTTTGACGCGGTCACGCACCTTCTGTGCCAGGTCCTCGGAAACGGGAAACGGGGTCATGGGCGGCGCTGCCGCCCCTCCCAGGCAGCAGCAAGAAGACGCCTGCCAGAGCACGATCGCTGCGACCAATCCCACAACCGAACCGCGTGACGTCGCGCCCACCATGACCGTCCTTTCCTCCCATCAGACAGACCGCTCTCGAACCGTACAAGTCGGAGCATTATACCACATCCCGGTTACCAGGAGAAACAGGTGAAGTTGGAGTCTCTGGTGGAAAGCCTGCTTTTTGTCGCCGACCGCACGGTGACCGTGCAAGACCTTGCCACGGCGCTGGAGGTGGAAGTCCAAGACGTGGAGACCGCTCTACAGACCCTGAACGCCGCTTATCTCGATCGGGGGGTGCGTCTCCAGCGCAGAGGAGACAGGATCCAGCTCGTCTCTGCACCGGAGGCCGGACCCGCGATCGAGCGCTTCTTGGGGATGGAGATATCAGGTCGGCTCTCGTCTGCCGCACTGGAGGCACTGAGCATCGTCGCCTACCGTCAGCCAGTCACTCGCATCCAGATCGAGGCGATTCGGGGCGTGAACTCGGACTCTGTGCTGCGCTCGCTGGTCCGGCGAGGTCTCCTGGAGGAGGTAGGACGGGCAGAAACGGTAGGCCGCCCGATCCTCTATGGAACGACCTTTGAGTTCCTGCAGCAGTTCGGCCTGCAAAGGCTGCAGGACCTGCCCGATTGGGGCGAGCTTGCGCAGCAACTCCAGGAGCAGGAGACGGAGGAAGCCTAGTCCACACGCTGCCTCAGGGGGGAACCTGATAGAGCAGTCAGATAGACATGGACAGTGACTTTGGCGAACCCGTCCACAGATGGCGCAGATCACGGCAAATCCGTGGATGATATCGTCTTCCCAATTGTGCGAGTTCCACTTGGTGTCCCTATGAGGGCGCCCCGTCCCTGTGGGCGGCAAGACCTCAGGAGGGGGGCGGTTCCCCAGCCGCGGGGTCCCCCCTTGTGGCATCCACCCACCGGGCACCCGTGACGCGGAACAAGTCGGCCATCGAGAGACAGAGATTGATCCCTCGCTGTCCAGCGCTGACGGTCACTCGCTCCAGGTGCTGGGCGGCACGGTCGATGCAGACGTCAAACCCCTTGTTCAGCAGAGCCAGGGCCGAGATGCCGCCTACTTGCAGCCCGGTCAGCGATTCGGCTTCTCGGTGTGCGGCCATGGAGAGCTTTTTCTCCCCCACTGAGGCGGCCAAAGCCCCGAGATCCACGGTTTCGTCTCCAGCGACCATGACCAGCAGCGGCTTGCCCTGTGGTCTCCGGACGACCAGCGTCTTGTATACCGTGCTCGGATCCAACCCCACGGCGTCTGCTACACCGGTCCCAGAGTGGATGTCGGCGGAAAAGGTCAACACCTCATAGGGCACATGCAGCGCATCCAGCAAACGCATCGTGTTGGTGCGCGGCCCTCGCTTCTTCTTGGACATCGTGACCTTTTGTCCCTTGCCAAAGGGATGTTCTACAGTGGACCACCCGCCCGCTGCCTATTCGCCAGGAACGCGCTCCTGCTGAACCGGCAAAGACACCTCAATGCTCGTACCTTCTCCCACCTGGCTGCTCACGTTGATCTCGCCATTGTGCCGGGTGACCGTTCGATAGCAAGTGAATAGCCCCAGACCGGTGCCCTTGCCTGGCGGCTTGGTCGTGAAAAAGGGGTCGTATATTCGACCAAGCATATGGGAGGGTATGCCCACGCCATTGTCTGCGATACAGACGACCACCCAGTCTTGGTGATGGGAAGACGTAACCCTCACCCACCCTGTACGCTCAGCCTCTTCGATCGCGTCACGGGCATTGAGGAGCAGGTTCAGCCACACAGCGTGTAGGTGATCCGGGCTGGCCCAAACAGGAGGAAGACTGGGATCGAGCTCGGCAAGCACCTCGATGTTCGACTTGTGCATCTGCGGTTCTGCCAAAGAGATCGCGTCTTGCAGAGAGCGGTTCAGATCGGTGGGCACAAACTCAAACTGCTCCGCACGGGAGACGTTGAGCAGGTTGCGTACGATCCTCGACGCCCGATCGGCTGCACGATCGATCAGTTCTATGGAGCCATAGTAGGGGTGCGTGCGCGGTATCTCTTCACGCAGGATCTGGGCGTTCGCCGAGATCACCGTCATTGGGTTGTTGATCTCGTGCGCGATCCCGGAGGCAAGCTGCCCCACCGAGGCCATCTTCTCGGACTGATTCAGCGATGCCTCCAACCAACGTTCCTCTGTGACGTCTCTCACCACGACGACGACGCGGTCTACTTGAGACAGGCCTCGTGTCCGCCCGGAAGAGTCCTCACTGGCCTGCGCTCCGTCCTCAGGCGCCGAGAGACCGGCAAAGACCTCCTCGTCATCCGCTGCACGATCCGAAAGCAGCGCAGAGTGCAGGTAGGATCCGACTGCGTGTACCTGTGAAGAAAGTCTGGCCGAACTCAAGATGGGATACGTGTGGATCTCCCACTCGGTCCATCGATCGTCTTCTGCTCGCTGGCGTTCCGTGAGAGACAGGGGCCTCTCTGTCTGGAACGTCCTTTCGATCAAAGGCAGCGCGGACTGACTCGCCGGAAAGCCCTTCTGTGCAGGATGCCCGACGAGTTCAGAGAATGCGAGCCCTGCCCAACGCGCTTGCGTTCGGTTGATTGCCAGTATCCTGAGATCCCGGTCAACGATGTAGATCCCCTCCAGAATGCCATCAAAGAGTGTCTGCAGCGTATCGCGGCTGTTCAGAATTTCCTGGCGACCCAACTCAACTGCCCGGAACAACCTGGCGTTTTCGATCGCCGCTGCCACGTGTCCCCCAACGACCTGCAGCAAGCGCCCGTCCTCCGAATCATAGAGGTTCGGACCAGGGTTTCCGACGCTCAGCACGCCAATCCGCCGTTCGCCGAATCTCAGTGACACGCCAAGCAGTGCACCAAAGGCCAGAGGAGGCATCCCGTCGGGACGTACCCTGGCGACCTCTTCTGCTCCGCGAACGATCAGGGGTGTCTCCCCAACCTGGCTTATGAACTCGGTTCCCAGGACAGAGGAGGAATCAGGCTCGAACGTGTTCTCGACCAGGCTGAACACTTGTTGGATCGCTCCCTGATCGCCCAACAGGCAGATTTCGACCAGGGACGCGTTAAAGGTAGCCCGCACACAGACCAAGATGCTCTGGATCGTTTCCTCGAGATCCAGGCTCTGACTTGCGGCCCGCCCAACCTCGTTGAGAAAGGCCAGCTCATCTGCCTGCCGGGCCAGGGCATACAGCCGCGCGTTCTGCAACACGACCACAACCTGAGCGGCCAGGGATTCCAGGTACGGAAGGTTCTCCTCTCGAAAGATGGCGTTTTCTCGCCAGTTGGCCAGCCAGAACCCCACGGCTTGTCCACCAGCCCGCAATGGGAAGATCAGGTCGTACGGTACGTGAGCGAACGATTCTCCCGTGCGAGAGCGAACATAGGGCTCACGCCCTCCTTCCGTCAGCTTCCAGCACAGGCTCTCACGGACCTTCTCCTCAGTCCCTGCCAGCTCGCCTGCCTCAAAGGACAGTGTGTGTCCTTTGATCAATCCGAAACTCAGGGTCTCGAAATCAAAGGCTGCCCGGATGACCCTGGTCACATGGGGCACCAGTTGCTCGGCATCCAGGATCGCAGTGATCTGTTGCGCGATCGCATTCACTTGGTGCAATTGCTCGGTCTTGCGCTGCTCCTCCCGGTGAAGGTATTCGAGGACGACGTTCTTTTCCTTTAGGAATTCCATCAATCGCTTGTTTTGGATCACCAGCGACTGATGCTCCAACGCGCGTTGGACAGTCGAATGCAGGTCATGCAGGTCAAGGGGCTTGGTCAGATAGTCATACGCCCCGTATCGCAGCACAGACACCGCCGAATCCATCGTCGCATAGCCGGTCATCAGAACAAACATGGTGTCCGGGTAGCGCTCTTTGACCTCTCGCAGGAGATCCAGCCCATCCATGTTCGGCATCTTGAGGTCGGACAAGACGAGGGCAAATGGCTTGGCGCTCAGACGGTTCAGGGCAATCAAGCCGTCAAGCGCCGTTTCCACCTCATAGCCTGCGCTGCGCAGGAATCGGCTGACGAGCTGAAGAATGTGAGGTGCGTCGTCTACGACAAGGATGGGGCCGTCAAGCATCATACTCCCTTGAAGCTCTGGACACTATCTATCACTGGCGACCACATACCCGTGGCGAGGAACCGTCTTTACAAAAGTGGGCGAGCGAGGATCTGGCTCGATCTTGTCCCGCAGGTTCTTGATGTGCGCACGGACGAGATCGGTGCTTCCTGTGTCATGGGGAAAGTCCCAGACTTCCTGCAGCAGACGTTCGCTCGAATAGACCTGACCCGCGTGCAGCATCAGATGGTAGAGCAGATCGTACTCGGTAGGCGTTAGCAGCACCTTGCTCTTCTCAGGCGTCGTGACCTCAAAGGTACGGGTGTCCAGCACCAGGCCGCCAACCCGGAGCACGGGGGGCGCTGTCTCCACTGGCGCTCTCGCAGAGCGACGGAGAACTGCGTTGACGCGCAAGACGAGTTCCTCCACATTGAATGGTTTGCCCACATAGTCATCTGCCCCAGCCTTGAACCCTTCGATGCGATCCCTTTCCTGGCCTCGTGCCGTCAAAAAGATGATGGGCAGATCTGCCGTGATGTCGTCCATGCGCAGGTGGCGGCAGACCTCCAGCCCGCCCATGCCCGGCATCAGCACATCCAGGATCACAAGGTCAGGGCGGTAGCGCCGCAGCACCTTGATCGCTTCCACACCGCTGTACGCCAGCGTGACTCGAAAACCGCGGCGTCTCAGCGCCAGCTCGACGCTCTGAGCCACATCACGATCGTCATCTACTACCAGGATCTCTGTCACTGTTCTGCTCCAGCCCTATGCAGGATAAGGACGCGCGTGGCGCCGGGTGTGCACTCTCCGCTGGTCGATTATAGTGTAGGGCCACGGTTATTGTCAAGCGATAGCCGCCCGATCGAGAGACCCGCGTCGTCGAGTTCCTCATCGCTGTAAACACGCCAATAGGGTATCTCTTCATCCCAGCGATCGAGGAACTCGGACTGAGGGTGCACCACGAGCGAATCACATTGAGCCAGCACCGTTCCATCCTGGAGACAGAGCTCCCCCTTGACCCGGGCGCGCGCCTGGCTCATCCGCTCCACCCACCCAACCGCGACCAGAGGGGTGTTGGTCGGCGTGGCGCGGCGATAGCGCATCTCCATCTTGGCGGTGACAAAGAACGTGTTGATGTCGCCAGTATGGAGCATCAATGCCCGCCCTGACGTCTCATCGAGAATCGTGGCCACGATACCGCCATGGACCACGCCCGGATAGCTGCGGAACACGTCCGGCACGGTCAGATCGGCGCGAACCCGTCCGCTCGCAGCATCCTCATAGAAGACCATCTTTAGGCCGAGTGGGTTGCCCAACCCACAGATGAAACAGCCGCGCGAGTTCGGCTGGCGCGTATGCTCACCGCCACGACACGGCAGGCTCCCCTCAGCAGGCGTCTGTGGTGGAGCAGGCTGAGGACTGCCCTGAGTGATCGGTGTTGCTTTGCGAGGTGAACCGTGCTCATTCATAGATCGCTCCCTATCCTCGACAAGCGATTGAGTGCAGGCAGGCCCAGCCTGCAATCATAGCACAGCCCACGAGAAGCGTCAAAGCGGGGTGCCGTCCCTGCCCTTCCTTGTCATTGTCGGGCAGTTATGGTATGATACACAAAAGGAAAGGAGTCTACGCCCATTGGCCAAAGAAGCAAATCCTTCAAAGCCCGGCGCACTGAGCCCGCAGCCTATCCTTAACCCCAAGCGCCAGCCAGGCGAGCCGCCCTCCTTTTCTCATCCTGCTGAGGAAGCATTCGCCCGGGTGCTCGACTTTTACGAGACCCAGTGGGAATACGAGCCCATGACCTTTCCTCTGGAATGGGACAGAGAAGGCCGGGTCACCAACGCCTTCTCGCCCGATTTCTACCTGGTAGAGGAGGATCTCTACATCGAACTGACGACCATGAAACAGAGTCTCGTCACCAAGAAGAACCGGAAACTCCGGCTGCTGCGCAAGCTCTATCCCGGCGTCAAGTGCAAGCTAGTCTACCGGAGAGACGTAGAGAACATGGCCGTCAAGTTTGGGCTATTTGACGACCTCCGACCCTCCGAAGATGAGGACGAGGACCAAGATAGCTAGAGAAAGGGTGGCCCACCCTTGGCCCGCACGCAGATGACCTGAGGCAAGAATTGCCCCCGGTCCCAGGGCAGTGTGGGAGGAGGACGACCAGGGGAGGAGAAACGGTGAACGACAACGGGCATCCCGACAACACTTTCTTGGACGATATTGCTGAAGTGCTGATCACAGAGGAGGAAATCCAGGCCCGCATCGCCGAGTTGGGAGCTCAGATCTCGGCCGACTATTCAGGTATGTCTCCCTTGTTGGTAGGCGTACTGCGCGGGGTATTCATCTTTATGGCTGACCTGGTGCGCACGATCACGATCCCGATCCACGTCGATTTCATCGGGATCACCCGCTATGGCCCCAGCACACGGACCCAGGGGGTTGTGCGTTTTACCAAAGACATGGACATCTGCATCCAGGGACGGCACGTGCTCTTTGTCGAGGACGTGATCGACACCGGCCTATCGCTTCGTTACATCCTGCGCACCCTTGAGACCCGATATCCAGCCAGCCTGCGAGTCTGTACCCTGTTCAACAAGCCTCGCACGCGCCTCTTTGACCTGGAGCCGGCCTACACCGGCTTTATGCTACCCGACCGGTTCGTCGTGGGCTATGGGCTCGACTATGACGAGCGATACCGGAATCTGCCGTTCGTGGGCATCCTCAAAGAGGATGCCATTACCCAGCGACGACTGCCGATCGGCACACAGACCTGAAACGACAAAAGGCCCCCGACGCACAAAGAATGCGTCGAGGGCCAGAAACACCAAGCCCCAAGTGACTTACTCTACTTCCACAGACCTTGTTCCTCTTTGTCTGATTCCTCTACTCGCCTGTTTCCTGGTTACTCTTTTCATTTCTCCAGGAACTCTCTGGTTTGCAGTCTCTTCAGAGAAATCCGAACTCGCCTGTTTCCGTGTTTCGATCTCTTGGGACTTGATGCTTTAATTATACTCGATCTCACCCCAAGTGTCAATAGCTCGCGCAACTTTTTAAGGTTTCTTATGTCGTCCGGCCCGGGCTCAGGTTCTTTGGACATGCAGGAGCAAATCGTCTATAATGAGGACACGGTCCCTCTCTTGGCCAGCACGGAGATCGATTTGCTCACCCAGACTTGGCGGAACGGAAAAGTGCTCCTGTTCCTCTCCCTCTTGCTCGGCGTGGCAGGCACCCTTCCTGCCTCTGCTCAGGCAGATCCTGTGGACGAGAGGATGGCACAGATGACCACACAGGAAAAGGTGGGACAGCTCTTTGTCGTCGCCTTTTGGGGGCGCAATCCTTCCCCTACGTCCAGGGCAGGAAGGCTGATCCAGGAGCACAAGATCGGCGGGATCGTGCTCCTCAGCAGCAATAACAACGTGGTCAATGGCCCCGACACCCCGAGCGAAGTGGCCCACCTGTGCAACACGCTGCAGGGCATGGCACTCGCCGATGCCGGGTCGGGCATTCCCCTGTTCATCGCCATCGATCACGAAGGAGACGACTATCCCTACACGAGGATCACCAGCGGGATCACCCCCATGCCCAACCCGATGGCGATCGGAGCTACGTGGGACACGCACCACGCAGAGCAGGCTGGAGAGATCGCCGGGAGCGAGCTCGCCGCGATGGGCATCAACATGCTCCTAGGACCGGTGGTGGACGTGCTCGACGATCCCCGGCCCGGCGGCAAGGGGGACATCGGTACGCGCGTTTTTGGCGGTGATCCGTATTGGGTGGGCGAGATGGGACGCGCCTATGTCCGCGGCGTTCACGCGGGGAGCAACGGCGCAGTGCTCACCGTTGCCAAGCACTTTCCCGGCCACGGGGGCAGCGACCGCCTGCCCGACGATGAAGTAGCCACCGTGGACAAGTCTCTCCAGGAACTCAGGCGCGTCGAGTTGGAGCCTTTCTTTGCCATCACCACAGCGCAAGATCCGGATGGTCTGGACCGCACCGACGCGATGATGTCCTCACACATCCGCTACCGGGGGTTCTATGGCGACATCCGGCAGTTCACACGTCCCATCAGCTTGGATGCCGAGGGAATGCAGGCCCTGCTTGAGATGCCTGAATTCCAGGAGTGGCGAAGGGACGGCCTGATAGTCAGTGATTCCCTGGGTGTGCCTGCGGTCCGCAAGTACTATGATCCCCAGCTCACGACCTTTCCCCACCGCCAGATCGCCCGGGAAGCGTTCCTGGCAGGCAATGACTTGCTCATCTTGTCCGAGTTTGCCCTGACCTTTGACTGGACGCAGCAGTATGAGAACATCGTCGAGGTGCTCGAGTACTTTCGCGACACCTACGAAGACGATCCGGCGTTTGCCGCCCGGGTAGATGACGCGCTGGCCCGCATTCTGCGCGCCAAACTCAAGCTGTATCCAGAGATGTCCCCTGAACAGGTGTTGACCATTCCCGAAGAGCTGTCCGTCATCGGGAGTGAGCGCGGTGCAGCGGTCGTGAACGAGATCGCCCGCCAGGCGGTGACCGTCCTGCAGCCAACAGTCGACTCGCTGCCTCCGGCTCCGCGCCGGGAGGAGGACATCCTGATCTTTGCCGAGGAACGCTCGATCAGGGAGTGCTTTGACACCGTTCCCGAGTGCGATCCACGCCCTCTGGTTGCCCTGCACTCGGTCCAGGAAACCCTTCTCGGGCTGTACGGGCCAGAGGGCACGGGACAGGTCGACCCGGCGCGCGTACACACACGCACATATGCACAGCTCCGGTCACACCTCACCCGAGCCTCTCCCGAGGATGATGCCGGTACCGGAGGCACCCCGCCCGTAGGGGAGCTACTGAAGGAGGCCGAATGGATCGTCTTTGCGATGCTCGATCCCGATCCACGCTACCCCAGTTCAGATGCACTGCGGCTCTTTCTGGCCCAGAACGCACACCAGATCTACAATGCCAACGTGGTGGTGCTGGCCTACACGGCCCCCTACTACCTCGATGCCACTGAGATCAGCAAACTAACGGCCTACTATGTCCTCTACAGCAAGACCCAGCCCTTCATCGAAGCATCGGTGCGCACGTTGTTCGGCGAGATCAGGCCGCCGGGCCGATCGCCGGTGAGCATCGAAGGAACCTACTATGACCTGAGTACACAGCTCGCGCCCGATCCAGGGCAGCAGATCATGCTGAGCATGATCGAGCCGGTCGCGTCCTCGTCCTACGTCCCGGTCACGCTGCACGTCCGGACCAGCACGATCCGCGACCGGAACGGCAACCCCGTGCCCGACGGGACACAGGTGCGCTTTGTCGCCCGAGAGGGTAAACCAGGCCCTGGGGTCTCCCAGGGACAGATCGTGGATACGTCCGTCCACCCGACCGTGCGCGGTGTTGCGGAGGCCGAGCTATCCGTCGATCGACCTGGAAGCATCCTCATCACAGCCAGCAGTGTCGATGCGCCGGAAGGTCCGCCGCTGATCTTTGAGGCCCTGCAGGACCCCACGCCCACCCCACCGCCATCGACCCCTCTCCCTACCCGGACGCCTGTGCCAACGGCCACAGAAACGCTGGCCTCTCCCCCGACACCCCCTTTGGATCCAGCGCCGACCGCACTTCCCTCACCCACGCCTACCCCAGAGCCCGCGCCTATCGTCGTCCTGCTGGATTCGTGGCGGGGTCGCCCGGTCGACCTGCTCGGCGGCCTGGGGGGTTTCCTGCTTGCCGCAGGAGTGGGCTTTCTGTGGCGGGGTCGAAGGAGGAACGCATCGCGCCGGGCGCGGCTGGCGCTCGCGGCCTGGATAGGAGGGCTGGCTGCTTACCTGGCCTACGGATGGGGGTGGATGCCTTTGTCCCAGTGGATGAGGCTGCCGTCTTGGGTCGCAGGTGGACTGCTGGCCTTTGGCGGAGGGATCGCTCTCGTCGCTGCAGTCGGATTCGGATCGAGGGGGAGGTAATCCTCCGGCCACAGTGAGTGAACGTCGGTCAAACAGAACCGGCGTGGGCTGCCAAACGCGCTCCAAGGGGGCAAGGCCCTCGCGGGACAGCGGCATTCGCTAGCGGAATGTGAGATAGAGGACCAGAGCGGTGAGGAGCACGCCGGTCACGACGAGCCAGCCGTTCTCGCGCCAAGCCTGCGCCCACGGAGAACGCGCCGATGGCAGTGTGTCCAAGGGGTGGGCCGGGGACATGCCCCCCCCAGGCAAAGGGACAGAGCGCAGCAGGCGGCGCCAGGCATCGACCGTGGGTAGGCGGTCGCCCGGGTGAGATCCCATCGCGGCCAAGACCGCCCCCTCGGTCGCTGGGGAGATATCGGGGTTCATCTGACGGGGCGGTATGAGGACGTCGGGATTCACAAAGATCTCTTGGGCGCTGGGTGGCTCACTGCTGGTGAGCAGATGATACGTCGTCGCCCCCAGAGCGTACAGATCCGAACGCACGTCGGTGTGATCGGCAAAGTCGCCATACTGCTCCAGGGGCGTGTAAGGGATCGAACCGACGCCCCGCAGGCCAGTGAACGTGGTCTCGCCGGGAGCGTCCATCGGCTTGACCAGGCCAAAGTCAACCAGTTTGATGTCGCCTTCGGGAGTCAGCTTGATGTTCGCAGGCTTGACATCGCGGTGCAGTACGGGCGGTTCCTGCCGGTGCAGGTAGGACAGGACGTCGCATACCTGCTCGATCCAGGCCAGGACCTGCGCTTCAGGAAGGAAGCGTGCCTTGCGACGCGCCTCGCGAACGATGTGCAGGAGGTCGTCGCCAGGGACATAGTCCATCACCAGATAGTCACGTTCATCGGCGAGCATTCCCGTGCCCGAGAGATCGCCGGGCAGTTGGGGAGCGGCGGTGAAAAAGTCCGAGACCTTGGGCAGATTGGGGTGATCGAGGCGAGCCAGAACGGTGGCCTCGCGGCGGAACTGCTCGCGCGCCCTTTGCCTTGCCCCGGAGGGATCAGCTCCGGCAACGAGGTCGGGCGGCAGGCGGATCTCTTTGATCGCGCAGCGCCGTCCTGGCAGGCGGGTGTCTTCGGTGAGATAGACCGCTCCCATCCCGCCCTGCCCGATCAGGGATACGATCTGGTATCGGTCTCGCAGTACAGTGCCAACTGGCAGTTCCAAAAGTGTGTTCATCCTGGCGACCTGGCTTCGTCCGGCGGTCAGGGACCGCCGAACTTGAGACGATCGGTTCTTGGCCCTTGCCGAGAAACCGGCTTGAGATGTGGCAAGTAACAGCCCGGCACAAGGTCCGCTCATCCCAGCTTGGGCCTCTGGAGGGGTTATGAACGACCAGACTTCACGTGAAGCGCTTCTCGTCCTTCTGCTGGACGGAAAAGCGTGTCAGAACTGGCTTCTCGTCCAAGAGACGACCACGATTGGGCGCAGAGAGGACAACGACGTGGTCATCCCCGATCGATGGGTTTCACGCTACCACGCAGAGGTCCGCCGCGAAGGAACGCGCTACGTCATCCAGGACCTGGGCAGCAAGAACGGACTGTTCGTCAACGGGAAACTCGCTACGGGACCCGTTGGCCTGGAGGACGGAGACCAGATCCAGATCGCGCCTCGCTATCAGCTCGTCTTTGCGGACAGCGAGGCCACCGCTCCCCTCTTTGAGGGCACAGGCTGCGTGCTCATCGACGAGGATGCGCGCCGTGTATGGGTTCAGGGACACGAGCTTGAGCCAGCCCTATCGAGCGCCCAGTTCGACCTACTCAAGGCCCTCACCAGTGACCCGGGACGGGTCTTTTCTCGCGACGAGCTGATCGCTATCGGCTGGCCCGACGCCGATCCTTCCGGCATCAGCCGAGACGCCCTCGATTCGCTGATCCGACGCCTGCGCAAGAGGCTGATGAGCGCGGAGCCCAGCCATCGCTACATCCATGCCGTGCGCGGCCACGGGTTCAAATTCGAACAGCCCTAATCAGCGCCAGGCAGTCAGGCGCTCCTCCCAAGAGACACCCCTCAGATCTGTCGCTGCAATGCGATCAGCGTGGGATACATCTGCTTGTACAGCCGGTAACGCTCCTCATAGGCCGCCGCGCTGTCGGGCCCCGGATCGAACCGTCGCTCCACGCACACCGCGCTTTTCACGGCCGTGCCCAGATCGGGATAGACGCCCGCACCGACTCCCGCCAAAAGCGCGGCCACCAGGCAGGCCGCCTCTGTCACCTGGGGGACCCACAGCGGCAACTGGCAGATGTCGGCCTTGAGCTCCTGTCACGAACCGGGGCCTCGGGTGTGCGGTGAGATCCGATCCTCTACTTGGCCGACTCGCTGACTCGCTCCAGTTGCGCTGACCGCAGGTACATCACATCCTCCATTGAGGGAGATGCGGGGCAGATCTGGAGCGTGTACCTTCCAGGCTCTGGCAGATCGACCGTGCCGATCTCGAAAGTCTTGTACTCGTACCAGTCCCCGGTATGCTCGACCTGCGCCGTGAGCCGCTCCGCCCCGACAGAGACGACGTACTCCTTGCTCAGCCACTCTTCCCGGGCCGAGTAGGTCACACTGACCTCGAATGTCCCCGGGCTGGTGACGTCCAGGTGCCAGGTGACCGTATCCTCAGGGTCGGTCCACTTGGAGATGTAGAATCGCCCCTTGCGGTTGAATCGCTTGATCGCCCGGCCCGAGGTGAGCGCGTGCACGTAATCCAGGAGCATCGTGCCCTCCCCGCCCTGTCCGACGACCGGTGGATCGACCTCCGGAGCACCGGCGATTTCCAGCACGATCACGGTGTCCGGTTCATCGACCGGTCGAGCGCTCGGCACGGAGACACAGACCATCGTTCCCGTCTGCGTCACCTGCAGCTCTTGGTCCTTGTCCGCCAGCAGGTAAGCATTGAGGGCTCTGTTCTTCAGACCGGAGATCTCGAGACGACCCTCGTGCGGCCAGTCAAACACGTGCAGGTAGAGGCTCGACCCCTTTACCGTGCACCGCCCCCAAGGCAGGCCCGGAAACGGGCTGGCGGTGGTGCCATAGATGCTCTCGCCATTGCGCTCCACCCACGCCCCCACCTGGCGCAGGATGTCGACCGAGGCCGAGGGAATGATCCCCTCTGCAGTGGGGCCGACGTTCAGCAAGTAGTTCCCACCCTGGCTGACGATCTCTACGAGCCTGCGGATGACCATCTCTGAGCTCTTCCATTGGGTGTCAAACCGGCTGTACCCCCAGGTCTCGTTCAAGGTCTGAGGGGTTTCCCAGCACTCTTCGATCCCGCCGATGGGCATCCCGTTGTCATTCAGGTCCTGGTAGTCCCCCAGCAGCTCCTTGTCATAGTGCCCGACCCGCCCGTTCACCAGGCACTGCGGCTGCAGTTCGTGCACGATGGAGGCGAACTCTCTGCCCTGCTCCTGGGTGTTGATCCCCCTGTCGAACCAGATCAGGCCCAGCGGGCCGTACCCGGTCAGCAGCTCCCGAAGCTGCGGCTTGGACTTTCCCTCCAGATAGCGCTCGAAATCCTTGCTCGGCACATCATAGTCCCAGAAATTGCCGTACGCATCGGGGTGATCCCAGTCTTCCCGGTGAGAGTAGTAAAAGCAGAACTTGATGCCCCTTGTCCGGCAGGCCGCTGCCAGTTCTGGCATCGGGTCGCGCCCATAGGGCATGGCGTCCACGATATTGTAGTCACTGACTTGTGAGTGATACATGGCAAGGCCGTCGTGGTGCTTGGCCGTAATCACCAGGTATTTCATCCCGGCAGCACGTGCCAGTTCAGCCCATTCTTCCGCGTCGTAGCGCACCGGGTTGAACTGCGGTGCGATCTTGCGGTACTCTTGGACCGGGATCTCTAGTTTCTGCATGATCCACTCAGCATTCTCGCCAACGGGAATCCGGCGTCCATTCCACTCCCCAGCCAGCAGAGAGTAGGGGCCCCAGTGAATGAACATGCCGAACTTGGCTTCCTTGAACCACTCTAGCCGCTGCTCTTGATCCATTCTTTCCCTTTCCTTTCATTGACCCTTGAAGAATCGGTTCACCAGGGAGGCGCGGAGCCGGCCGTGGACTATGCACTGACGACGACCTTGAGTCCCTCGCCGCTCGCTGCCGTCTCGAACGCTTTGCTGACCTCCTCCAGCGGGAAGGTGTGCGTCACCAGTCTGTCCGCCGGGATGATCGCCCTGCGGAGCGCGTCCAAGGCCAGCTCGTGAAAGGAGGGATGGTAGGAGAAGGCACCCACCACCTCGATCTCGCCGTAGTGAATGCGGTTCGAGTCCAGGGTCGTCAGCGGGTTCGC
>JADHXD010000229.1 GCA_016783145.1 Anaerolineae bacterium
CATCAGCGCCATCTCCACACCGCATACACCTCCCGCCTGGCGACCATGATACCCAAACTGCTTGATCTTGCGGAACACCTTGTCGACGGCGCACGGGTTCTCTCCCAGGATGCGGCTCTTGAGCATCAGTGCATAGGTCTTGCTCGCCCCATCTCGCACCTCCCCAAAGCCCGAGATCCCCTGATTCGTGTCGATGCGCAGGATCGAGCAGTGCATAGGGAGTTTGACCAGATTGACTATGCGAAGATCGGTGATCCGCAGGTCGGACGGGCGTGAATGGCGATCGACGTACTGCTCACTGCTATGGCTCATCATGTCTTCTCCTCGTGGACCAGATTGTGGCCGCTCAAGCTCACGTTTCCGAGCGGCATCCGGGTATTGTACGGGAAATCTGGATTTTGGCAAGACCGTGTTGCAGCCCGAGCTTGACAGACCCACTACACTGTGATAAGCTTGGCCTACCAATTGGGATACCGATGATGACTCCCCACGTACCTCTTCCGAGCAAGCAGTTCCGTGTCTGAGGGCAGGTCCATGCGATGAGCCGTCAGAGAGATGCACAGGGCAATCGTCCCACCACCATAGAATGGAGGCCTCTATGTCAGCACGTGTTCTGATTCTGAGCCAAGATGACCGGTGGCACAAGCTTCAGGAGTTGGGCTCGCAGATCACCACCTGGTTGGGGCAAGAGGATGGGATCCAGATCGAGGCCAGTCACAGCCTGGAGGTCCTCGCCGGCGATGAGCTGGGCACGTACGACGTCTGCGTCCTGTGCACATCGATGGACGGACTCACCGCTGTCCAGGAGCAGGGACTCGTCGATTTTGCCCGACAGGGCGGGGCTGTAGTAGGCATCCACGCTGCAGCAGTGACCCATGCAGAGAGCGTCGCATACATCGATCTGATTGGCGGCAGGTTCGACCGCCATCCCCCCAAGCAGGGATTCCGCGTCGAGATCCAAGACAACAGGCACCCTGTGACCACTGGCATCGAGTCCTTTGAGATCGTCGACGAGCTGTACGTCCTGGACAGGAAACCGCAGGGAGTGCGCGTCTTGGCTACCGCGTGCTGGGAAGAGTGTGCCCAGCCCATCGTCTACACGAAGGCGTATGGCAAGGGACACGTGCTCTACAATGCCCTGGGACACGATGCTGCGGCCCACGGCAACCTCGTCTACCGCGATCTCATGGTCCGCGGGATCCGGTGGGCGTGCGACGTCTCCACCATCTCAAAGCTGCTCGCCCTCTATGAGGGCCTGAGAGTGACAGATGTGTGCGATGGATTGGATGCCGTCGGCCTGATCGACACGTGCACGATGGATTGGGAGATACGCCCGCTGTGGAGAGACGTGGAATGCTTTCGTCACCGCATCTACGGCGTGGCCCACACCCTGCGCTTTGTGCCCACGGGCCGGGTGGTACCACGCCCTCTTCCCCTGGAAGAGTACAAGGTATGGAAGAGCGACTGGTACCGCCAGCTCGCGCCCGGCCCCAGGGAACCGATCACACCCGGCGAGATCCTCGTGATCGACGCCGCTGAGGTCGGGGACGTGGGCTTTATCGGCTCCAACAACGCTCTGGGGTGGATCGTTCAAGGCGCCCGGGGCGCCGTCACCAACGGCGGCTGCCGCGACACCGATGAGCTGATCGTGCAAAAAGTGCCCGTATACTCCCGCCGGATCGCTCGCGGCATCCGTCCGGGCCGCCTGGAGTGGGACGCAGAGAACGTACCCATCGCCTGCGGAGGCGTGCGCGTCTACCCGGGAGATGTGGTGGTCGCGGATGGGGACGGAGTCATCGTCGTCCCCCGGGCGCACGCAGAGGTCGTAGCACAGGTCGCCCGCGAGATCGCCAATGACGACAAGCAGGGAAGGCAAGCCAAGTACCAGCAGGCGGGACTGGAAGCTGACCCGAGCCTCGATCAGCTCGGCTAGCCGCCGTCGAGGACCCGGCTGCGATCGGGTTCCATCAGCAGGAGGCACCCCGTGAGCGAAACGCCCTTTGTCATGCTCGCCCACCTGGGCGAGCAGTTGGAAGGTACGACCAAGCGCACAGAGTTGGCCGCACTACTAGCCGCTTTCCTGCGTCAACTCCCACCCGAAGAGATCCCTCCTGCCGTGCGCCTGACCATCGGCCAGGTCTTTCCCGAGTGGGACGGCCGGGCGCTCAACGTGAGCGGCAAAGCCGTGTGGGGCGTGATCGACGAACTGACCGACCCTCCCGACGCCCTTCGTCGAGAGGTCTCTGCCCAGGCCGTCGATCCTGGACAAGCCGCCGGGATGCTCTTTGAGAAAGCCCGGCGCGATCCACCCGGCCCGCCTCCTCTGACTATCGTAGGGGTGTACCACTCCTTTGAGGCCATCGCTGAGAGCTCGGGAAGGGGCTCACGAGCGCGCAAAGAGGCCCTGCTCCGGGAACTATTCGTGCGAGCTACCCCGACCGAAGCCAAGTACCTGGTCAAGGTGATCAATCAGGAGATGCGTCACGGTGTCAACGAGGGCATCATGCTCGACGGCATCGCCAAAGCGGGCAAGGTCAAGACCCGGGCAGTGCGCCGAGCCAACCAACTGTGGGGGGACCTGGGCGAGGTCGCCCTGGTGACACTGACCGAAGGGCAGGCGGGGCTGGAACGAGCGACCCTGCGTCTCTTTCGCCCGATCAAGCCGATGTTGGCCCAGACCGCAGAGGAGCACGCCGAGGCTTTTGAGCGCTACGGTGGACAGATCGCGCTCGAGTACAAACTGGACGGAGCGCGGGTCCAGATCCACCGCCAGGATGACCACGTACGCATCTACTCGCGCACCCTGAGCGACGTCACTGCCAGCCTGCCCGATGTGGTCGCCGAGGTCAAGGACAAACTGAGCGCCCGAGAGGCCATCGTGGAAGGCGAGGCGGTGGCGGTGGACGCTCAGGGCCGGCCACTGCCCTTTCAGCACTTGATGCGCCGCTTCCGCCGCGTGCACGACGTGGCCGCCACGGTCCTAGAGATCCCCGTTCAGCTCCACTTGTTCGATGCGCTCTATGTCGACGGGCGTCTGCTGATCGACGCGCCGAACACGGAGAGGTGGGCCGCGCTGGAGGGTGCGATGGGCGGCCAATGCCTGGTGCGGCGAAGCCGACCCGCGACGATCGAAGAAGCCGAGGCTTTCGCCGAGCGGGCCTACCGCGACGGACACGAAGGGGTGATGGCCAAGGAACTGGACAGCGCCTATACCCCCGGCATGCGGGGCAAGTCTTGGCTCAAGCTCAAGCACGTGATCAGCCTCGACCTGGTCATCGTGGCCGCGGACTGGGGGTACGGCCGGCGGCACGGCTGGCTGTCCAACTACCATCTGGCCGCCCGCGACGGCGACACCGGCGAGTATCCGGTCGTCGGAAAGACCTTCAAAGGCCTGACCGACGCAGAGTTCATCGAGATGACCCAGACGCTGCTGGCTTTGGAGCGCTCGCGCCAGGGAAGCACGGTCCACGTCCGCCCCCAGGTCGTGGTCGAGGTGCTGTTTAACGAGATCCAGGAAAGCAGTCAGTACAAGTCGGGACTGGCCTTGCGCTTTGCGCGCATCGCCCGCGTGCGGGAAGACAAGGCTCCGGCCGATGCAGAGACCCTCCAGGGCCTGCGGCAGCTCTACGACCAGCAGTTCAGATACAAGGGGCAGCGGATCTAGATCCGAACTGGGCACCGCCTATCGTTCGGCGATCACCAGGATCGCCTCTCGGAACTGCCCCAGGGGCCGGCCGCCATAGGTCACCTCCACGGGCAGCACCCAGCGCCCAGGTGCCACGTCCCCCGGGACGGCAAACGCGAACGTTGCACACCCTTCGCTCTTGGGGCCAGTGTCAACTTGCTGCGGGGCGACCTCGGCGCCCCAGGCCTCGGACAGCACGGGCCGACAGATGGCCTGTCGCTCGGAGCTCGAGTGATTGGTGAACACGATCCTGAGCAGCACCTCGTCACCTGGAGCAGCTCGCTGCTCGTAGGGATGGCAGCGCACCCAGTGCTCATCCATCCCATAGTTCGGATGATCCCACGGAAGCAACTCTCCGTAGGAACGTTCCCGCTCAGACAGGTTGGCGCGCAAAGCATCGCACTCCTGATCGGTAAAGTGGAATCCCACATCCACGTGGCAGTTGAGCAAAAGATCGGGTTCGAGCTCACGCACCAGCGCCACGCAGGCATCGAACCCAACGCCATTCCCCAGGTAGTTGCGATTCCCCGCGCAGTAGTCATCGATGCCTGCAGGGGTGAACGAGTCGCCCACAAAGAGTATCCGTGTGCCCCGCCCCTCCACGAGCAGACCTCCGTGATAGAAGGTCTGTCCCGGCAGGTGGTAGGCGGTGAGGGCGAACTCGTGCCACTGCCATCGTTCGCCGTGCCCGGTTCGGCGATCGACCTCGACCTGAACGGGTGAGATGCATGGCAAGCACCAGGCGAGCGGGTCCTCGATCACCTGGGCCACGTGCTCGTCCGCCACCACCGGGCAGTCGAACGCCTTCAGGAACTCGGGCACGGCATCCACGTGGTCGTCGTGGTAGTGGCTGATCCAGAGTCCCTCTATGTCGCCCGCGAGCCCGCTGGCCCGCATCTCGCGCAGCGTCCGGACCACCTCCGGAGACCCACAGTCCACGACAAAGGCGGCACCGCCCTCAGACAGGATGATCCAGCTCGTGCCCACGTGGCGGAGGAAATCGGGACAGGGCAGCGAGGGTACGATGGGCAGCGCGCCCTCCAGTCCGCGGTATCGAGCAAAGAGCCCAGGAAAGTAGTGGCGCAGGGCGCTGATCGCCACGTACTGCTCATAGCACGCATCCAGACGTCCCCGCAGCAGGTCGATCGCCTGGAGTGGATCGGTCACGACCTCCCCGTGGGAGGGAATCAGGGAGACGGCGTCCTCGGCGGCAAGCTTCCGCAAGCTCTGCTTGAGCCGAACCCGATCTCCCATAAAGCCGTGATAGTCCTCCGTGTGCCACCCCTTCTGCAGGCTGTACAGATCCCAGACCTGACCCTTGCCGTAGAGCACATCCCCGCAGAACAGGTAGCGCTCGCCTCCGTCCCCATCACCTACGTCCACCCGGTAGGACACGCTTCCATCGGTATGCCCTGGGGTCTCCAGCACCGAGATCTCCGCCGTGCCCCACTCAATAGTATCTCCCTCGCGATAGGTCGAGTGCACGGGGATGGATTGCGCCAGCATCAAGTTGTGCGGGTGGAAACCGTAGAGATGCCATCTGTGCGCCGGATCGCCCCAGTAGCTCTCCACATCCGAGAACCACGCCTCTT
>JADHXD010000230.1 GCA_016783145.1 Anaerolineae bacterium
CCTGGGTCGGTGGACTTGACTACAACGGTTCTTCCTCTCCCCTCAGGAAAAAGGGGTGCACGATGCTGCGCTCGTCGTGCGTGTCCTTGACCTCGTACCTGATCTCGATCATCAGCACGCCGTCGTGTCCACGCTCCGAGAAGACGTTCACCTCTCGTACGTTGATACGAGGCTCCCATCGTTCCAGCGCCTGCTCCACAAAGTGGACCACGAGCCCTTCCGTAGCCGCGTCGTGCGGGGCAAACACGAGGTCGTGGACCCGGCAGCCGAACTCGGGGCGCATCACGCGCTCGCCCGGGGAGGTCTGTAAGATGATCCGGATCGCCTGATCGATGTCACGCTCGCCTCGCGCCAGGGAGATCCCTCCTCTGGAGCCGATCTGGAGCGGCCAGGCCAATCCCTGTCCCAAGAACTCTCGATCTCTTTGGTCTCGCCATCCACTCTCGTTCATTGGACTCTTCCTTAGCCGCCGATCAAGACAGTCGGGCATCCAGGTGGGGCAACTGCCGTAGTGACCGGGACCCCGCTGTAGGGGTTGACGCCAGTCACCTGGCTGGTCACGCGTGCGGCGGGTCGGTTGCCGATCAGCACGGTCACGCTGCCCATCGCGATGGCACCGCTACAGGCGTTACCCGCGACCACATCGCCGACCACGGCTGCGGGTTGGCCTCCGATCAACACGGTAGGCATTCCGGGGCCCGTGATCGTGTCCCCACTGACGGTCAAGTCGCCCATGCGGGCAGCAGGAAAGCTCATACGTTCACCATTTCTGTGCTAGTTGATCTTGACAAGCGCGCCCTTTACCTCGACCATTGCGTTCCCATTGACGCTGACCATCGGGGCTTTGAGCTCGCTCTTGCCCGTTCCCTCCAGGGTGAGCTGGACTCCCTTGACGGTGCTGCTGCCCGTCGCCTCCACGTTGAGGTTGGCGCCGGCATTGATCTTGCTGTTCGCCTTCGACTCCAAGGCCATATCCAGCGTGCTGGTGAGGGTGATCTTGCCCTTGGCGGTGACGGTGAAATCGCCTTCGACATTGATGGCCATACTGTTGTCGCTCGAGCTGATAATGATCTCGTTCTTTTCGGTCTTGTCGCGGATGATGATCTTTTCTGAACCGTTCGTATCGTCCAAGATCACCACGTGCCCGCTTCGAGACTGAATGATTCGCTCGTTGACAACGCCGCCCTGGACCACAGCGCTGTTGGGTTTGGGCGGCTTGTCCGTGCCGTTCCAGAGCGAGCCGATGATAACGGGATAGTGGGGATCCCCGTGCTCAAAAGCGACAAGCACCTCGTCGTTGATCTCGGGCAGGTAGTAGAAGCCCCTTTGGGCCCCAGCCATGGGAGCTGCGACCCGCACCCAGTGACTCTCGATCTCCCCCAGCCAGGCGTACTTGACCTTGACCCGTCCCAGGTCATCTGGATCGTCCAGGTTTGTTACCAAAGCAGTAACGACGCCTCGCATCATCCCTCGCGCTGGGTCGTGGCCGTTGCCCGAATCAAGCAAGTAGCTGAGCGTGTTCGGGTGCCGGCCGGTGATGCTGAACGACGTCGTATAGCCCTCCTCATTGTAGGTATGCGTGGCGGAAGTGACCCAGTACTTGCCGCTGAAGCGCTGCCCTACGCCCACTATGTTGACTTTCCAGCCAGCCAAGATCCTGGGGTCCCCATCGCAGGTACCTTCGGCCTCCACGAACTCGCGGCCGATGTCGTTGTTCAGCCCTGTGGCCAACTCCTTGGCCTCGTCCACTGTGAGGACCGGATGATCCGTTACGACTGCCTCAGCGGACTGAAACGCGTCCTTGGCTATGTCAGCCCCGGTCTTGAGCATTCCCCCCTGGTTCAGGGAAGCTGTCGGGGTTACTGTCGTCGTGATCGCTTTCTTTGTAGTCGTATCCCATCCCTGGACGAGCACCTTGTCTGCCTGATGAGTGGCCGACCAACAAGGCCGGAAATCGCGGAGTTGCTCGCCAAGGCGGAGGTCTGGCCCGTCGCCGCGGCTGTAGTCGCCTCTCCTAAAGCACAGCTTTCCCTCGGAGACGGACACCTGGTAGCCAATGCGCTCGGCGCGGCTGATCAGGAATTCCATATTCGTCTGATTGTTCTGCAGCACATAGTCGTACGTGACCGTGGTCTGATCGACCTCGGCGCTCAGCCCGGCCTCACCCGCGATTGTCTGAACAATGCCCGAGTCTTTCTGTTTGAGGAACGTGCGGGTTCGCTTTCCACGATGCAGGCGGTGAGACTTGTCGTACCCTCGTATGGCCAGGGTGGACAGGTGTTCAGTACCCTGGGCAGCAAAGTGCGGTTCGAGAGCGGTGATCTCGCCCTTGATCAATGTGCCGCTCAACCCTCCCTGGTCCTTGCCCGTGGTGATCGAGATCTCGACTTGGGCACCGATGCTCAGCAGGCTGTCATCCACCCAGGTCAGCTCCGGGTCATCCAGCACGACTGTGAACAAGCTGGGTAGGTGCAGGCTGCTATCTACCACAACCTCGATCAGATCGCGCGCAAATGCGGTAGATACCGGGCTGCCGTTGATCTTGAGCAAGGGTTGGGTAAAGTGCGTGCTACTCACTATCTGTGCTCCTTTGATTCACAGCGGAGGGAAACGCCTCCTACGGCAGGGGAACCAGATGCAGGACCTGCCCAGGGCGCAGGTCAGCGGGATCGGCCAGGTTGTTGGATTCGGCAATGTGGCGCCAGTAGGCCGCCTTGCCGTACTCCCGATAGGCGATCCAGTCCAGTCGGTCCCCTTCGCGCACTACCCAGACCTTTCTAGTTTCGCTGTAGGAGGTCGGGTTCTGGCCTTGAGTCGCCTCCCCAACTTGAGAAAAGGTGACGCTGACCTTGGCACGAATGGGCGTACCGTCGGGCTTGAACATAACAAACGTCTGCGTGATGGCGCTGATCGCGGCATTGAAGGACAGGAGCCTGCCCCACTGAAACTGGCACAGGGACGGCTCCCCCATATCGGTCTGAGTGTTCTTTTGCTGTGGGTCGACGGCGGCGATCTCGAGCAGGGTCTTGTAGCTCTCGCGAACGTCTTCGCCGCTGCCCGTTGTATCGAACAGAAACTCGATCGTCATGTCCTGAGCGTCTCCGCCAGAGAACGTCATCTTGGGGAAGTCGCTCCCGATGCTCGTCCGCTTGACCCACTTGAACCGTCCAACGATCTCGAACTGCGTGGGGTTAAAGTGGCAGACCACGGTCTTGTTCATATCCAAAGCGCCCGTGGAGTCGATCTTGACGATCGTCGCTTTCTGCACCTTGGGTGTATCTGGCATTACCTGCTCCTTGCGCTGTTCAGCGCCAGCGGCCCGATCTGCGTTCGCGCTCAATGGCCAGCATGCGCCTGATCATGGGATACACCTGCCGCGCAAGCCGGTCCAGATTCAGTTCGCCCTGCCCGGATTCCGGTTCCGCGCTCTCTTCTGGGCCAACAGTCACTCTCTGGATCACGCCCACATAGCCAGACTCTGCCGGCGTTGGGACGGATTCACTGGCCTCCCCCTGCGGTCGCCGCTGGATGGATTCTGCGTTCACCAGCGCTCGCTGCGGCGATAGTGGCATCTCGCCGTCGACGCCCTGTTGGGGACTTGTGCCGCTCCAGGGTCCCGTGGGCCCTTGCCCCTTGCGACGGAGCACCGGTTCGCGGGGCGTCCGCGAGGGCCGCGTAGGAACGTAGGGTCCGGCACGACCATGTGTTGGCATATCTGCGCTCGTGTCTCCGGCCATCTGCTGCACGAATCTGCTCGGGCTTTGAGCCTGGGGCAGGATCGCCATGTGCGCCAGAGGCCCGACTGGGGCCGACTGCTCGCTGTCGCTGGAGATCGATTGCAGCGGCGGACCTGTGCGAAGCTCGTCCTGCCTCCCCACGGGAGCTTTCGGCTCTGCCCGGCGCTGTACGTCCCCCGGCGTTCGGACGCCAGTCTCCTGAAGGGGGCGTTCAGCTCCCCGCATGCCATCCAGCCTCTCCTCAGGCTCCGGGCGACCGATCGGGCCCTGCGGGGACTCCCTCCGCGGTTCTGCGGTAGAGAGACGCGGGAGTACGGGCAAGGTCAGCTCGGCCGGAGAGCCAGGCAAGGCTGCTGCGCTTTCTGTGTGCTGCTCCGGCGCCTCTACTGGCCTTTCCGGAAGGGCAAGCTCTTCTGTTGCAGGGCGATCTCTGCCAACGCGCTGCACCACCGGGCCACGATCGTCCAAAGATGTCGGTCCGTTGACTGACCGCTGCAGGGGGGATTCACCGACAGGGCCAGCGGGGGAGGCCAATCTGCTCGGAAGCCGATCGACCCGACCCTGATCGCCTGGCGTCGCCTGGACAGGTTCCTCGGCAGGCTGGACACGCTCCAATCGTTCCACCTCTGGTGATCCCGTCCTGGCACTTGTCAGGTCCGGGGTGCGCTGGAGTTGCTGAAGGGAAGTCACCCTCTCTGACGGGCGCGGCACAGGCATCCTCAAGGCGAGGCCTGGGTCTTGGTCTGTGTCCTCGGCTGAGAGCTGCGTTGTGGCCGCAAGCGACTCTGTAGGTCGTCCTCCCCGTGGCGACGCCGGCGTCTCAGATTCCGGTTCAGGGAACACTGGCTGGGAATCCTCCGCGCGTTCTGGCTCTGTGGATCTCGCCGCTACCTGCCGGGGGCCGGGCAAAGCCTCTCCCGTTTCCCGCTGCGCATCCTCGACGAGGGCCTGTACAGGTGGTGCCCCCGGTTCGGCCGACCGAATGATCTCCATCCCGTCGACCCCTTGAGGTGGCTGCGCTGGCGGCTCGGGCGGGATGGGCCTATGGCGCGCCTGCGTGTGGCGCTGTACCTCTGCGACCTGCTGGGCGGTCAGGTCCTGCTCACGTCGTCGCCCTGCGTCCTCGACTGCGGTCTGGATGGGCGGGATGGGAGGCCTGGCTGGAGGATGTGGCTCCAGCTCCTTGGCTTCCAGCGGTGGCTGAGTCGCCGGCCCAGGTGAGGCGGGCAGCTCACGCACCGTCTCGGCCGGGCTCAGATCCGCCCCCTGTTGGGGGGGCGAGTCCTGCTCAGGTCGTCGCTGCACGTCGTCGGCTGGGGCCCGGGAAGGTGATGGCAGTGGCTCCGCCAGGTGGCTGGGCGATACACGAGCGGTCCGCATCTCCGCATGCGGCCAGGTCTGGGGCGGAGTTGGCAAGTCCTGCCCCGGTCTGCTGGGTTCGGTCTCTGCGCGTTCAGCAGCCTCACCCAGGTCTTGCTCTGGATGCCGCTGGACGCCCTCGGCGTGCAGCCTCTCTGGAGGACGGCGTGGTTCTGC